>DMFR01000219.1 GCA_003450125.1 Prolixibacteraceae bacterium | reverse complement strand
GGGTGAGGCCACAGTCCATTCCAATGTTTTTCCGTTCCAGGGATTCATTTCTGCAATTGCCCCGTTCTTAGCCGACCGGAACAGGTTGAAAATAATAATTAAGATCCCGAAAGCCATGACCCAGGAACCCAAGGTCGATAATATATTGGCGGCATGAAACTCAGGTAAGTAATCGTAATAACGACGGGGCATACCCATCATCCCCAAATAAAACATAGGGGAGTATAAAGTCAGGAACCCGATGGTGAAAAAGATCCAGCCAATGACAGCCCATGCCTTGTCATACATCCTGCCAAACATCTTGGGAAACCAGTAGTGGATGGCCCCAAAAAAGGAGAACCCAACCCCTCCAAATACAATGAAATGGAAATGGGCCACCACGAAAGCCGTATCGTGAACATGTACATTGGTAGCCAAAGCTCCCAGTACCAGACCAGAAAGCCCTCCGATCATGAATACAAAAATAAAGGACAATGCCCATAAGAAAGGAGCTTCCAGGCTTATCGATCCCTTGTACATGGTGGCAATCCAGTTAAATACTTTAATGGCGCTAGGTATGGCTACCAGAAAGGTTAACAGTGAAAATGTATATTGGGCTGTACTACTCATTCCGGAAGTAAACATGTGATGACCCCATACAAAGTAGCCTACAAATGCAATGGCCAATGAGGAAACCATAATGGCCTTGTAACCGAATATGTGTTTTTGGGAGAATGTTGGTATAATTTCTGAAATCACTCCCATGGCAGGAAGAATCATGATATAGACTGCCGGATGGGAATAGGTCCAGAAAAGATGCTGGTAAAGGATCGGGTCACCTCCCAATGCCGGGTCAAATACCCCGATTCCAAAGATTCGTTCAAGGGCTACCAGAACAAGGGTGATTCCAATGATG
This sequence comes from Prolixibacteraceae bacterium, assembly GCA_003450125.1. Lineage (GTDB taxonomy): Bacteria > Bacteroidota > Bacteroidia > Bacteroidales > Prolixibacteraceae > Aquipluma. The sequence continues at coordinate 1,858 of DMFR01000219.1, read as the reverse complement.
GGCGTAGCCAGCAACTGAATCCATGCAGTGGCATAAAGCGACCAGGGGAAAAGCGGCATCTTCAGCCATGTCATACCAGGCGCCCTCATGCGGTGAATGGTGGTAATGAAATTCAATCCGGTCAAAATAGAGGAGAATCCCAATACGAAAGCCCCGAAGATGGCGGGAAGCAAATTGGTGCCCGTTTTAAAGCTATAGGGCGCATAAAATGTCCATCCAGTATCAGGAGTTCCATTTCCAAAGAGGACCGAGGCAATGACCAGAAAGGCCCCTGCCAGATAGCAATACCAGGAAAGGAGGTTCACCTTTGGAAAAGCCACATCTCTTGCCCCGATCATGATGGGTAAAAAGAAATTGCCAAACACGGCAGACAGGCCTGGAATGACGATCATAAAGATCATGATCACCCCGTGAACGGTAAACATGGCATTGTAGGTCTGGGGTCCCATGATTGTTTTCCCGGGGGCTATCAATTCCAGTTTCATGGCAAGACCCAGTCCTGCACCCACCAGGAACATGGTCATCATAGAAAACATATACAGCAGTGCGATCCGCTTGTGATCAGTGGCGAAAATCCAACTGAATATTCCCTTATATTTCCCCTTGTAATCGAGATAACTTACATCATGGGGTATGTGAACAGCTGTTTGCATAGGTCTTATGAGTTTATTTTAATTTTTCTTTTGGGTTTAAATACCAGCACAAGGAAAAATACCAAGGCAAAGAACAGGATCATCGTTGCGGCTAGTTTTGTCACATTCAATACGTAAGCATGACTGATGGGGTCGTAGGCAAAACAATACTGCATGATTTTGTTGATTGTAGGCGACGACTCCCCTTTGGAGGCTTCGATAATGGCCATTTTGAATTCGAAGGGTAAAAAATTAATCCCATCCAGGTATCGGGTAATTTTCCCTTTTGGGCTCACCACCATAATTGCTGCGGCATGGGTATAATCATTGCCATTCCGTTTATATTTAAAGCCAACGGCATTGGTCCCTTTTGCGATACTTGCACTGTCAGAAACAAAGAACTTCCAACCCTTTTTGATGTCTTCTTTCTTATTGACCAAATTGAGGTAATTGGCCTTTTTGTGGATCCCAAGATCAATGGTTTCCCTGGGATCAAAACTGATGGTCAGCACCTGGTAATCCACTCCCGGAACCAGATCAGAGGCATCCATTACCTTGGCAAGGCCTTCCATCAATGGACTGCAAATACCGGGACACCTGAAATAGACAAAATTGATAACAGTTGGTTTGTCGATTAAATCCGTAAGTACCACCTTCTGGCCGTCCTCATTAATCAGATAAATATCCTTAGGAAGAAAGGTATCCAAATGTTCAACAATACCAATTTCAGGTTCTCTTGTCTGGTCGTTAAAAATCGTTTGCCCGGAAGCGAATAATCCAAAGTAAAATAGAAAAACAGACAAAAGGACGAAAGATTTATTTCCTGTTATTTTAAGACTATCGACTAAAAAATTAAAACCCTCTTTCAGTGAATAGTTATCCTTGTTCTTTTTCTCCTGCATCTGTATAAATTTGTAATTCTTGTTTAGACTCATAATGTTTCTCCGTTTCAACAATCCTGCTTTGTGGGCCTAAATAAGTTTTGCCTATGAAACCCAAAACAGTGTTGAATGTTTAAAAATTTTCAATTATTTTAAGTACTTTTTCTTTTATTGGCCCTGAAATTAACCATTATTTTTGTTTAAGCAGTCCCCTTTCTTCCTTTTTTTCATATTACAGGTTTTCTTTCTTCCCTTTTCTTCGCTGAGAGAAGTGAATATCAGCCTTATCCGCTGCAATTACCGAAGATAATAAATAATTTCTTAACAATTTAAAGAACTAAATAA
>DMFR01000066.1 GCA_003450125.1 Prolixibacteraceae bacterium | reverse complement strand
AAAAAGGAATTCACCACAGATTACACAGATTAACACAGATAAAAAATCAATAATAATCTGTGTAATCTGTGGTGAATTGTTCTTTGAACTATTTATTGAAGCTCATCAGTTTGCTGAGGTATTTGCCAATAATATCGAATTCGAGATTAACCGTTGTACCTATTTCAAAGGCGTGGAAATTGGTTTCATGATAAGTATAAGGAATAATGGCCACCTGGAATGAATTGTCCTTTGAGTTGACTACCGTCAGACTTACACCATTCACGGTCACCGAACCTTTTTCCACAGTCATATACCCTTGCAAAGCTTTCTCCTTATCAAACGGATATTCAAAGGTAAAATACCAGCTTCCATCGGCTTCTTCAACGGCAGTGCAAGTAGCAGTCTGATCGACATGGCCTTGAACAATGTGACCATCAAGTCGACCATTCATCATCATGCTGCGTTCAAGGTTGACCTTGCTTCCGGCAACCAGTTTACCCAGGTTTGTTTTCAGCAACGTTTCCTTGATGGCAGTCACAGTATAGGTTTTGGCGGTACGGTCAATTTTCACGACGGTAAGGCAAACACCATTGTGCGAAAGACTCTGATCGATTTTCAGATCATCAACAAATGAACAGGTGAGGGTAAAATGAACGTTCTCCTGATCCTTTTCAATGGCAATCACTTTGCCGGCTTCTTCTACAATTCCTGAAAACATGGATATGGGTTTTAATAGTTGGTGCAAAGTTACAAGTTTCGCAAGGAGTAACAAATGGAGGGAGAAACATTCTTGACTGAATTACTCACCTTACACTAGAACACTGATATATAGGAAAAAGAAAAATAGAACACTGATCTGACTGATATAACAGATTTACACGGATCTTTTTAAAATACAAATTGCACGAATTAAAACGAATTACGCGAATTAAAAAGATCAGTGCAAATCTGTACCATCAGTTAAATCTGTGTTCCATTTTTCTTTTTTCCTATATATCAGTGTTCTTGCGTAAGGTGAGTTGAATTATTTTCAATAACTTTAACCATCCATAAACGAAAGAATTCAGCTATGAAAAATGAAAATCTCAACAAGTTAATGACTATTCTTTTAGCAATTTCAGGAGCAGCCATTTTGGTTGGTGCCATATTTAAACTCCAGCATTACCCACATGGAGAGTCAATTATCTGGGGAGGTTTTGTTGCACATTTTTGTCTAAGCAGTATTGAATTAAACCGGTTAAGGAAAATAATTACAAAAACAGAACCCACAGATTATGAGCACACCAACCGTTAAAACCACTTATTTGGGTGATTTACGCACCGAGAACACTCATGTACAATCGGGCAGCAAAATCATTACCGATGCGCCAGTTGATAACAGAGGAAAAGGGGAAGCCTTTTCTCCCACCGATCTATTAGCAACATCCCTTGGCAACTGCATCATGACCATCATGGGTATGAAGGCCATGGACAATGGCATTGACATCGTAGGTACTGAAATCGAGATCACCAAGATCATGGCCAGCGATCCAAGAAGGGTATCAGAAGTGATTATGGAGTTTAAATTTCCGAGGAAAGGGTATTCAGAAGAGGAGAAGCGCCTGATTGAAAGTGTGGCAGGTACGAGCCCTGTTCCGCTGAGCGTAAATTCAGGATTAAAACAAACCATCAGGTTTAACTGGTAGCATTATCAAGGGAATTGATAAAAGCTAACTACAGTTCCCACAGGAGGCTGGATGATAGTTGCTCCATTTTTATTTCAAAGGATTCCTTATCTTTGGAAGAAAGTTTAAGGATTTTACTTTTAATCAGCAAGAATATGAAACGATCGAATATACAAGAACGGAAACTTAATGTCATTGAACAACTCATCATTCTGAATGACGAAGAGGTATTTAAAAAGGTTGAAGCTTTAATTCATTCATCATATAAAAAACCTCCACTTAAAAAGTTAACGAAACAAGAATTAGAGAACCGGGCAAAGATTTCTAATCAGAATATTGAAGAAGGAGAAGTTTATTCACAGGACGAAGTAGAAAAAATTTCTCAGAATTGGTAAAACATGAAAGTTTAATAAATCCCCATTTACCTATCCACCCTGCAAATCCTCCAGATTCATTATACAACCTTTCGTTAACCTCCATAGACAAATACGAGTTCCCATTCTTCAAATAAAAACCCCAAATCCTTACCCATTCAGTCACTCACCGTTAAATTACCGTCATTCACAGATTTCATTTCCTCAATTTCAGCAAAAAGGTCTTTCCTTTGTACGGCCAAAAGAAAACAAGTCAACACACTGATGGAATAAAATTTTGGAAGGGGGAAAATATTTGTCTGAACAATACGTCTATCTCAATATAACCAATACAATGGGGTTTTGAATAGAAAGGCGGACGGTAAAATCTCAAATAAATGCATACAATTTTCAGAAAACGATTGTGTCATTTTATTTCCCAAAGCCAAGGATTCAATCTATCGTTAGTGAATCGTATTACAATGTTCAGAAAACAGAAAACAATGAAACAGTTCAGTATTTTTATCCTGCTTTTGATCCTGTCACTTCCCGGGTTTGCCGGCATAGTGACCTTAAGCGGCTACCTCAAGGACAAAGCCAACGGAGAAGCCCTAATTGGCGCTTCGGTTTACATTCCCGATTTAAAAACGGGAGTCAGCACCAACCCCTATGGATTCTTTTCCGTTTCAGTACCGCAAGGTTCTTATTCCATCAAGTTCACGTATGTTGGCTACCAGACACAGTCGCCGGTGATCAATCTAAATGAAAACAAACAGATCAATGTGCTTTTGGAAGAAGAAACCAAGCAGATCGAGGAAGTGGTGATCAGCAGTGAACGGAAGGACCGCAATGTAGAGAACCTGCAGATGAGCATGGAAAAAGTGCAGGTGAAGATGATCAAGAAACTGCCATCATTTATGGGTGAAGTGGATATCATTAAAAGCATCACCCTGTTACCCGGTATTCAAAATGGAGGAGAAGGAAGTTCAGGACTGTACGTAAGAGGTGGAGGCCCTGATGAAAACCTGATGATCCTGGATGAAGCGCCTGTGTACAATGCATCACATTTGCTGGGTTTCTTCTCTGTGTTTAATTCGGACGCGATCAAAGATGTACAGGTATACAAGGGCGGCATCCCGGCAGAATATGGAGGAAAGGCTTCTTCGGTGATTGATATCAGGATGAAAGACGGCAATTCACAGCAACTGGGAGTGAGTGGAGGCATTGGCAACATTTCCAGCCGCCTGACGGTTGAAGGTCCCATCATCAAAGACAAGTGGAGCTTTATCGTATCGGGACGACGCACCTATGCCGATTACCTGGGCCGGCTGGCAGGTCTTGAAGCGCTGAAGGAAAACAAGCTCTATTTCTATGACCTGAACCTGAAAACCAACATTGTGGTCAATGACAAGAACCGTTTGTACTTTTCGGCTTATACGGGTGATGATTACTTTAAAGCAGGAGAGTCTATTTATATGCGCTGGGGAAACATGACCTCAACAGCACGCTGGAACCACCTGTTCAGCAACAAGCTTTTTTCAAATACCTCCCTGATTTATTCTCAGTATGATTATAATCTGGGGGTTCCCAAAGGATCAGCTGATCAATTCGACTGGACTTCACAGATCGCAGATTACAACTTCAAGGAAGATTTCTCGTGGTACCTTAATTCAAAAAATAAATTGACCCTTGGGTTTAATGCCATCTACCATCATTTTAATCCGGGGCAAGTAAAAGCAGGTGAAAATTCTTATTTCAGCAACATCAAAATGACCAATTACAACGCCCTGGACAATACAGCCTATATTTCGAATGAACAATCTATCGGGCCGCGCCTTACGGTGAGGTACGGTTTGCGGTATTCCTATTTTCAGCAAATAGGGAAAGGAAAAGTAACCCAATACCTTCATCCGGATAAGCCCAATGAAAAGGAAATTATAGGGGTTGGAGAATATGGTTCGGGAAAACTTATTCCTCCTTCTTACCAGAATTTAGAACCACGATTGGGGGTGAAATATGTGCTTACGCCCCAAAGTTCCATCAAGGCTTCCTACAACCGGATGGCCCAGAACCTGCACCTGATTTCGAATACCAATTCCCCTACTCCGCTTGACATCTGGCTTCCAAGCAATACGTATATCAAACCGTTAATTGCCAATCAGCTGGGGTTGGGTTATTTTAGAAATTTCAAGGAGAACATGTTTGAAACTTCTGTAGAAACGTTTTACAAAAAGATGACCAACGTGATTGATTACAAGGACGGGGCTGAGTTGTTCCTGAAAGAAAACCTGGAAACAGAATTGCTTCACGGAAGCGGTTATGCCTACGGACTTGAATTGTACGCCAAGAAACAGGAAGGAAGATTGACCGGATGGTTGAGTTATACCTGGTCAAAATCAATGCGTAAAGTTCCTGACTTTAATGGAGGGAAAGCTTATCCATCGAGTTACGACCGCACGCACAATGTTTCTTTTGTTGCAAGCTATGAACTCAAACGAAGATTAACCCTTTCAACGACCTGGGTATATTTAACAGGAAACCCGACATCGTATCCGGTGGCCAAATATGATGTGCAGGGAAACACTTTTTATTACTATTCCAGCCGCAACAGCAACCGCATTCCTGCCTATCACCGACTGGACCTTTCACTGAATTACGACTTTAAGAAGAACGACCGCAAGAAAGTAAAGCAATCGTTGAATTTTGCTATCTACAATGTATATGCACGACGGAATGCCTATTCGGTTACCTTCCGACAGAATAAGGATAATCCAACTATTTCAGAGCCTACCCGTTTGTCGATCATCGGGAGCATGATTCCTTCGGTAACTTATAATTTCAACTTTTAAATTTCAACAACAATGAAAAACTATATATTGAACAAGGGAAAAGGCATAGGAAAAGGCATAGAACAGAAAGGCGCTGGGATTAAGATATTGGCAAAGAAACAATTAAACCCCTTCATAGTGGTCATATTTATTTTATCTGTCTTTATGAGTTCCTGTGAAGATGTGATTGACGTGAAACTAAACGAGGAAAACCTGAACTTAACGGGGGTTGAAGCATACATTACCACCCTGGATAACCCCACTGTTTTTCTCTATAGAACACTGAAAGTAAATCAGGATGAGGCCTATCCGGGAATCAGCGGTGCGGTAGTCGTTATCTCTGATGATGCCAGCCCTTCCAACCACATCACCCTGGTTGAAGATGACACGAAAGTAGGTTTTTATCATGCACCTCAAAACACAAGCTATCATGGAGTAGCCGGACGAGAGTACACTGTTACGATACAAACTCCCGAAGCCACTTTGGTTGCAAAGGACAAGCTGAACGCAGTTGAGCCTATCGACTCCATCCAGGTAGTCCCTTCGTTGCGTGGAGATAAACGTTTCCTGGGGGTTTTCACCTACGGGAAAGAACCCAAAGGGTTGGGGAATTATTACAAATGGGATGTGTTTATCAATGATACGCTTGTTCATGAAGCCGACCGGTTGGCCATTGCCAGCGATGAGTTTGTGGATGGGAACTATATCTCTAAACTTGAAATCTATACGGACTTTCATGACATTAAGAAACCGGAGGACCGCAAATTAAAGTTCAACGATACGATCTACGTCAAACAAACATCGATATCAGAATTTGCCTATAATTTTTATTTTCAGATGATCAATCAAGCCAGCACCGGATCGCTGTTTAGTGTTCCGCCTGCCAATATTAAAAGCAACTTCACCTCAAGTGATGGCAAGCCCGTATTAGGGCTATTTGTGGCCCGTGATGTATCCATATCTAATAAAGTAATCATTGATCAATCCATTGAGGATCAGTTAAGAGAACGGCCATAACGGGCTCTGAAGGGATATGGGTGTAGCCTCAATGCTAACAGGTCAATTGAGGCAATGGTAGAATAACAATCGGTGCCTTCATTGCGAGTGAAGCGAAGCAATCTATTGTCAGATAAATACTTGCAGATTGCTTCGCTTCGCTACTAATGACAGCACTGATGAATATCTCGCATAACTGATGGAACAAATAAAGTTCACGTAACAGAAGGGTTCCGCAATTATGCAGTTCCGCAGTTCCGCAAGTTGTGTTTTTTCTGCATATACAAGGAATGGGGACAGTGATGTTCATTTCTGAGGAAAGAGCGCTCGAAGTAAATGAAATTGGACTAAAATCAAACATGCAATTATGCGGAACATGCGGAACGTGCGGAAGCGGGAACACGTTATAAATTAAGCTACTTCTTCCTTTTTAAATGGGAAGCTCCGGTATGTCCACGTTTTACTATCTTCACCTCTCCGGCATCGGGCACTGCATCGAACTGTAGTTTTCTAGCAATTCCATCAGCGATCAATTTAGAGGGGATGGCTATCCCATTTTGAGATACCTCTGCCTCTGACCAATCTTTTGGAAGTACTCTTCTGAAGGACACAGGATATTTGTAGATAGAATTGTCCAGGGTATCAGTAACTGACACTCTAATGAGTTTTGGGGTTATCGAAAGCTCCTGAATATTCGCTGTATTTCGTTCGCGTACATAAAGTGTGGCATCCAGAAAGGTGGCTACCCAAAGCTTGGAATCTATATTTTGGACGTATTCCAGGTTTTTACGCATTTCTGCCGAGCTAAAGGAGGAATAACCGCCATCTTCATCTATTCCATGAAAGAGGAACACCAGCCAACCTTTTGAACCTATAACACTTGTAATTTTGTCGTTCAGGCTTTCTGCAGTTTTTAAGTTACTTTGAGTTCCACACACCAATGAGCTGACATTCAGAAAGTCCTTGGGAGTATTCCCTTCAATGAACCCCTGGCAACCACGTGCTGAAATGTAGTTTTGACTAACAATTCCATAATCTCCCACCGCACAATTGGGATAAGCAAATGTCAGGCATTTGGCGTTTGGTATTTTCTTGTCGATTTCAAGCCTTGAATTCTGTAGTTCAAGCAGTTGCTTGTCCAAGGATACCCCTGTCAATTTGAGGTGGGATAGGGTGTGGCTTGCCACTTCATGTCCATTGCTGGCAGCGCTTTGAAGTTTTGACCAGTTGTTGACTGACCAATTGACGACTGTATATAAAGTGATTTTGTAGCCAAATTCATCAAACAAGGGAATGGCTTTGGTAAACTGATTGGCACAGCCGTCATCGAAGGTATAGCTTACAGTGGCATCCCGAAATCCAGGCCATGCGCCTACTTCGTATGGAGAATCAACTTTTTGTGCATTGGATACAACCGATGTCAGAATAAATACGAGTGTTGTAAGGGAAGTAAATATCGCTTTCATTGTATGACGGTTAGATTTAATCTTTAAGGATGTTTTTCGATTCCAAAGGCCCTAAATACGAGGGTTTCAGCCCACCGCAATTGATGTGGATGCGCTGAAGCACAATGCCCGGATCGATCATCCAGATTTTAAGTACGTGCTTTCCTGCTTTCTCCATAGTACATCTGGTAGATAATTCCACGATGTTGCGACGAACCGATTCTTGCCAGTCCTGCTGGGTTTTGCCTTTGTGAATGTTTACCACTTGCGGCTGCTGATCGTCAAAGGAAACGGCAAAGCAGAGCCCTTCGTTGTTATAGATGTTCAAAGTAGGTGAAATCAATGCGGAGACTGTTATTTTGCCCGAGGTGTTCAGCAAGACATCATATTCGATGTGTGGCGAGTCTTTGTCCAAGGTCAATGAAGGTGAATTCACCGGGACAGGCATCATGGCTGAAAGTGTTCTTCCAAGTCCCGGTACCTTTTGCCAGCCGGCTTCTCCTTTGTTGACAAGGCGGGAAAAGTGTTCCGCCTCAATGGCTATATAGCCGTTGTTTTCTACAAAGCCTTTGTCTTTTGGGTTGATATTCAGCATCGGATTCAATACAGCTATGACCTCCACCGATTTTCCCGCCCCTGTAATAGTAATGGGAACTTCCGTAAGGATCTTGGGTATTTTCGACA
>DMFR01000334.1 GCA_003450125.1 Prolixibacteraceae bacterium | reverse complement strand
TTTTTAACTCTTAATTCGCATAAATAATTAATTGATATGAAGAATCGAAATATACTCCTGCTAACCTTTGTTTTGGGCACTGTGATTTTTACAGCTTGTAAAATCGCGTATTCATTTACAGGTGCTTCGATTGCCCCAACGGTCAAAACATTTTCGGTGAATTATTTCCCCAACAGGGCCAAACTGGTCAATCCCAATCTGAGCCAAACCTTTACTGACGGGTTGCAGGAAAAACTGATCAGGCAGACCTCCCTTAGCCAGATTACAGATAACGGTGATCTGGAATTCTCGGGACAAATCACAGAATACGATGTCAGGCCGATGAATATTCAGCAAGGTGACATTGCGGCTCAAAACAGGCTGACTGTTGGGTTAAAAGTCAAATATGTCAACAACAAGGATCATGCACAGGATTGGGAAAAGTCGTTTAGTGCTTTTGCAGATTTTGATAGTAACAGTTCTCTCAGCAGCGTTGAAAATGATCTGGTTACAGAGATTGTCAAACAACTGACCGACGATGTCTTCAATGCTTCGATTGCAAATTGGTAAAGAGATGACAAGCGACCAATTAATTCAATACCTAAAGGCTCCGGGGTTGCTGAACCAGCAAACCTTACCGCACTTGCAGGAACTCACGGAGCGTTATCCGGGATTTGAAACCGGGTGGATGCTCTACCTGAAGAATCTGAAGAATATCAGTGATGCTTCATTTGAACAGGAACTGATCAATGGGGCTATCCGCATTCAGAACCGTCGGAAGTTATATCTCTTTTTGAATCATTCAGACGATCAAACCGACCAAGTCACTACTGATCTCGCTTCTCCAATCAAGGATGAAGTTTATGACCTGATCTTCCCAACAGAATATCGACTGGAAGAAAATACAGAAGAACCCGTTCAAAAAATTGCGTCTTCCATACCCCATAAACCAGGCAAGGGAGTTCGTCTGATAGATAAATTCCTGGAAGCCCAGCCCAAAATGCCACAGATAAAGGACGTGGAATCCGCCTCGCCTGCAGAACGTAAAACAACGCAAGAGGATGTAAATGAAGATTTTGTGACTGAAACACTGGCCTCCATTTATGCCCAGCAGGGTTATTATAAGAAGGCAGTCCAGATATTTGAAAAATTAAGTTTGAAATATCCGGAAAAAAGTACTTACTTTGCCGCACAGATTGAAAAAGTCAAACATTTAATGAACAATTAATTCACTTATCATGTATTACCTGATCACAGTTCTATTATTTATAATCTGCATTTTGCTGGTCTTAATTGTATTGGTTCAGAACTCAAAAGGAGGTGGATTGGCCAGTAACTTTCAGTCTTCCAATCAGATCATGGGCGTTCGCAAGACTACCGATTTTCTGGAAAAAGCTACCTGGGTGTTAGGTGGTGCATTGTTGTTTTTATGTGTCGTTGGAACAGCTTTCATTGACAGAGGGACCAAAGAGGCCGGCTCACAAATTAAAGATCAGATTGAGAAAGCGGTTGACCCCAATCAGGTTCCAAGTTTTCCTGCTCCTACCAGTGATGCAGCAAAAACTAAAGCTCCTGCAACTGCGGCTCCTGATAGCACAAAAAAATAAGAATTCCCCGTTCAGGCTGAAATCTGAATATGATATAACTGAAAGTCTTCAATGCAACCCATTGAAGACTTTTTTTTTGCCTTATTCGAAGACTAATCAAAAAAAACTGCTAAGTGTAATAAATTATTGATAACTTTAGGAGCGTATAAAGGAAGATCAATTGCAACCCTGGAGATTTTTTTAATCTGACAGGATGACACCTGACAGTGGGTGCAAACGGTAAAAATAGCCTCTATTGTGGTCCGAAGATGGTTGTCTGGCTTATTTCTGTGGTTTGCATCTGTAAAATTGGCAAACTCTCTTCTCAACCTTGGTCCAGATGTGCTTTGGCATAGTATCTGCTAGCAAAGCATGTCGAAAAATATAAACATATGTCAAACCAATTAATAAATTAGAAAATGGCAGATTTAAAAGGAAAAATCCTTGCAGGTAAAGTTCTTGTACAACCCAAGGAAGCTGAAAAGAAAACCGCTAGTGGAATTATTATTCCTGATTCAGCAAAGGAAAAACCACAAGTTGGAAAAGTTGTCCTGGTAGGTTCTCCCAAAAAAGACGAACCCATGGAAATCAATGTGGGCGATATGGTTTTCTACGGAAAATATTCGGGAACTGAGTTAAACATTGACGGAACTGATTACCTGTTAATGTCGCAAACCGATGTATTCTTTGTGGCTGAATAATTGATTAATAACGATTAAAAGAAATTAAAATGGCAAAAGAAATTAAATTCAATATCGAAGCCCGCGACCTCCTGAAAAAAGGAGTTGACAAATTGGCTGATGCTGTAAAAGTAACCCTTGGACCAAAAGGTCGCAATGTAGTTATTGAAAAGAAATTTGGTGCTCCTCAGATCACCAAGGATGGTGTGACCGTTGCAAAAGAAATTGAATTCTCGAATCCGTATGAAAACATCGGCGCACAGATGGTGAAAGAAGTTGCCAGCAAAACAGGCGACGATGCAGGTGACGGAACAACCACTGCCACTGTTCTGGCACAATCATTGATTTCAGTTGGTTTGAAAAACGTAGCTGCTGGTGCTAATCCTATGGATTTGAAACGCGGTATCGACAAAGCGGTGATTAAGGTGGTAGAAAGCATCAAGAGTCAGGCTCAGAACGTAGGTGATGATTTCAAGAAAATTGAACAGGTGGCCAAGATTGCTGCCAACAACGATAGCGAAATCGGCGCATTGATTGCTGAAGCCATGGAAAAAGTGAACAAAGAAGGTGTAATCACTGTAGAGGCTGCCAAGGGCACTGAAACTTACGTTGACGTTGTTGAAGGTATGCAGTTCGACCGTGGCTATATTTCTCCTTATTTCATCACTGATGGTGAAAAAATGGCTGCTGAACTGGAACGTCCTTTCATCCTGATCCACGACAAGAAAATCAGCTCAATGAAAGACCTGCTTCCTATCCTCGAACAATCAGCTCAGACTGGCCGTCCACTGTTAATCGTTGCTGAAGATGTCGACAGTGAAGCATTGGCAACTTTGGTGGTTAACCGCCTGCGTGGTTCATTGAAAGTATGTGCAGTAAAAGCTCCCGGATTTGGTGACCGCAGAAAAGAAATGCTGGAAGACCTTGCTGTTCTGACAGGTGGTGTGGTAATTACCGAAGAAAAAGGTATGAAACTCGAAGATACTACATTGGAAATGCTTGGTAACGCTGACAAAATTACTGTCGACAAGGAAACAACAACTGTTGTTGCAGGTGCCGGCGCTGAAGATACCATCAAGACCCGTGTGAACCAGATCAAAAAACAGATCGAAACCACGACTTCTGATTACGACAGGGAAAAATTGCAGGAACGTTTGGCTAAATTAGCCGGTGGTGTTGCTGTACTTTATGTGGGCGCTTCTTCTGAAGTTGAAATGAAAGAGAAAAAGGACCGTGTAGACGATGCTTTGCATGCTACCCGTGCTGCCGTTGAAGAAGGTATCGTACCTGGCGGTGGTGTTGCTTATATCCGCAGCATTGCAGCATTGAACGGTATGGTAGGTGAAAACGACGATGAAACCACTGGTATCGAAATCGTAAAACGTGCTATCCAGGAACCATTGCGCCAGATTGTTTTCAACTCAGGCAAAGAAGGTGCTGTAGTTGTTCAGAAAGTAATGGAAGGCAAAGGTGATTTCGGTTACAATGCACGTACTGATGTATATGAAAACCTGTACGAAGCTGGTGTAATCGATCCTGCTAAAGTGACACGTATCGCGTTGGAAAATGCCGCTTCAATTGCAGGCATGTTCCTCACTACCGAATGTGTATTGGTTGATGAGAAAGAAGACAAACCAGCTATGCCACCTATGGGTGGTGGAATGGGTGGCGGCATGGGCGGAATGATGTAATATCCGGCATACCCTTCAATATCTATAATAAATCAAAGCCCTCTTCCGGTTCTCCGAAAGGGGGCTTTAGCTTTAAAGAATTGATGAAAACCCTATGCCGCAGGATTTTCCTTTAAAACTGGTAAAATGATGGTAAAAGTGCTTCCTTTAAGGGTTTCACTCTTAACGCTTATGGTTCCCTGATGGGCTTTAACAACAGTTTTGACGTAAAAAAGGCCAAGTCCAAAGCCCTTGGTATTGTGCATGTCGCCCGTTGAAATCCGGTAGTACTTTTCAAAAATGCGTTTAAACTCACGACTTGGAATCCCTATCCCATTGTCAGTGAACGAAATTAAAATCGCATCCCCCTCATTCCTGGTATCCAGACTTATTTCCGGGTTGGCCTGTGAATATTTAATGCTGTTGGATAAAATATTTATAAATACATCGGTAAAATAGGAACTATCTGCCATTACAATTGATCTTTCCGCCAGGTAATTGTGCTTTACCTCAGCTTCACTCTGATTTAGCTGGAAGGACATATTTTGAATCGCTTCGTCGATGAGTAAATGAATATCTACCGGAGTTTTGCTGTATTCAAATCCACTGTTTTCAACTGCAGCTAACTGGATCAGCCTGTCGACCTGTTTCTGAAGCTTCCTGTTTTCTTCCTTAATGGCAGTTGCAAATTGGCTGATGGCCAGATCACCTGATTTCTGGCTCCTAGTTAGAATCATATTTCCGGCCAGGGAGATTGATGAAATGGGGGTCATAAATTCATGGGTTAAATTCCCGATCATGTCTTTAACCTGCTTGGCAAACGAACGTTCCTTCCGGTAATAGTATAATATCAGTAGAATTGAAACAATGGTAAACAGAATGAGTAAAACAGAAGTTGCAAACATGATCCCGATCCGTTTCAAAATAAAGGAGCCTCTTTCCGGAAAATGAATGGCAAGATCGATGCTTGAATCCGGATAAGGCGATGCAAAGGTTTGATGAAACAACTCGCCATTCTTTATCTTGGCATTTCGTTTCAGGGATAGGGTATCTTCCCCGTTAATGAGGATGAAATGAAAATCCAGGTTGATGTGGTAAAAAGCAAGTTGTTTTTGGATGGTTGAATCCAGACGGGAAATAATATTTTGGGTGAAGACCTCTTCGGAATTAATCAAACTGTCCTTTTCCATACTATTTTGCATGGCAGTATTTAATTCTTCATCCTTAGCCATGTTTTGGGCCGTTTGCTGAAGTGCAAGGTTCACTCCCTTTGAAAATATCGTCTCCTGCATGGCAATGGATTCTTTCAGCCAATTTACCTGAATTGCCAGTAAGCCAACCATGGATGCCACCACTGAAATCGTTAAGATTAAACGACCAGCTTCTTTCCTTAAACGTAATTTAATGCGTCTCATTTTGTTCAAAAGCCATTAATGCAATCTATACTGCCTATTTTTACTCAGAGATGAGTAAGTAAAGATATTGAATATTGGGAGAAAGTTGGAATTTTAACATCCTATTAACAAGTCAGTAACTTTCGTTAAGTTTTTCAGGACCTATTTTTGAACCATATTTAATGATCATTCAAATTCAATTAAAAAACAAAAAACATGAAAAAATTTATTTTAATTTCAATGTGTGTAGTTGGTTTAGTATTCGCAGGTTCTGCCATGACTCAAGCTCCAGCTAAAAAAGAACCAGTAAAAAAAGAAGCTCCTGCTGCTGCTAAAGATGCTAAAACAGCAAAAGTTAAAAAAGCTGAAGTAGCTCCTGCTGCTGCCCCAACAACCGCTCCTGCTGCTGCTCCTGCAAAAGCTGCTCCAGCAAAAAAATAATATTTGTATTCTCATTGAAAAAATGCCCCATCGTTTGGGGCATTTTTTTTGTCCGTACTTTTGGTCGACTTTATATTTCCTCTTGATTTTCCCTCAAATGTTCTGGATCAAGTATAAAAGCCAACTGACTGAAAACCTACCTGGGACCTATCATCTGATACCTTTCTGATACCTTTCT
>DMFR01000055.1:443-5955 GCA_003450125.1 Prolixibacteraceae bacterium | reverse complement strand
GCAAGGTATAGCCCAGGCAGGTACCAAGATAGAAGAAGGGGTGTTGAAATACGCTTAATTGTTAATATCTTATATTCCGATATTCCCAAAAAATCATTACTTTTAAATGGTTTTTGAGGACATTTAAGCGGTTTAAGTCCAAAGAACTAGCCTAACAGTTGTGTTACAATTGGTATGAGAACAACTTTGTTTGATTTTCAGCAATTAATTGAAATGCTGTACCAAAAGACTCCTTGCGTGCTGGCAACAGTCATCCAAACCCAGGGCTCAACTCCACAGAAGGCGGGAAGTTCGGCTTTGATTGGAGATGGTCAATTGTTGGCTGGAACGGTTGGAGGGGGTATCGCTGAGTTGAAGGTCATCCAACGGGCACAAGTTCTCCTTCAGTCAAAAAAATCAGAACTCTTTTCTTTTAACCTCGGGGGTGATCTGAGCAAGGGAAGTGATGCTATTTGCGGAGGGAGCATGACCATCCTGCTGGATGCCCTTCCTGAATCGCACTTAACAGTTTTCAATCAGATCAAAAGTAGTTCTCAACATAGGAACAAGGGAGTTTTAGTGACTATGGTGGATCAATCCGCTTCGGAAAATATAACCATCAATCGTCATTGGGTAACAGATACCGGTCAAAAGCATTTGCCCGATCATTCAAGCAAAGAAATTGAACTTCTGGTGGATCAAATGCTCATAAACAAGCATAAAGATGCCTGTCATCTGATCCCTGAGAAAGGAATAGAAAACCCTGCAAATAGATTTACATTCGTTGAAAGTGTGATCCCCAAGCCTTCACTGGTTATTGCAGGGGCAGGGCACATTGGCCAGGCTTTGGCTCAGCTGGGAAAATTCATGGGCTTCGAAGTTACCCTGTGGGATGACCGTCCTGAATATGCCTTTCAGGCAAAGATTCCTATTGCAGATCTTGCTCTTTCCGGCACTGTTGATTCAGCACTGGGGAAAATGGATATCCAGCATTATACTTACCTGGTCATTGTAACCCATGGCCATAAAAGTGATTCCGAAGTATTAAAAAGGTTTATCGCCTCAGATGCAGCTTATGTTGGGATGATTGGCAGCAGGGCCAAGGTGAGTCAAATGAAGGCTTCGTTTATAGAAAACGGGTGGGCTACCCCCAGACAGTGGGATCGTGTATTTACACCCATCGGGCTGGATATCGGGGCGCAGTCGGTTGAAGAGATTGCGCTTAGCATTGCAGCTCAACTGGTTAAAGTCAGAAATCAAAACAATAAGAATGGTGAATGACGTATGGGCCATCGTTTTAGCGGCAGGTCTGTCTACCCGGATGGGGACTCAAAAACTGCTGTTACCTTTTGAAGGGAAGACCATCATTGAAAAGGTGGTTGAGAATATCTTGGATTCAGGAATTAAAAAGATTAAAGTGGTCTTGGGTTCTGAAAGGATTGATATTTCGAATGCCATCAAATGGAAACCTGTAGACTTTGTCATCAATGAAGATTTTCAGCAAGGGATGCAATCCTCTGTCATATCGGGCGTAAAAGCATTGCCAGGAGATGCAAGGGCCATCCTGGTATTTTTAGGAGATCAGCCATTTATTCCATTAAATGTTCCCAGGAAGGTGATTGAGGGATGGAGACATTCAGGAAAGGGAATTGTAATTCCTCTATTTGAGGGCAAACGGGGCCATCCTCCATTGTATGACCTGAAATACAGGAATGAGTTATCTCATCTGAATCCGGATCAGGGATTACGGTCAATAGCACAAACTTTTCCGGAAGATATTTATGAAGTGGAAACTTCGAGTCCCGAAATTGTAAGGGATATTGATACCAGAAACGACTATCTGTATGAACTTAATAAAACCAACACACATGACAGAAAAAATTCAATTTGAACTGAACGGGAAAAAAGTGGAAATGCCCCTCGAAAAAGGTCAGGCATTGCTTTGGGCCCTTAGAACCAATTTTAACCTGACAGGCACCAAATATGGCTGCGGAGAAGGTTACTGTGGTGCCTGTACAGTGATCATGGACGGTGAGGCGGTCCGGTCCTGTGGAATTGCAATGGAAGATGTGGCGGGTAAGAAGATCATGACCATCGAAGGTTTGGCTCAAAGCGGTAAGCTTCATCCGGTTCAACAGGCTTTTGTCGATCACGATGCCATGCAGTGCGGCTTCTGTACCCCGGGCATGGTGATGAATGCCTATGGCCTACTACTGAAGAATCCTCATCTGACCAGGGAGCAGATTATTGAAGGGATGGAAGACAATTTATGCCGTTGTGGAGCCCACAAACGGATTATTGAAGCCATCGAATCGGTTGCTCAAACTTCGGCTGTTTAAACAAACCTGATTCACTCATTTGTAAAATTAGCCTATTATGGAAAAGAACAAATATTATCGTGACGAATTGCCAGAAAACAATCCAGTGTTTGAATTGGACCGTAGAGACTTTGTGAAACTGCTGGGTGGAGGTCTTTTTATCTATTTTCAGCTGGGCTCTATTCTCACAGGCCTTGCTGCTGAAAGCGAACAGAGAAAGTCACTTCCTACTGATTTCAATTCGTTTTTACACATTGGAGAAGATGGGAAAGTAACAGCAATGGTCGGTAAGATTGAAATGGGGCAGGGGATCATTACTTCATTTCCCCAAATGATTGCAGACGAGTTAGACGTTCCATTGGAAAGTATCAAAATGGTGATGGGTGATACCGAGCTTTGCCCTTATGATGCAGGAACCTGGGGATCAATGTCAACAAGGGTATTAGGACCAACGCTCCTGGCGGCAGTTGCCGAGGCACGTTCTGTTTTACTGAGCCTGGGGGCTGAATACCTGCAATCCAGTTCAGAGTACCTGGTGATTGAAAATGGAGTGATAGCTGTCAGAAATAATAAAAGCAAGAATGTTGGATATGGACAACTGACCAAAGGACAACGGATTGAGAAATTCATGGACGTCAAGCCTAAGACCAAAGATTTCAGTGAATATAAACTCAGGGGTAAATCATTCAGGCGGGCTGATGCAATAGCCAAAGTGACTGGAGAGGCCATGTATTCAGGGGATTTCCGTATGCCAGGAATGATGTATGCAAAGATTTTAAGACCTCCTTCACACGGGGCAACACTGGTTTCAGCAGATACTTCGGAAGCTGAAAAGATGGATGGTATTCAGGTTGTCCGGGATAAAGACTTGGTTGCTATGTTGCATTTAGACCCCGAGAAGGCAGAAGCGGCCCTTGCAAAGGTGAAAGGGGAATACAAGTTTGATGAAATGAAGGTAGACGACAAGTCCGTATTTAAGCACATGCTTGAATTTCCTTCAGAAGCCAGGGTGGTAAAAAGTTCTGGAGATGTGGAAACGGGCAAGAAGAATGCTGAAATGGTTATAGAAAGCGAATACCACAACAGCTATGTGGCCCATTCACCCATGGAACCCCATACGGCATTGGCTTATCCTGAAGGAGACAAGATGATCGTGAGGGCTTCAACCCAATCTCCCTTTGGAACACAGGATGGTGTTGCGCGTGAACTTGGAATTGGAAATGAAAAGGTCAGGGTAATTGCACCCTTCCTGGGCGGAGGTTTTGGGGGAAAAGGATCATTTCTTCAGGCCATTGAAGCTGCCCGTCTGGCTAAACTGACCAGCAAACCTATAATGGTTCAATGGACGAGAAAGGAAGAATTCTTCAACGATAATTTCAGACCGGCTGCTGTCATTAAAATCACATCAGGAGTGAACAAGTCAGGAAAGATGACGATGTGGGATTACCATGAATATTTTGCAGGGGCAAGGGGATCGGATACCGTTTATGATGTTGCAGATTCGAAGACTACCAGCCATTCGGCAAGGGATGTACATCCATTCGGAACCGGCGCATGGAGGGCACCGGGAAACAATACCAATACTTTTGCACGTGAATCGCAAGTCGATATGATGGCAGCCAAAGTAGGAGCTGACCCCATGGATTTCAGGTTAAAGAACCTCAAGGACGAACGTATGTTGGGTGTGCTGAAAGCGGTAGGCGACCTATTTGGCTATGAGCCTGCCAAATTGCCCAGTGGAAGAGGAATTGGGATTGCCTGTGGTTTTGATGCCGGTAGTTATGTGGCCCATATTGCGGAAGTAAAAGTGGATCAGAAAACCGGAAAGGTAAAAGTGGTAAGGGTAGCTTGTGCCCAGGATATGGGGTATTGCATCAATCCTGAAGGTTCATTGATCCAGATGGAAGGTTGCATTACCATGGGAATGGGGTACGCGTTAACGGAAGAAGTCCTATTTACCGGG
This sequence comes from Prolixibacteraceae bacterium, assembly GCA_003450125.1. Classification (GTDB taxonomy): domain Bacteria; phylum Bacteroidota; class Bacteroidia; order Bacteroidales; family Prolixibacteraceae; genus Aquipluma. The sequence goes on along the minus strand of DMFR01000055.1, from coordinate 1,695 downwards.
GGTGATATTCATACAGCCAATTATGGCACTTACCAGATACCCCAGTTTTCCTGGATTCCGAAAATAGAAACCCGGATACTGGAAAAGAATGAAGCTCCACAAGGAGGCGGTGAACCAGGTATCATTTGTATGGGGGCAGTGATTGCCAATGCCATTTTTGATGCCACAGGAGCAAGGCTTTACCAGCTTCCTATGACCCCTGAACGGGTGTTAGAAGCCATTAAAAAGTGACTAAAGTATTTAAAGTGTCTAGAGTATTTAAAGTGCCTAGAGTATTTAGAGTTAATCCCGCACTCCAAGTACTTTAGGCACTTTAAATACTCTAGTCACTCTAGTCACTTTAATTACTTTCTCCTGCATAAGCCATTAGTTTCTCTTTCATCTGTATGATTCCCTTTTCGGGAAGTGTCCCTTCGGCCTGTTTGATCAATTCAGCGTATAAAGCAAGCTGGTAATCGGATTCTGTCTTGACGGATGATTTCTGAGCGGGCGAAAAGGAGGCAAAGTAGACCAATTCTTCTTCGAGCGAATGGGCCAACTCCTTTATCCGGACTTCACCCATTGGCTTCTGTCCATTCCTGACATAGAGACCTGCCATAAGAAGACTCTGGTAATCCACAGGCCATAGTTTTAAACTGACAGTCTGTTCTGCTTTATTTAATACCTCTAAGGCTTTACCTGACTGATGTTCTTCCGTCAATTGATTGGCCAGCCGGTAAAAGGCATTGCGGATCTGCATGGAGGCAAACATTCTGCGGTGATGCCAGTCAAAGTAAACATCCTTTCTGGCAAGGTTATCCCAGTTGCACTTTTGCATCAGTTTGGTGTACAGACTTTCTGTTTCAACTTTTCCCATGTTAAGGATTGAATTGCTATCGGTTTGCTGATCCGTTAAGCGGAATACAAGTCCATCGAAAATCAAATGATCCTTTAATCCATGTTCTTCGGGATCGGTCCATGAGGTAAAACAAACAGGGCGTTTCCCTTGGTTCGTGGCGATAATATCCCAGAAGGCCACATCGCCCTTGGTCATTCCCCGTTGAGGCAGTTCAAGGTGAATGTCATCTTTGCCAGAAGTTTCCAGTCTTACCTTATTGACAGGAATATAGCTGATTGGGCCTCGTTCACCCACTTCCAGTTTGGTAGAGGATGAATCACTGGCTACAAAACCAAGCACATCGGTGAATGATTGTTCCGTTTCGATCTTCGGAACAATGTATACATAGTCCATTATACACATCTCCGAGCCCAC
>DMFR01000055.1:0-209 GCA_003450125.1 Prolixibacteraceae bacterium | reverse complement strand
ATGTATACATAGTCCAGTTGACCGGATTGGTATTTCTCAAGAGGAATGGTCATCTTCAGGGCTTCATCCTGGTAGATTTTGCGCTGTAATTGCTGAATATACCACTCTGCCTGAAGGTATGGCATAACCACCACACGCACGTCTTTCCTGAATCCTTCAACTTCCTGGCAATACCAAAGGGGATAGGTGTCATTGTCGGCATGGGTGAA
>DMFR01000007.1:2434-12789 GCA_003450125.1 Prolixibacteraceae bacterium | reverse complement strand
ACCGTCTTTTGCACTTGATCCAGAATGGGGATGGCTATAGCTAAGGTTTACCCACAATTATTATTAGCCCTTAAAGATCAGATTATTGATTTTGTATGAGTCTGTTCTTAATAACGTGGGTTAATCGGATTACATGACATTGTTGTGGGAAAGTATTTTCAAAACCATACTGAATGATGTTTTTTTTGAAAGAATCTTATTCTTTTTAAAAGCTGGCCATTCACTTTGCTTTACAACGATGTCTTGTGATTTCCGTGTAAATTTCCTGAAATGGATTTGAGGTATATCACGTTCCCGAAGCGGCAGTTTTAAGAAAGTTAATTTTTACATTTCATCTCTTTGAAACTCAGTGTATAACTCTATTAAACTCTGTGGTTCAATTGCCTATTTTTAACCAAAGAATGAAAGCGCTGAGAAACGCAATGTAATTAAGTAGCCTCTTATCAGCAATGGCTAATTTTTGGGCTTTTTTGTGAAAACAGAAAGTGCAAAGATGGATTTGTCCTTTTGTCCTTCAGAGCTTTTGCTGAAATTCAACCATTTAAGGATAAGGGCCGGAATACCTGCCAATAGGAAACCGGTAACCAATATAAGAATAAACAGCAGGTTATTTCCCAATTGGTCAATCAAGAGGAAGGAACACAATATGATTAGGCTGTTAACCGCAATGATAATAAAACTGGAAGTTAAATGATTCCCCGTTAATTTGAGGACATTGTGATGAATATGATTCATGTCGGCCTTAAATGGCGAACGTTTTTGAGCGATCCGGATGGCAAATATTCGTATGGTATCAGTAACAGGTACAATGATAATACCCAGCGATAGAGCAGGCAATCCATGTACAACGCCATCGATGGCTGAGTAATAATTGTTGAAATGAATGGTCAATGCTGCTATAATTGTTCCCAGGATAAGGGATCCGGTATCACCCATGAAGATTTTATTGGTATTGCCAAAAACATTGTAAAGCAGAAAGGCGATTAAACTTCCGGCTAAGCTGAAACTGGCAAGGCAATAAATGAAATCCCCTGCATTTAAAAACCAAAACCCATAAATCAGTGAAATGAGCAATCCAATTCCCCCTGCCAGGCCATCAATCCCATCGATCAGGTTAATGGCATTGATGAGGCCAACCATGGCAACAATTGAAATGATTGCACCTGTGACATACCCGATTTCCTGTATTCCAAAAATGCCATGAAGGTTAGTGATCTGGTAACCACCGATGATAACCAAATACAGGGACACGATAATTTGGGCCATCAATTTCTTTTTTGCAGACAAGCCGATAATATCATCTTTCAATCCAATCAAAAACATAAAAATCACACCGGCAATCAGGTGTTTAAGCTCATCGATGTCCAGGTTATTCGATGATACAATGGTACTTATGCAGAATCCGGCGAATATGGCAATTCCTCCAAGGGTAGGGACGATTTGTTTGGCTGCCGAACGTTCATTGGGGACGTCATATAATTTTATTTTCCTTGAAACCTTGATGATTTTGGGAATTACAAAATAAACTATCGTAAAGCTTAATGCCAGACTTATAAAAATATTTAAATGTTCAAGCATGTTGTATTTTTAGGTGGGCAAATTTACGATTTTAAGTTATACCCTTTTTCTAATCATGGGTTAAGAAATTAGAAACTTGATGAAATGTATACATTTCGCAACGAACGGACTGTTTTCATACATGAACTGCATATTTTTGTCTTGGGCAATATTGTCATGTAACAGTTAAATATTCGCTTTTGGCTACTGGGCTCTACCATACTGCCGGTGCGATGCACCTTTAAAAATGGTGCGTTTGTTCTTATCTCCTTTCTACCAAAATGCCTGTGCGATGCACCTTAAAAACCGCGTAGTGGTGACAGTATGGTAGAGTTTTAGACCTTTTGCCACCCTATTGGCAGATTAGCTGTTACACGACAATAATATCCCGAAAATAGACTGCAACATTTGTCATTTGCAGCCTATTTGCGGTCATTGGCATTCCCTTTTCCTTCCTTTTGACGAAAAACAAATCTTGGCGCATCATTTAAACATGTATATTTACAAAACATAAATCAACCTGATTTTTAATCTTTAAAATCTAAAGCACATGTTTGTAATTTTTATCGGTATTGCAGTAATTGTAATTGGTTTTGTGATTGCAAATAATGATTCCCCTGCCAAGCCCTACAGCGGAATGATCCGCATTATTGGGTTTCTGGTTCTTATTGCCGGCATTGGTCTGGCTTCCGTTAAGCAAATTGAACCCGGCGATGTTGGTGTTCAGAAACTCTTTGGGAAAGTAAACAAGGATATTCTTGAAAGTGGGTTGAACGTGATTAACCCATTGGTTGAAGTGGTCACTTTTGATGTTCGTACCCAAAACTACACCATGTCGGGTGTGCATGATGAGGGGGATAAGTCCGGAGATGACGCCATCCGGGTCCTTTCAGCTGATGGACTTGAAGTGGTCATTGACCTTACCGTGCTGTATAAGGTAATCCCTAATGAGGCGCCCCGTATATTAAGCGAGATAGGTACCGATTACCGCAATACCATCGTTCGGCCCATCTGTAGGACCAAAATTAGGGACAATGCGGTATATTATGACGCTGTTGCACTTTATTCCACCAAGCGTGATGAATTTCAGGCCCGCATATTTAAGACCATTGAGAGCGATTTTAAGAGTAGGGGATTGATCCTTGAACAATTGTTGGTTCGCAATATTACATTGCCTGAATCGGTCAAAGCATCCATCGAATCCAAGATCAATGCTGAACAGGATGCCCAGAAAATGACCTTCGTGCTTCAGAAAGCAACCCAGGAAGCTCAACGGATGAGAGTCGAGGCACAAGGGATTGCGGACTACCAGAAAATATTAAGTACAGGACTAAGCGATAAACAGCTGCAATATGAAATGATTAAAGCCATCTCCACCTCTCCGAATGCCAAACTCATAATCATCGACAGTAAAAAAAGCAATCCCATCATTGTTGATGGGAAATAATTAAGAGAAAAAGGGAACACTGATTATACTGATGTTACGGATTTACACTGATCTATTAATTTCGAGTAATTCGTATATTTTAGAAAGATCATATTAAATCCGTTACATCAGTCAGATCTGTGTTCCTTTTTCAACTTTTATAAAACAGTGATATCCAGATATTGACAGTCAGGGATATCGCTGTTTATTATTCTTCTGAAATGACTAAACTATTTTCCCAGTTTTAACCAATTTCAGGACCAGTTCGCCAAAGAGGGTATTGGCCCATGCAAACCAGGAACGTGTAAATTTCATGGCATCATCTTTATGAAAGGTCTCGTGCATAAACCCGGTGCCGGCATCGGTAGCCACCAAGGTTTTCAGGCACGATGCGATCTCTTGGTCGTTGCTGCTGGTCATGGCAAGCATAATGATGCTCATGGGCCAAACCATGTCGTAGCCTACATGTGGACCGCCAATTCCTTCGGCCACCTTGCCTTTAAAGAAATAAGGATTGTCGGTACTCCACACCAATTTGCGGGTGTTTTGATAGATTGGATCCTTCACCTCCACACAGCCCAGGTAAGGCAAAGCCAGTAGACTCGGTACATTGGAATCGTCCATTAAGGAAGAATTGCCAAAGCCATCTACCTCAAAAGCATATACTTTGCCGTGTTTGGGATGATTTACAATGGCATATTTCTTAATGGCGGCTTCTACTTCCTTGGCCATCACAAGGCATTTTTCCGCGAAAGCCTTATCGCCCGTTACCTTATTGCTGATTTCAGCCAACTGCCGAAGTGAGGTTACGGCAAATAAGTTGGAAGGAATTAAAAAGCCATAGGTGGTTGCATCATCCGAAGGGCGGAAGGTGGAGTTGATCAATCCCACCGGTTTGAGGGGTTGTCCATAGCCATCGTTGGAAACGGTATCCAATTGCCGGTCTGTTTTGCGTTGGAATTTATAAGGGCCAAGGTTTTCCTTGCGCTGTTGTTCTGCAAAGGTCTTGTGTATCAGTTGGGCTGCTTTCTGCCAGTCGGCGTCAAATACCTTTGTGTCGCCGGTGGTTTTCCAGTAATGATAAGCCAGACGCACGGTGTAACATAGGGGTCGACTTCCCATTTGCGTTCGTGTAATTCAGGTTTCATTTCCGTGGCATCGGTCATCCATTCGCTGCCGGTAGGTCCTTCATTAAAAGCGTTGGCATAGGGATCAATCAGGATACATTTAGTCTGTCGGTTGATCACTCCGGCCAGTAATGACTTTAGTTTTTCATCTTCATTGGCCAGGGGCAGATAAGGCCATACTTGTGCCGATGAATCGCGCAGCCACATGGCATCAATGTCACCAGTAATGACAAAAGTATCAGGTTTCCCGTTAACCATTTTGAATCGAACGGTGGTATCCAGTGTATTGGGGTAACAGTTTTCGAACATCCAGGCCAGCTTGGGATCTTTCAGTTTGGCCTTGGTTTGCTGAATGGTCTTTTCTACAGCTGCCGAGGTAAAGTTACGTTTGTCGGGAGCAGGACGTTTGCTTACATAGCTAAGTTCATTCATTGATGAAGCCATCAGTTTACCTGTTCCGGCAATGGCCAATGCGGCTACCGTTAAGCCGCTGGTGCGTATAAAATCTCGTCGTGTTGTCATAGGAAAAGTTATAAGTATTTAAAGTGAACTAAAGTATTTAAAGTGAACTAAAGTATTTAAAGTGAACTAAAGTATTTAAAGTTAAAGGTTCAAAGTTTGAGACTACTCCGAAAAGTCGGAATGCTTTAAAATAGTCCTGAAAGGACTGAATCGGAATAACCGGGGGTGAAACCCACGGGAAGCACAAGTATTGACTCAGCAACCCTGAAAGGGTTGAATATGAGTTAAGTAAAAGTTCAACCCTTTCAGGGTTGCGACCCATTTATCTGATCTTCCGTGGGTTTCACCCACGGTTATCCAAATTTGACCCTTTCAGGGTCTTCAATCTACTTTTCGGAATGGGCTCAAGTTTCAGGTTCCAGGTTCGGTAGGCTACTTGGAACTTGAAACCTGGAACTTGAAACTTGTAGCTATCTTTTATTTCAGTACCTTAATGAAGAATCCACCTACAACCGAACGTGCCTGAAATCCAACCTGGGCGGCATCCGTAGTTTCATACCAATCGGTCAATGGAACCCGGCTGGAGGTTTGGGTTGCAAAAGCATGTATAGGAGCGATGAATTTTTCAAAGGTCTGCTGATCCTCGGCCAGGGTGGCTGTCCATACAATCCAGTCGGCCTTGGTGTAAGTTCGACGGTTGTCAAGGGGCAATCCATACTGGTTTTGTTTGGTCAGGTAATAAGCGATTTCTGTTTGCGCTACTTCTTTGGGGAATATATTCAAGCCCAGCAGTTTGTCCCATACCAAGTTGTATTTCTGACTCCATGTTCCAGGTTTGTCAAAAGTCAGGCGGTAATGATCTCCGTCTTTGGCCATAGCCACCCATTTGGCTGTCATCTCTTTGGCTTTCGAAGTATATTTTTCTGCTTCCTCTGGTTTACCGAGCATGGCGGCTAATTTTCCATAGCTGGCAATCCCTATGATCGCTTTGACCGACAGATTTACATTGTGGGCAAAGTGTCCGGCAAAGTCATCGGTACAAAGTTGGTTTTCCGGGTTAAGGCCATTTTCCAGCAGGTAGTTCGACCATGCTGTCAGCACCTCCCAATGTTTGGAGGCATAATCGGCATTGCCTTCCATTTGGGCAATTGCTGCCGTGAGAATGACCATATTCCCGCATTCTTCAACGGGCATGTCACCTCCATAAGTCTGTCCATTGGCCAATGGATAAGTGCCCACATCATGTGCAGCAAAAGGTTTGGTCCATTTCCCGCTTTCTGAGAAATAGAAAATCGGGTTCATCATCCCCTTCAGCAAATCCGGATTGTATTTCAGGAAAAGTGGAGCTGATGGATACGTTATATCCACAGTCCCGATAGACCCATTGCTGAAGTTTTCTTTCGACAGAAACAAAATGTTGCCCAAGGTATCTTTTGTCAGCTTGTGGGCTGCAATCGACTGACGGAAAGCCAGCACACAGAGGTCAGCGTAATCTTTACCTCCAGCTTCGAGTGTTTCTTTCCAAAGCTGGTTGTCGAAACTGTTGCAGCGTTCCATCACTTGGTCATGTTGATCTGATGACAATTTCAAAGCATCCATCATAGTAACTTTTCCACCGTTGGTCCACCAGGCTTTCAAATTGGTGCCGAAATACTGGATGGATTCCAAATCATCATAGCCAACCATGATATATCCATTGCTTGAACCGGATGAAACGCTTCCAAGGTTTTCTATGCAAGTCATGGCAGGCATCGACTGATTCATCTTGGTGATCATTTTATCTTCACCTGTAGGGATCTTTCCTGATTTTGCAAAGGCTTCCTTAGACGTAAAATAATTGCCCATTCCAACAGAACCGGCTTCATTCTTTTTAGTCGCCAGGTAAATGTAACCCCAATCAATGCGCACGTTGTCGCCTTTCTTTTTCAGAACGGACTGCTCAGTTGTTCCGGCTTTTATAAAACTAATACTGCCCGTTTCACCTTTGGTAACCTGGACCTCTTGACTAAGTTCATTGACGGCCCATTCAGGAGTGGTCTCGAAATAAATCTGCACATCATGCTTTGCACCATCATTGGCTTTCACTTCATAGTTGATGTAATTCACAGGGCGTGAGAGCAAGTTCAGATCATCGGGTAGCAGCGGTGATACAAACTGAAGGTTCAGATCAACCGGTCCGCAGGTAAAACTGTAATGCGTTTGTGTTGCAGTAAGGGCTGCACTCTTCTGGACGGCTGTTTGGACAAATACCTCTTTATGGTCACTTTCTGCATAAATACCGAAATCAACATAGGCTAATCCACCACGGTCCAGGCAATGTGCCGCAAGGATGTTTTTACCATCGGCTTTGAGTAATCCAGAATCGATCTTCAGCAAAATATTACTTTTTGCACTGTTTCCGGTACGGACAATTTCCTTACCATTGAGGTAAAGTTCAAAGTCGTCATCATGCGAATAAATAAGGTAAAGATTGGATCCGGGGGCAATTTCCGGGAGAGTAAATTCACGGCGTATCCAGATTTCCTTTGTGTCCCAACGTGTACCTATTGACTCCATACCAGGAGACCCAAAAGCGCCTCTTCCTGTTGACCACTTGCTGTCGTTGTACCCATTTTGCTCCCATCCTTTAGAAGGTGTAATATTCATAAATTTACCTTCCCAGGCTCCTTCATTGGCCATTGACAACAGGGTTTTTAACGGAATGTCTTCCTTGCCCAAAAATCGGTACACCTGACCGTCAACGCGAAGGGCTCCAATGAGTGAATGTGTTTTCCCAGTCCAATGCCGAACCGGACTATCGAACAATTGGTTGGTTTCCGACCAGGCGCTGGTATATGGATCGATGGTAACCAATGGAAAGGCTGGGGCACGAAGCTCGGTGGTGGTCGTCCGGAAAGTTGTTTTCGCCGCTTGTGTACAACCAAACAGCGTACTTCCTGCAATTAGGAAGACCAAACAGTGATTAAGGATTAATTTGCGCATTTGATGTTATAGTTTAGTTAAAACGAATTACACGAATTTAGACGCCCGCCTGCCTTGATGCTACTTCAATGGCGGGCAGGAATTACACGAATTGGCTGATTATATATGGTTACAAGTTTCCTCTAAGAAAACCCATTATATAAATTTTATCACAAAGATACAGAGACAAAAAAAGCATAATGAAGCATTGAATTTTTCTCATTTCACATCTTCTCCCTTTCTCCTGTCTCCATTTTACTGGGTAGTGATGACCAATTTCTTCCCCTTTATTAATTCGGCATAAGGTACGAAATATCCCTCTAACTTTTGATTGTCGTAGGTAATGTTGCTGATTTTCTTTCCAGAATTCTTTTTAATAATTGTAAAATTCTTATCTCCCAGCTTAAAATCTACTTGATCAAACAGAGGAACTGAAACAATATAATTCGGATCGGCAGGCGAGAATGTATACAAGCCAATGGCTGTAAATACATACCAGGAAGAATTCTCACCGGCATCATCCATTCCGGCATAAGCCAGATGATCTTTGCCCATGTCATAAAAATGATTCATGATGCTATCGAGCAACATCTGCGATTTTTCCTGTTTGCCAACAAAATAATATAACCATGGGAAGCTATGATCGGGCTGATTCCCGTGACAATATTGTCCGATAAATCCGGAAATGTTATAAGCTTCTGCTCCTTTATATGGAATTGAAAAAAGATCATCCAGTTTCTTTTCAAAATCAATTGGACTCTTGTAGAGACCGATTAATCCTTTTACATCGTGAGGGGCAAAAAATGAAGATTGCCAGGCATTGGCCTCACGATACATATACTCATAATAGATAGACGTTGGATCGAAATTCTTAATCCATTCTCCATTGGCTAATTTACCCCGCATCAGGCCAGTAGATGAGTCGAACATATTTTTATAATTCCCGGTGCGTTTCATCAGCTTGTTGTAATTGTCTGTATCGCCCAACTCCTTTGACAATAAGGCTACGGCATAATCATCGTAAGCATATTCGAGTGTTTTGGTAACACCTGCGGCAGCCACAGTTTCAAGTGTAGGATTTGCAAGATCTGGCTCTGATATGTATCCTTTCTCTATGTATTCCATGATTCGGGGTCTGCTCTTATTTTCGAGCGTAGCATTGCGCAACAGTAGATTGTAGGCGCTTTTTACATCAAAGCCTCGTATTCCTCTCAGGTAAGTTCCGGCAATAAAGGGAGCTGCATGGTCGCCATGAAAAAACGTCGGCATAAACCCTGTTTTCTCACCCTTGTCGATCAGCGATTTAATCACATCGACGGTTACTTTGGGAGACAACATTCCCAGTAAAACCAGCTTATTGCGGTAATCGTCCCACAACGATGGCTCGGTGTAATAATTAAAGCCCTTATTGACAACATTGCCTTTCAGGTCGGTAAAGTCGCCATTGATATCACTTCGCAAAGCAGGCCAAAGGAATGACCGGTAAAGCGTAGAATAGAAAATTCCTTTTTGTCTTTCGGTACCCCCTGATACGGTGATTTTTGACAACAAAGCTTCCCAAGTCTTTGTCGCCTCATTCCTCACTTGCTGAAAACTTTTACCAAGCATTTCTTTCTCCAGGTTCTCTTTTGCATTGGCGATGCTTACAAATGAAAAACCTATTTGTATTTCCAATGGTTTAGGTGAATCCATAAAATTAACGACCGATATCTCTTTGGTCTCTTTTTTTAGCGATTCTATATTTCGTATTTGATGATTGGCCAATGCGTAGAAATACATTTTTTCTCCTGCTTGCTGAAAGCCTTTGAATACATGTTCGCCTTCCTGGTTGATTTCCCAACTCCTGACCTGTTCATTGGATTGGGCCAGATTGGCAATCAGTTTTTTACTTTGCCCCTCCTTAAACGTATATTTATGAAATGCACACCGCAAGGTGGATGTTAATTCAGCATTGACCCCATAGCGTTCAAGATAGACCTGGTAATAGCCCGGATGCGCTGATTCGTTTTTATGACTGTATGCGGAACCGAAGTTGTCGGGCGAAATAGGACCCGTTGCCGGCAATAAAGGAATGTGACAAAGGTTCCAATGTCCTTTGCTGGTATGGATAAAAGCATAGATGACGGTATCTTCGTATTGATAACCCGAGCCGCTGTGGAACTGTGTAAGAGGACTCAGCTGAACCATGGCGTTCGGGAGTGATGATCCCGGAAAGACTTCTGCACCCCAGGTTCTGTGTGTAGGCTTATAGCCAATGTCGATACTGTCCCACAAAGTAGCGGTGCCTAAGAATGGATTTACATATTTAGTCAGCTGTTTTTGGGCATGTAAAGAGCACGTAACAGCTAGAAATAAAGCAAGGGTAATAATTTTTATTTTCATGGTTAAAGGGTTTTATGGTTAAGGGTTGAATGGTTAAATAGTTGGATGGTTAAGGGTTAAATTTATTTGTATTTGCGTTTAATTTTATGCTAAGAGATACTGGAATCTTGATTCTAGCCTTGGTACTAAAAAGAAATTTAACCATTTAACCCTTTAACCCTTCAACCTCACAACCATCTATCAATCATTTACAAACCTTCTTTATTCAAAAGGGCTGCAGCTTCAATGAGCGTGGCGCCGCTGGTTTGGGTAGTCAATTCACTGGTACTTCCTGGTTTGGTTTTCCAATAGGTGTCATACAAAATTAGTTGTTTGTTGGTTCCCATTCTCCAAAGTGTTTCTGCATTGTGTTTAAAGAAGAGGACATAGCGTTTTTTTGTAGCCGTGTCGAGATCAGGAAGAAGGATCAATTGGGTGAAGTAGCGAATAAAAACACCCAC
>DMFR01000007.1:2022-2307 GCA_003450125.1 Prolixibacteraceae bacterium | reverse complement strand
AGACCACCATCGCCATTTCCTTCGATTTTCAGTAAACGATCATTCCCATCCACCAGGTTGTTCAAGGTATAATCTGCCGCTTTAATGGCATCGTTTAAGTAGCCTTTTTCTCCTGTAATTTTATACAATTCAACAGCCGATCCCAGGAAGGTTCCCTCGTTGTATGTAAAAATCCACGATTTCTGAATGTCTCCTGTACGGCTGTCGATGTTATCATAGACAGCACCGTTGGCAGGATTAAATAGGGTTGACTTTTCCCAATCATATATTTTCAAGGCCCATTCT
>DMFR01000007.1:0-1914 GCA_003450125.1 Prolixibacteraceae bacterium | reverse complement strand
GTGGGCTCGGAGATGTGTATAAGAGACAGCATATATTTTCAAGGCCCATTCTTTGTCTTTTACATCGCCAAACTGTTGAAACATTCTGGCAGCAAGAATGCAGGCAGGCCCGTTAGAACAGGCGTTTTTGCTATAAGGCTGATCTTTTTTCCATGAAATACCGCCTCCTGCATTGATATTCCATCCGGTTTGAATGTCTTTCCAAACGTCAATTGCGCTGGTTTTATACCTCTCATCTTGTGTGGCATTGTAGGAACGAAGCATCGCCAGGGCAATCCACTCCATATCATCATAATAGACGTTATAAAAGGTATTGCCATTTTTCTTTTTTACCCCTTCATACCATTGGGCAATAGTCGTCTTGTAGAAATTATCATTGGTACGGGTATAGGCATCCACCACTACATCCAAGGCATGGGCCTGAGGCCAGTAATTAAAGTCTTTCTGACTGTTGTTGTTGAAATTGAAATAGCTTTCCGCGCCATTCCAATAAGACAGGACAAATGCATTGCTGCTGCTGTCCGCAGCGGCCTTCCATGAGATGGTGTATTCTTGACCTTCTGTATTAACAGAATCGTCTTTTTTACTACAGGCCTGGAACAGAAAAAAAGCTATGAGGAATAAGAAATATTTGTTCATGGTGTTGGATTAATTCGGATAAAGTATCAAAAAAGGGCAGGCATCGAAATACCCACCCTTTTGTAATGATATAGAAGGCTTACTGGTCACCTACTTTGGTAATAGAATGGGTATAAGAATTTTCTGCCTGCAACAAAACAGACATATCAACCAATGCCATATCCATTTCACCTGCAAATTTGAATTTACCATCCCATTGGCTGTTGTTCACCGGATAGAGGTAATAATACGATGCAGGACTTGAGCTGTTTGGACGGCTATCGGTGTTTGGGGTTCCCCACCATTCTTCAATGGTTTCGCCGGCGCTGTTCACGGTTGTCATTTTGATCTTGTAACGTTCGTCTCTTCCCCAGCCTTCTTGTTTGAAAGTAATGGGCTGGCTGGTAGCTTTCCATTCCCCTTTTGCCAGGTAAGGCAATGAGAACAGGAATGAATTGGTAGGACAGAAGAACAACTGCATATCGGTGATCTCGGTATAAACAGCCGATCCTACGTTAAAATCAAGATTGATGCGGTAAACACCTGTTTTTGTTGCTGTCATGGTGGTTGTTCCTTCTTTCAACAAACCGTTTTCAATATAGAATTTACGGGGAGTTCCTACCTTGGCATCCGTTAAGAAATAAGCTTTACCGGCAGTTAACTTGGTATAGACTTCAAATTCGCCGTTTGCAGTAGCTTTCATGATGCTTGCTTTTGAAAGATCCGTTCCACCTTCAGAACCTTCGCCCGTTACAAATACATCAACCGGAACATCAGCAAAACCTGCCAGACGGGTTAATTCCAGCGTCCTTGATTCTACCGCTTTCACATCATTGATCCCTTTGGAAGAAAATACAGTCCAGATCAGTTTGCCTGTTTCAGAAGAACCTATTCCGGCCATTCCTGCAATTTTGTTCAGCTGTTTATGACTCAGAGTCGCATGATTGTATCCACCATTGTTGTCAGATGCCATTCTGTAAATAGGGGCTGAAAAGTCACCACCTTCTTTGTCAAAAGCCACTTCATATAAAACCATTCCGCTGTCTTCTGCTTTGGCAGGTTCCCATTCGAAGTAAAGTGATGCAGAAGCCGAACTTTGCAATACGACAGATTTGGCATTACTTGGTTCATAAAGTGCATTGACTGCAGTTACCTTGGTATCTTTTAAGTTTTCGTCTTTGTTACATGCCACAAAAGCAAAAAGCAAGGAGGCAAATATTGTTATTTTAATTAATAGTGATTTCATAATTTCGGTATTTTAATATTATTAATATTTCTATTTTAACGCTTTGATTG
>DMFR01000046.1 GCA_003450125.1 Prolixibacteraceae bacterium | reverse complement strand
TCGAATAAGCTTCGAATTAATACAGACATTGGTAAGATATTGATAAGTCACAAACCTAAGGGGAATAGGAATACAATCACGATCAGTATAGGAGAAAAAATTCAACACAAAGGCACATGGGGCACATCGTTTAAATTTTCGATGTGCCCTGTGTGCCTTTGTATATAAATCAAAAAAGCAAGACAGGAGTCTACTCGGATGGAGCAATTGCCTGATGGGTTGAATTCATTTCTGCAAGAATTATTTCCGGGGTATCCACACTTTCATTTCCTGGGCCCCGCGGTTATTCCAGGCAAAATAAGGTATGGCAGTAATGGGTTTATATTGAGATTTTGAGCCTTCCGTTAAAAGGGCCTTCCCTGAAATGGTCACTATCCCGCTAAGCGATTCGGGAGTAAAGGTGGCCGATAAATGGGCCGAGTCGGGCAAAGCCAGTTTCATCATCTCCGGTACGTTGTCAATGCCTTCGAGGCAGTAGACCATCGGGCCGCGTTCTATGGCAACCTTGCCGGCATCATCGGCCACCTTATCGTTGGCCAGTACGCGGCGTATGCTCATCGGGATACTGTAACTGACCACATCTCCCTTTTTCCATTCACGGGCAATCAGGGCATATCCTTTTTCAGTGGTATAATTGACGGGCTCACCGTTTACGGTAATTGAAATTAAATCTTTTTCAGGAGTTACGAATGAATACAAATCGCTGGGTACAACCTGGTCCTTGGCCCATCCGGGAATACGAAGCTGCAGGGTAAAAGGACTTGTTTTCTCAGGGGAAAGGGTGATGGTGACCTTTCCATCCCATGGATACTGGGTTTCCTGGCTGATGGCAACAGGCAACGATTTATCCAGGTGGATGGTTGACTGGCTGGTGACAAACAGGTTCACATACAAATTGTTGTTCGCCTGAGCATAAATATAGCCGGGAACAGAAGGCATAAAACGGCACAGGTTGGTTGGGCAGCACGAGCAGTCAAACCAGGGCTCGCGGGTAAGGCTTCCCCCGCTGTTGAATTTGAAATGAAGGTCACATTCCAGCGGGTTAGGGTAAAAAAATGTTTTTCCATCGAGTCCAACCCCTGAAATGACACCATTGTAGAGGCTTCGTTCCAGCACATCGATGTATTTGGAGTCACCGTGAAGCAGGAACATGCGGTAATTCCAGTAAACGTTGGCAATGGCGGCGCAGGTTTCGTTGTAGGCAGTCAGGTTGGGCAGTTCATAGTTGTTGCCAAAGGCCTCTCCTTCGTGGCGGGAACCGATTCCCCCGGTGAGGTATAGCTTTTTGGAAACGATGTTATCCCAGATGTTATCAACGGCCTTGGTGTAGGCCGCATCCTTGTATAGGGCGGCAATGTCGGTCATCCCGGCATACATATAGGGAGCCCTGACGGCATGACCGACGGCTTCATCCTGCTGGGTCACAGGTTTGTGGTCCTGGTTATAGGGCCCATAGAGTTTACGTTTGGTGCTGTCACCCCGGAAATCGAGAAAATGACGGGCAAGCTTTAAATAGTCTTCCTTGTGGGTGACCTGGTAAAGCTTGATAAGTCCAGTTTCAACGATCTGGTGTCCGGGCACTCCGGGGTTTTTCCCTTCCCCAAATACCTTTACAAGAAGGTCTGCATTTTTGGTAGCTATATCGAGAAAATTGGTTTTACCTGTGGCCCTGTAGTGTGCAGCGGCAGCTTCAAAGAGGTGACCACTGTTGTATAATTCGTGACTACATACTTCGTTTTTCCATCTGCCGGCTGCAGGACACCATGAGGCAGGGGAATAAGTGGAGTCGATGGTTTTGTAGGTGGTCAGGTAGCCATCTTTTTCCTGTCCGATGCTGATGATCTTGATAATGGAATCGACATAAGCATCCAGTTTGGGATCAGGGGTAACGGTCATGGAATAGGCAGCCCCTTCAATGATCTTGTACACGTCGGAATCATCAAAAGGCATCTTTCCCTTTACTGGTCCTTTCATCTGTCCACCGGCAATGAGGAAGTTATCCATTCGTCCCATCTCTTCGCACTTGGCAAAGGAGGCAGGGATGGTAACGGTTCGGTTGGTTTCGATCCTAGGCAGCCAGAACTGGTCACTGATCTTCACTTCATTGAAGGGAACTCCCTGGATGGCGTAATCAGCCTTTTCAGATTGGCTCTTACAGGCAAAAAGTGACAGCAGAAATAGGACGATAGTTAGTTTCATTATATACAAATTACACGAATTTAAACGAATTACACGGATTGCTTTCTATACAAATCAGGACAAAGAGTGAAATTCTTTGTGGACTTTGTGGTATAAAAAAATTAACCACAAAGAACACAAAGTAAATTTACACAAAGATTACTGACAAAAAAATAACCTAATCTTTCCGTCAACAAATATGAGAAAAATAAAATCAAAAGTGTCAAAGCGACATTAATTTATTTCATTACTCTTATCGAGTCAACTTTGAATTGAATTAATTTCATCATTTAACTTTGCATATTGTTTTTTAATTTGTATATTTCCATTGCCTTTATAATCTCAAAACTAACTGCCATGACTAATGAACTGAACAGAAGAAATTTCATCAAAGGAGCCGCCGCTATTTCAGCCTTTACAATCTTAAAACCTATGACTGTCTTTGGAACCAGGGCCAACTCAGCCATCCGGATGGGGATCATCGGTACAGGCGGCAGGGGATTGAGTGTGATAGGCACCATGTCGGCCAACAACAATATCCATATTGCAGCAGCAGCCGATCTGTTTGAAGATAAGTTAACTGCCGGGGTCATGGAGTTAAATTCCATGAATCAAAAAAAAGGATTTCCAGAAATCAGTATATCCAACCTGTTTGTAGGCTCGAACGCCTACCTTCAGCTGCTTGGGAGCAAGGATATTGATGCGGTGTTAATATCATCGCCTGCCTATACGCACCCTGAATTCCTGGAAGCGGCAGTTGAGGCCAACAAACACATCTATTGCGAGAAGCCGGCATCAGTGGATGTTGCAGGATGTAAACGGGTAGAAAAGGCAGGGGTAAGGGCCGATGGTAAATTGAGCATCGTAATTGGTTTCCAGATCAGGTATGCCTCACCCTATGTTGAAATGGTCAAACGGATTCAGGAGGGCGCCATTGGAGAATTGATGAACGCGCAGTTGTATTATCTAAGTTCAGGCAGCGCATTTAAGCCTTTCCCCAATGTTGTGGAAGACGAATTAAGGATCAGGAACCAATATAAATTCACAGCCTTATCAGGAGGAATCCTGCTCGATCAGGGGATCCACATGATTGATGTCTGTAACTGGGCCTTACAGAGCAGTCCAGTGTCAGCCAGAGGTTTTGGAGGGAGAAAAGGAGCCATCAGCTATGGCGATACATGGAGCAATTTTGAAGTGGCTTATCAATACCCGGGGGACATCAACGTAAGCCTGCATTGCTCGCAGGTGGGAACTACCTTTGGGGATGTTTGCGCCCGGTTTGTAGGGACCAAGGGAATTGCCGAGGCCCATTACAGTGGCGGGGTATTCATCGAAGGGGTCAATGCCTGGGATTCAGGGATTCTACGCAATACCCAAACGGTTCTTTCTCCTGATCTGATTGCAAAAGGGGCAACAGGCCAGGCCTTGTTTGATTCGGACAAGAACAAAGGGCAATCCTTTATCCAAAGTATCGAATCGGGCAACTACCTCAACCAAACAATTCAAGCCTCGACCTCAACCTTGTCAGCCATTTTGGGTAGATATTCAGCCATTCACAACGAGCAAACCACTATGGAAGACGTCCGCTTTACAGATGAACATTTGGATGCAGGAATCAATTGGGGGCAGTTTGATAAGTAGAGGCAGGGGAGCAGAGGGCTTGGGGCATGGGACATGGAGAACGGAGAAAATGAGTTTCAGCCGCTGCTTTATCCATTGGTAGTGGGTATGGAGTTTTAATACAATTAGATTATATGGCAGCCAAGGCATATATTACAACTTCTAGGGAACATCCGGGATTGATGCTAACATATCCTAGAAGTTATTATCATTAATTCAAGCTATCATGAAATATTTATATTACAAGTTATACAATAATCTCAAAAGTGTTAAAACAAATGACACACCTGCAACAAATGCGATGTTCTTATTAAGTATGATTCATATTGCAAATGTTGTGACTGTTGATATTCTATTAAATCATTTTTTTGGAATTAAAATAAAACTGGTATCCAAGGATGAAGTCATTGCATTTGCAATTTTAGTAGGAATAATTGTTATGTCTATCGATTATTTTCTATTTTATAAAAAACGTGAAAGAATATACGAAAAGTACAAAAACGAGACTAAATACCAAAGCAGAGTTGGATATGCTATTTTGATTGTATATGCAATTGTGTCTGCAGTATTACCATATTTATTGTCTTCAAAATATCCACTATAAATAGCATGAAGTTTCTACATATTATTCTGTGCTTGTCATGATGGTGCAAATATGCAATTTGCAATTTTTAGCACAGGATTTACAATTCAAGAATACCTCAAGAAGCTGCCTGCGAAGGTAGCTTCTTGAAATTTTTTGTTATTTTAGCAATTGAGTTCTTTGAAAAACGAATAGATATACCTGACTGGTCAGCCTTTATTGTTTGCAGATCGTGGTGAGAAAATGAAACCTGATCATCCCAAAGCTCAATCCACCAATAAGACTCTGAAAGAGTCAAATTTGAATAGCCATGTGTGAAACGCATGGGAAATGAGAAAAATAAGACGAAATGATATCTGTGGATTGGTTACCGCAAACGAAGCAGCAACCATTCGTATAATTCGTTACAATTCGTGTAATTCGTATTTTAGT
>DMFR01000048.1:1599-3684 GCA_003450125.1 Prolixibacteraceae bacterium | reverse complement strand
CCTTTTGATTCCCACTTATCTTCCTGTGCATTTTCAACGTATCCCAATAAGAAGACAAAATCCTTCGATTCACCGGGTTGAAGTTCTACTTCAATGTAATGTGAGGCAATGGGTGACCATCCGTGTGCTTCAGTATTGCGTGCCTTTCCTTCTGCAACCACTTGTGGTTCTTCAAAACCGTTGTAAAGTCCAAAGAACGATTCGCGGTCAGTGTCATAACCCTGAACAGGACTGTTTACTGAGTAGTAGGCGTAATGGTCACGGCGTTCCTTGTATTCTGTTTTGTGGTAAAGTACAGAACCATCAATCTCGACTTCTCCGGTAGAAAAGTTACGCTGGAAGTTTTCCATATCAGCGGCTGCATTCCAAAGACACCATTCGGTAAACGAGAAGAGTTTAAGTTTCTTCACTTCCGAAGTGTTGTTGGTCAAGGTAAGTTTCTGAACTTCTGCCCATGTTTTCAGGGGAACAAAAAACAACACTTTGGCTGATACCCCATTCTTTACCCCTTCGATGGTGGTGTAATTCATCCCATGACGACATTCATATTTGTCGAGTGGTGTTTTGCAGGGTTTCCATCCCGGTGACCAGACAGTATCTTCATCCTTGATGTAGAAATAGCGACCACCGCTGTCCATGGGTACGTTGTTGTAACGATAGCGGGTAAGCCTACGAAACTTGGCATCTTTATAAAAAGTATAGCCTCCAGCCGTATTTGAAATCAATGAAAAGAAATCTTCATTGCCCAAATAGTTGATCCAGGGCCATGGAGTTTGCGGGTTGGTGATCACATATTCCTTCTGTGAATCGTCAAAGAATCCGAATTTCATGTTGTTGATTTTATGGTTTTAAATTTTTTTTTCTTCTTGTTGTAAAAGTAACAAAAACAAAGGAAAAAGGAACACTGATTATATAAGAAAGAAAAAAAGAACACTGATTTGACTGATATAACAGATTTACACTGATTTTTTTTAAAATGTGAATTACACTTAATTAAAGAATCAGTGTAAATCTGTTATATCAGTCAAATCAGTGTTCTTTTTTTCTTTTTCTTTTTTATGATATATCAGTGTTCTTGTGTAAGGTAAGTTAATCATCGATGCTTTGACCCACCAGTTGTTTGAATTTCCATCCCGTTTCATCGTTCACAGGACCTTGGGTTTGTTTCATCAGGATACCGATTACCTTTTCCTTTGGATCGGCAAAGTATTGGGTATTGAAATATCCTCCCCATTCGAAAGTGCCTTCGCTGCCCATGCCCCCTTTTTCTTCGCCTTTACGGGTAACCACTGAGAAGGCCAACCCATATACTTTCTCAGGATTTTCTCCCCAAATATTGCCGATCTGGTTGCCCATGATCGCTTCGATGGTGGTATGGCTCAAGAGCCGGATGCCATTGTATTCGCCTCCATTGAGGTACATCTGAAGGAAGGTGGCGTAATCTTTGGCTGTACTTGAAAGCCCGCCTCCTCCTGAGAAAAAGGTCTTCGCCCCTTTAATGGGATAGTCGGTATCGTAAAAGGTAACCGGGTATTTTTCCCATTTCCCATTGCTGCCTTTTTGCTGAACTGCAACCAATCGTCCTGCTTTTTCTTCAGGTTGATAGAAGCGTGTGTCTTCCATGCCAAGAGGATCAAAAATATGTGTTTTTAGATAGACATCGAAAGGCATTCCTGAAACTACTTCAATGAAATAACCCAATACATCCAATCCTTCACTATAACTGTATTTCTCTCCAGGATTGAAGTGCAGCGGTAATTTGGCCAATTTTCTTTCATTATCGGCAATAGTAACTTTCTTGGTGGTAAATGCATCCGTTATTCCAGCTTTTGCATAGATCATCTTCATCTGTTCGCTGGGGTCAATCACTCCATAGCCCACGCCAGAGGTATGGGTGAGCAATTGACGAATGGTGATCTCTGACTTGGCAGGATCTGTAGTATAAGTACTGTCTGCAGGGTTGAATGATTTCAGAACCTGTGGGTTTTTGAACTCAGGGATGTATTTTGAAATCGGGTCGTCTAGCTGAAATTTACCTTCTTCCCATAACATCATAATACCTGTTGCGGTGATCGCTTTAGACTG
>DMFR01000048.1:1079-1477 GCA_003450125.1 Prolixibacteraceae bacterium | reverse complement strand
GATCGCTTTAGACTGACTGGCAATGCGGAAAATGTCATCCCGTTTCATTGCTCTTCCTTCCTGGTTATTGGCCATTCCATAAGCTTTCCATTGTACTATTTTCCCGTTGCGTACAATCAGTGATACGATGCCCGGTAGGTCTCCCTTTTTTACCGCATCGGTACACATCTGATCAATTCGGGCAAGGCGTTCTGGAGATACTCCAACACTCTCAGGAGCAGCTTCACTTAATACAGGTGATTTCTGCAGTGATTTGGTTTGTGCATCGAGAGCTGTGGCATTAATTAATAGTACTAAGGCAATAGAAATCAGTCTTTTCATACTAGAAGTGTTTAGATATAGGTTTTGAGTTATTTCTGTTTAAATGCTTTTACTTTAATCACGACAAAAAATAATAG
>DMFR01000048.1:0-891 GCA_003450125.1 Prolixibacteraceae bacterium | reverse complement strand
TTTTATCCGCGTTCTATTTTTATTCTATTTTTCTTTTTTTTTTGCATATATGGCATATGTTAAGTGTTTTTACTTATTCAATCTACAAATGATAACTGTTCCCAATGGGATATTTCATCGTGTTGCAATACAATTCGCTGTATATAAATAGATCTGGCTTGCTTGTATGAAATTTGATGGATATATGCAGGATGGGCGCACCGGTTTCTATTTTTATATAGCTTGATGTTCGTTCATCGGCATATTCAGCCCTCAGTTCCTGTTCTGATCCGGTAATTTCTACCAGGTATTTTTGGCTAAGGGTTTTAAAAAACGATCCATCTACAAATTCCTGACCTACGAATTTCTTGATTTCCTGATCTGCAAACCAGTTACTTTCAAGCATTACCGGATCATCGCCAACACAACGAAGTCGTTCAAAGTACAGCCAATTACTTTGAAGCTCCATTTCTGAAGGATGAAAAGCCAACTGCTGATTCCATTTTGTCTTTATCGGCTTCTGTAAAAAGATCGTATTCACATTCATCCCCACAGCTTCAGAAAAGCCTTTCACATTCAGCAATCCCAGCGAGTTGCGGTGTTCTTTAACTCTGCTGCCTTTACCATGTTGCTTTTCAATGTAACCTTCATTTACCAGGTTATCCAATGCCTTCCGAACTGTTGTCCTTGTGATGGAATATTGAATGCACAATTCATTTTCGGAGGGCAAATAATCGCCCACCTTTAAAAGTCCATGCTGAATCTTTTCCTTCAACATTGATTCTAATTCCTGGTACCGTGTTTGCTTCATAAGTTTTGAATGACAACAAATGTATGAAATTGCCTTGAAGGTTAAAAAAAAGGGAACACTGATTTTACTGATATAACGGATTTACACTGATCTTTTAAAAA
>DMFR01000115.1:1350-9472 GCA_003450125.1 Prolixibacteraceae bacterium | reverse complement strand
CAGGCGACGGTAAGCTTACCCTTTCTGGCACCAAATGGAGTTTACAGATTCCTTCAGGAAGTGAAATCCCGGATGGAACTTACAATGTGTCAGCAACAGTTACTAATGCAATTGGCAATATTGCAGCAGATCAGACTACCAATGAACTGATCATCAAAACGATAAGTGCTCCTGTTGCAATTGATGATGTATTTGCAGTCAGCGGTCGTGTAATTACAGGCAGTTTGGCAATCAATGATATGGCTTTTGGAGATAGACAACTGGTTTACAAAACCCTGCCAATAATTGCACCAACAAAAGGAAATTTGGTAATTAAAGAGGATGGCATCTTTACATTTACGCTCAATGTAACTGGCTCAGGAACAGATGAATTTGTTTACGAAGTGTGCGACAATGGTTCCCCCGTTCAATGTAGTCAGGCCAAAGTGGTAATTAATTACAATAATCCTGGACCAGTTGCTAAGATTTTAGGTAACTCTGAATTGATACTTGGAAACTGTAATACTTCAGGGCAATTGTTGGATGCAAGTGTTTCAACTGGTAACGGACTTACTTATTCTTGGCTTCCTGTTATTTATCTTGATAATCCTTCTAGTCCTACTCCAAGATTTCATGCAGGAACAACAACCCGGTATCATTTAACGGTTACCGACAAAGAGGGTCAAAAAGATACTACCTCAATACTTGTACAGGTTGCCGATGCGCCTAAGGTAGTGACCGACAAAAATGTATTTGTCGATAGTCCAAATGCCAACATTTTACTCAATGGGGCCAAAAGCACAGGTAGGAGTCTTACTTATTTATGGTTGTCAAAGGAAGGTATCATCTTAAACGGAGAAACGCAAGCAACTGCAATGGTAAGTGGTTTGGGCATGTATTATCTTCAAGTAACTGATGCTTTTGGATGTATTGCAAAGGATTCTGTGAATGTGGGTATTTACATCCAGGCGATCAATGATACCGTTCAAACAAAAGTCAATCAAGGGGTGATGATCAATGTGGTCAGGAATGATATTCCGCAAAATGCCATCAATCCATCGAGCATTTCAATTGTATCAGCTCCGTTTCATGGGACGGCTACAATAGCCACAGATTCACTGGTTTTATACCAGCCTGAAGAATTGTATACAGGACAGGATGAATTCATCTATTCCATTTGCGACTATTTTGGTAACTGCGACAATGCAAAGGTGCTGGTGCTGATCAATGATTTACCCTTCTTTATACCTGAAGGCTTCTCTCCCAATGGAGATGGTATCAATGATCAGTTTGAAATTAAGGGATTGGAAAAATACAAGGCAGTCGAAATTGAAATATTCAACCGTTGGGGAAATATCGTTTACCAGTCTAAGAACTATGGAGTAGGAAACGGTAAAACTGGATATTGGGATGGTACGGATACCTCCGGCATGCGCGTAGGTTCAGGTCCGGTTCCATCGGGAACGTATTACTATATATTGAAAATGAATGGCCATGAAAATATCAGCGGAGCTGTTTATCTGGATCGATAGGGAAGGAGCAGGGGTAATTGGGTAATTTGACAATTTGAGAATGAGAGAACGAAAGTCCGAAGGACTTAAATGTGAATAGCCTCCAGTCAAACTGGGGGGAAATAAAGAAATAAAGTTGAGTAGATATAAACATATCAGTTATCTAAAATTTCAGTTTGCCAGATTAATCCTGGTAATTTTACTGATGTTTATTGCCGGAGAATCCTTTGGGCAACAGGATCCCATGTATACTCAATACATGGAAAACCTGATGGCCATCAATCCTGCCTATGCAGGTTCAAAGGATCTGCTCAGTATGATGGCTGTCTCCCGCAATCAGTGGGTAGGTATGGCCAATGCCCCTGATACCAAGACTTTTGCCATTCATTCCCCCATTACCAATACCAATATGGGACTGGGCTTGTCTTTTTTAAGTGATCAGATTTGGCCCATCAAACAAAATGGACTATATATGGATTATTCCTATACCCTCCATTTCAGCAATAAAAGAAAACTGGCCCTTGGATTGAAGGCAGGTGTGAATTTTTATGAAGCTGGAGTAGCAGATTTGACTACCAATGATCCCAATGATCCGGTTTTTTCCAGTGATATCAATCATAGCTTTTTGCCTAATTTAGGAGTGGGCGCATTTTACCACACCGACCGGTATTATTTGGGATTATCTGTTCCCAAACTCATTAAAAACACCATCAATAAAACAGGATTTTCATCCGGTCAATTCGATAAGGAAGAAATACACATCTTTTTTATGTCAGGGTACGTCTTTGATGTAAATAGAATTGTTAAATTCAAACCTTCCGTTTTAACTAGAATGGTAAGTAATGCGCCGGTTTCATTTGATCTTAACAGTACATTTATGTTCTATGATCGTTTGTGGTTGGGTGCCATGTACCGTTTGGGGGATTCTTTTGGAGGATTGTTTCAGCTTCAGGTAACCAACCAGATGAAAATTGGGTATTCTTATGATTTCCCGATTTCCCGTCTGGGCGCCTATAATAACGGGACTCATGAAATTATGGTTAGCTTTGACTTTAATTTAGTGAATGGCAAAGTCCGATCACCAAGATATTTTTAACCAAACGAACAAGCATCAATGGGAAGAAATTCAACGAACTGTCTGCTAATTCTTATTCTGATTTGCGTTTTGCCATGCATCTCTTTTAGTCAAAAGCTGACTATTCAACTTGCCGACAAAACCTTCCATGAATTTGCCTATATGGAAGCCATTCAATTGTATGGGTACGCCTATGATAAAGATACTACAGATAATTACGTTGTAAAACAATTGGCTGAGGCAAATCGCCTTGTCGGAAATACCGGACAGGTTGAACATTGGCTGAAAAAACTGATTGACCGCCACAAAGAACAACCTGAGGATATCTTCAATTACGCTCAATCCCTTAAGAGCAACGGGAAATACCTGTTGGCTCAACATTGGCTAAAAGAATATGCTGATTTGCGCCCTGAAGATGGAAGGATAAATCTGCAGGTTTCACTGCTCCAATACATGCAGCTTTTGAAAAGAGATTCTGTCAATTATGAAATCCGAAATGTATTTCTGAATACTCCAGGTTCAGAAATGGGGCCTGCATTTTATAAAGATCAATTCATTTTTTCTTCTACCTCCATTGGGAATAATACAGGTGTAAATTACAAATGGAATGATCTTCCCTATCTGCATATGTACGCTTCAAAAATTGATTCTATATCCGGTAATCTTACTTCTCCAGAGCCTTTTGCTCCAAAATTGAGAACTGCCTACCATGATGGACCTGTTTCATTTGATCAGAAAAACAACATTATCTATTTTACAAGAGACAATTTTCTTAAGGGCAAAGCTACTAAAAGCAGGGAAGGGGTCGTGAATCTTAAAATATTTCTAGGCAAGCTGGAGGATGGCGAATGGAAATTAACCAGTGGTTTTAGGTACAACAGCGATGAATACTCAGTAGGACATCCCTCCATCGATAGAAATGGGACAATTCTTTATTTTGCTTCCGATATGCCTGGGGGATATGGTAAATCTGACCTTTATTCCAGTGAGCTTTCCAATGGACAATGGAGCAAACCTGTCAATTTAGGACCTAAAATTA
Organism: Prolixibacteraceae bacterium; assembly: GCA_003450125.1. Lineage (GTDB taxonomy): Bacteria > Bacteroidota > Bacteroidia > Bacteroidales > Prolixibacteraceae > Aquipluma. The sequence goes on along the minus strand of DMFR01000115.1, from coordinate 5,868 downwards.
ATACTGAAGGCAATGAATTTTTCCCATTTATCAGCAATGACGGGGTTCTCTATTTTGCCAGTGACGGACTAGGAGGATTGGGTGGCCTCGATATTTATTTTTCTGTCCCCGATAAAGGCATTTTTACCACCACCCAGAATATGGGTTATCCGATCAACACGGCCAAAGATGATTTTGGACTTGCTTTGGACTCAACAGGGATGAAAGGCTATTTCTCTTCTAACCGGTCAGGGGGAAAAGGGGACGATGATTTGTATTTTCTAAGGATTAAACGCGTTCCTATCATTATCCGAGGTATTATCAAAGATTCAGGGACCAAAGATGTATTGGCTGATGCAACGGTTTCTTTGATTGATGAAGATGGCAAGACTATTCTTACGGGCATCACCAAGACCGATGGTCAATTCGAATTCGAAGTGAACAAAGGGCAACAATACATCTTGAATGTTACAAAAGACCTCTATCTTGAAAATGAAAGTCAGGTAGCCACCATATCCCTTCGTCCCAATGATGAAGTCAAATCAGAAATCTTCCTGGAACAGAAAAAGGAGGAGGTTGCGGATAATGCACCGGCTCCGATTAATATGGAAGAAGAAGATGGTGTCCCTCTGCAGGTGGTTGAACTGGAATATATCAATTATGATCTCGATAAATCTGTGATCAGAAAAGATGCTGCAGTTATCCTGGACAAGCTGATCGCTTATATGAAAGAATTTCCTGATCTTGAATTCAGAATCGAATCGCACACCGATTCCAGAGGTAGTGATGAATACAATATGAAGCTCTCCGAGAGAAGGGCCCTTGCAGCCAGTGATTATATCATTTCAAAGGGAATTGATCCGGATCGGTTACGTCATATAGGTTATGGGGAAACCAAGTTGCTCAATAACTGCGGAAATGGTGTCATTTGTGATGAAGCACAACATGAAGTGAACCGTCGTTCCATTGTGAAAGTGGTACGTAAAGGCGACTACAAGGAAAAACGCGAACAGAAGAACAACTTCTATTTCTAGCGGAGAGTTTAAAGTTTAATGTTTCAAGTTTAAAGTTGCGTGCCGATTTGGATGAAACATCAAAGTATAAAGTTAAAGGGTGCGTTGCCTAATTGGCACGCAACTTTAAACTTTAAACATTAAACTTTGAACTTTAGACCGGATTTATGAAAGGCAGTTTCACTATTTTAGCCTTTAATTGTTTGTTGCGTACATTCAGGAAAACCTCTGTTCCAATAGCAGCGTAAGCTTTGTTCACATAGGCCATTCCAATACCTTTGTTCAATATTGGTGACATGGTTCCAGAAGTTACCCTCCCAATCACATTTCCATCCTGATCCGTCAACTCATAGTCGTGACGGGGAATACCACGGTCGATCATTTCAAATCCGCGAAGCTTCCGATCAACGCCTTCCTGCTTTTGCATCAGAAGGAAATCTTTATCAATAAAATGATGGCCGTTAAACTTGGTAATCCATCCCAAGCCTGCTTCAATGGGTGAAGTGCTGTCATCGATGTCGTTTCCATACAGACAATAACCCATTTCCAGGCGCAAGGTATCACGGGCAGCCAGTCCAATCGGCTTGATACCGAATTCAGCGCCTGCTTCAAAAATCGCCTTCCATAGTTGTTCTGCGACAGCATTTCTGAAATACAATTCAAATCCTCCTGATCCGGTGTAACCCGTGGCTGAAATAATCACATCATCAACTCCACCAATTGATCCGGTTACAAAAGTGTAATATTTGATGGCTGACAAATCAACAGTTGTTAATTTCTGAAGTGCAGCAGTTGCCTTTGGTCCCTGGATGGCCAATTGGCTGATCTCGTCAGAAGAGTTTTCAAGGATCGCTCCGTTGGTATTGTTTGAAACAATCCAATTCCAGTCCTTTTCGATGTTGGAAGCATTGACCACCAGTAAATATTTTTCCGGAGCATAGTAATAGACCAATAGATCGTCTACTATTCCACCTTTCCCATTGGGAAAACAGGAATACTGTGCCTGTCCGATCATCAGTTTGGATACATCGTTGGTGGTCACCCTTCCAACAAGCTCTTGTGCCTGTGGTCCTTTTACCCAAAATTCACCCATGTGCGAGACGTCAAATACCCCGACGGCTTCGCGTACAGTCATGTGTTCTTCCTTGATCCCGGAATATTCAATGGGCATTTCAAAACCTGCAAACTCCACCATTTTGGCACCTGCCTGCTTATGTATTTGATTTAAAGCTGTTCGTTTCATCTGTTTTCTTTAATTTAAGGACAACAAAAATAGTAGTTCGGCTAAGTTTAAAGCATGAAAATTATCATTTCTGCAAAGATAGTAGGTTTTTCATAATGCTACTTTAAATGTTAGGTTCGAATATTTATTTTTTGTAATATTGCCTTCCTCGAAACTATCGCAAAATAATCTACAATGGCTCAAGCTCGGATTACAAATTTGAATTATCTGAATGAAATTACAGGTGGAGAATCAGAAATAACCAAGGAATTTATTCAAATGTTCTTTGATCAATTGCCTGAATTCAGGGATGGAATGACCAGCTTTTTAGCTGAAAAACAATGGAAAGAACTTGGTGAACTCGCCCATAAGGCCAAATCATCGGTCATGACCTTTGGGATGAATGACCTGGGACACCGTTTAAAGGAATTGCAGTTGAAAACCCAAAAGCTGGAAGATATTGAATCCTATCCAGTTTACGTGGCCGAATTTATGAACCTCATTGCAGTCGCTGAAGGTGAATTGAACGACGATTTCAACAAACTTTAGTATTTTTTCATTACAAACTCACCTTCAAGAACACCGATTTATCAAAAAAAAAGGAACACTGATCTATATTTAAAAAAGAAAAAGGAACACAGATCTGACTGATGTTACAGATTTACACAGATCTCTTAATTTCGTGTAATTTGTATCAATTCGTGTAATTCGTATTTTATAAAGATCAGTGTAAATCCGTTATATCAGTCAGATCAGTGTTCCCTTTTTATTTTTGCCAATAAAAAAGGCCGGAATACAATTCCAGCCTTCTTAAAAATCCTTATATGAAACAAAACCCCGTTTTACCGGGGTTTCTGTTTATATTATAATACCGTTTCCACTTTGTGGTAAGGAAGTGCAAAGGCATCAGAAACACCTTCGTAAACCACTTTTCCTTTGACAACATTCAAGCCTTTTCTCAAAGCGTCATTTTCCATACAAGCTTTCTTCCAACCCTTGTTGGCTATTGATATGGCATAAGGAAGCGTTGCGTTGGTCAATGCCAATGTTGATGTACGTGGAACTGCTCCCGGCATATTGGCTACGCAGTAGTGGATCACATGATCAATGACAAATGTAGGATGATCATGGGTCGTGGGTACTGTTGTTTCGAAACAACCGCCTTGATCAACAGCCACATCTACCATTACGGTTCCGGGCTTCATGGTAGGAATCATATCGCGTGTTACCAACTTTGGAGCAACTGCTCCGGGGATCAACACTGCACCAATGATCACATCCGAATTGCGGACCATATCGCGGATATTGTATTCGTTGCTCATCATGGTCTTCACGTTGGCAGGCATGATATCATCAAGGTAACGCAAACGTTTCAGGCTTACATCAATAATCGTTACATCGGCACCCAATCCACCAGCCATTTTAGCAGCTTCTGTTCCTACAATCCCGCCTCCGATAATCAGCACTTTTGCTGGTGGTACTCCGGGAACGCCTCCCAACAATACTCCATATCCGCCAAAGGTTTTCTCCAGGTACTTGGCACCTTCCTGAATGGACATACGTCCTGCCACTTCTGACATAGGAATCAACAATGGCAATGAACGATCAGCCATTTCAACAGTTTCGTAAGCCAGACAGATTGCTCCACTTCCAATCATGGCATCGGTCAATGGCTCATTGGATGCAAAATGGAAATAGGTAAATAAAATCTGGTCTTTTTTAATCAGGCTGTATTCCGACTCAATGGGCTCTTTCACCTTGATAATCATCTCGGCAACGTCATACACATCTGCAATCGTTGGAAGGATCACAGCCCCTGCGTGAGCATAGTCTTCATCACTAAATCCGCTTCCCATACCGGCAGTGGCCTGTACATAAACGGTATGACCATTCTTTAACATTTCAGCGACTCCGGCTGGTGTCAAAGCAACGCGGTTCTCGTTATTTTTAATTTCCTTTGGGACTCCAATAATCATCGTAGTAGTATTTAAAATGTTTTCAATGACTGCAAAATTAACTCATCTGAGCATTGGAAAACATGACAAAAAACAATGAATTTTAAATCCCTTTCCCATCTGAGTTTCAGACTTCAGGCTGATGACAGTTTATATTTCATTAAACTATTAAAATGAAAGTTATTGTGCTGTTAAGATTTCACATTAAACCAAAACCTAAAATTTTTATTTGAATTTGATAATCGTATATTTGCCCCCTTATCGGATAATATTTTTAAAAACATGCCAAATACATCGGAACGAGGTAATTTGATGCCCGATTCGCCTATCAGGAAGTTGGTTCCTTTGG
>DMFR01000115.1:0-1257 GCA_003450125.1 Prolixibacteraceae bacterium | reverse complement strand
TCAGGAAGTTGGTTCCTTTGGCTGATAAGGCAAAGGAGAAGGGCAGAAAAGTCTATCACCTCAACATCGGGCAACCGGATTTACCCACTCCTGAAAATGCCATTCAAGCCATCAGGAACATTGATCGGAAGATACTGGAGTACTCTCCAAGTGAAGGAATCAAATCTTTCCGGGAAAAGCTCGCGGCGTACTATCATACATTCAACATTGACGTCACAGCTGACGATATCATCATCACTACAGGCGGTTCTGAGGCCGTTACCTTTGCCTTCCTGGCCTGCCTGGATCCTGGCGATGAAATCATCGTTCCGGAGCCTGCTTATGCCAATTATACCGCCTTTGCGATATTGGCAGGTGCGGTGATCAAATCGATTCCTTCCAAGATTGATGAAGGATTTGCACTGCCCCCTGTGAAGGAATTCGAGAAATTGATCACACCCCGTACCAAGGGCATCATGATCTGCAATCCCAATAACCCCACAGGTTATTTGTACAACCGCACAGAGATGAACCAGATCCGCGACCTGGTAAAGAAATACGATTTGTACCTGTTTTCCGATGAAGTGTACCGCGAATTCTGTTATACCGGAGCGCCTTACATTTCGGCCTTTCACCTACAGGGAATTGAGCAGAACGTTGTACTGATTGATTCGGTTTCTAAACGCTACAGTGAATGCGGGATACGTATCGGTGCCCTGATTACCAAAAATTTAGCCCTGAAGAAAAATGTGATGAAGTTCTGTCAGGCACGTTTAAGTCCACCTCTAATTGGACAAATCGCTGCGGAAGCTTCTCTGGAAAACAACAAGGAATATCTGCATGATACCTATGACGAGTATGTATCAAGACGCAAATTCCTGATCGATGGGCTGAACCGCATTGACGGAGTTTATTCTCCTATCCCCATGGGCGCTTTTTATACCGTTGCCCGTATTCCGGTGGACGATGCTGATAAGTTTTGCGCATGGTTGTTGAGTGATTTTGAATACGAAAACCAAACCATCTTCATGGCTCCCGCTTCCGGTTTTTATACGACCCCCGGTTACGGTAAAGATGAAGTCCGTATTGCCTATGTCTTGAAAAAGGAAGACCTGGCCATTTCATTGAAGATTCTGGAGGAAGCCTTGAAAGTATACCCCGGAAGTAAAGTAAGGCAAGCGATAGCTGCCACTGAGCAATAAAAGAAAAACCATAATAGGTTAGAATGAAGCCTCCGGAAGTAATTTCGGAGGCTTTTTCTTGTACCCCATTCCAGAT
>DMFR01000022.1 GCA_003450125.1 Prolixibacteraceae bacterium | reverse complement strand
AAATATAGCTTAATTATTTTTCCATAGGTTATTAAAACCCACTATTAACTCCCAATATACTTATATTTGTAAAATACATAACAATTTAATGATTGGCATGAAAAGGATAAAAGTTCTATTTTTGATTGGCAGCATGCTGGTTTTGTCTCAATCCCTATTTGCACAAACCAATTGGAAAGGCTATGAACATCTGTTTACGCCTGTTCAACATTACGTTGTTTATCAAACGAAGTTGCCTATTTTGCTTGACGGAAAAGCAGATGAGCCCGATTGGGGAAAAGCGGTATGGTCAGCTGACTTTGCAGATATTGAAGGGGATAAAAAGCCGAAACCATTGTTTCGTACACGAATGAAAATGTTGTGGGATGAATCCAATCTTTATGTACTGGCAGAATTGGAAGAGCCTGATATTTGGGCTTACTACGACACCCATGATCAGGTTGTTTTTCACGAAAATGATTTTGAAGTTTTTATCGACCCGGATGGGGATACCTGTGATTATTATGAATATGAAGTGAATGCACTCAATACCTTGTTTGATTTGATGATGCCACTGCCCTACCGAAATGGCGGCCATGCAAACGCAAGCTGGAATTCAAAAGGTTTTCAGAGTGCTGTTTCCATTGACGGAACGCTGAATGATCCAACAGATATCGACAAAAAGTGGACCGTGGAAATGAAAATTCCATTTGCGGATTTGCAGGTCGGAGAACAGGTGCAGGTTCCATCCGATGGTCAAATCTGGAAAATCGACTTCTCACGTGTTGAATGGCGCACCCAGATGATCGATGGGAAATATCAGAAGATGAAAGACCCTTCCACCGGACGTGCCTATCCTGAATACAATTGGGTCTGGAGCCCACCCGGTCTGATCAATATGCACTATCCCGAACGCTATGGAATGATTCAGTTTTCAAACCTGAAGGTGGGAAGTGAACCTGTTAATTTTAAAATGTCTAAGGATGAGACCATCATCAACTATTTATGGTTGGTTTATTATAAACAGCAGAATTTCAGGGCCCAGCATAACCGGTATGCTACCAATTTGGAAGAGCTGGAAATAGGTCAGAATGCAGAATTTAAGATTAATCTGGCGGCTACAGCTCTTCAGTTTAGTGTGGAGGTGAAAGCAAAGGACGGTTCGCTTCTTTCTATCAATGAAACAGGATTATTTCTTAAAAGTCAGAAATAAATAAGATGAAATAAAAATGATGCCACTAAGACTCGAAGCCACAAAGTTACACTAAATAGACATTTCTTAATGAAACTTCGTGTCTTTGAGTCTTTGTGGCAGAAAAAAATTAAGCATATGAAGAAAAGAGATTTTATCAAGTCAACCCTATTGGCAGGGATGGGATTGGCAAGTTTTAAGAATTCCTTCGGAACAGAGAAAAAAGATCAACACAAATCTCCTGGCTTGAAGCATTGGGTGTGGGAGAATCCAAATCTTCAGGATGATGAAAAGTTTCTGAAAGAGAAATATGAACTCTTCTACCAGGCCGGCATTCGGGGAATGTTCTTTGAAAACGACAGTGAGAAGCATTTCCGCATTGCCAAAAAAGCCGGTTTGGAAGCCCATCGATGGATGTGGACCATGAACCGGGGCGAGAAAGAATTGCTCGAAAAACATCCTGAATGGTATGCTGTCAGCCGAAATGGTGATTCATGCGCCACAAAACCTCCTTATGTGAATTATTATCGCTGGCTTTGTCCTTCCAAACCTGAAGTTCAGGCTTATTTGGAAGATCAGGTTCGTCAAATTCTAAAGAAGGATTACGTCGATGGAATTCACCTCGATTATATTCGTTATTGCGATGTGATTTTACCGGTTAACCTTTGGTCAAAGTACAATATTGTACAACAAAAAGAATTGCCTGAATATGACTTTTGCTATTGCGAAACCTGTCGTTCAAACTACAAGGAAATGCATGGCGTTGATCCGCTTGAAATTGAATATCCTGATCAAAGCTTGTCTTGGCGGCAATATCGGTACGACCGTATTACCAAGGTGGTGAATCAGCTCTCTAAGGTTGCACACGAACAGGGCAAAGTCATTACTGCGGCTGTTTTTCCAACTCCCGAAGTTGCCCGCCGGATTGTTCGTCAGGATTGGACCAACTGGAACCTGGACGGAGTTTGTCCGATGATCTATCACGGTTTCTACAGGGAGCAACCCCAATGGATTGGAACCGCCGTTGCTGAAGGAATTCACTTTTTGTGCAACCGGTTTCCAATCTATGCCGGAATCTATATTTCTGATTTTAAATCGGAAGATGAATTGATAACCGGGATACATGCGGCCTTGCAGAACGGGGCTTCGGGTATTTCATTCTTTGGCAATGTGGATGAAAAAACGTTAGCGGCATTGCAGAAAGCTTCAATATAAATTCCATTACATCACTAGGCCCAATATATTCTTTCATTCTTGTTATTTTTTATTTTTGACAACAAATTCCTAATATTTGTTCACACAATATGAGTGTTCACGTTTTCGTGAACACAAAAGATTCACTATTTTTCGAATTACCTGAACATGGTGGAATTCAAAACCCACAATTGCCTGTTGATCCCTCCTTTTGACAATCTGGAATTGACAGTCTCCAGAACTCATCTTACAAAATTAAGGGAAGAATTTGAGGTGTTTTAAACTTTAAGCCAACCCCGAAAAGTTTATTTACCACAAATGGCAACAAGATACCACTAAACACAAAGTATTGATGTGCTTTTTCTATTGCCAGAAAAATAAAATATCATACATTTGTATTTAAAAATAT
>DMFR01000023.1:3061-3274 GCA_003450125.1 Prolixibacteraceae bacterium | reverse complement strand
TCAATTTTCTAAAACCCTTTTCTTGTGCTGTTTCAGAAAGCTTTGTGTCACACTTGTGTCACACTTGTGTCTTACCAATGTCTTGTTTAATACAATAATAAATCGTAAATAATACGTAAGAATACCTATTAAATTTGAATTAATTACGAATTATTTACGTATTATCTTCGAATTAGTAGAGACATTGGTAAGACACAAGTAAGACACAGGTAT
>DMFR01000023.1:457-2993 GCA_003450125.1 Prolixibacteraceae bacterium | reverse complement strand
AGACACAAGTAAGACACAGGTATGACACAAATAGTTGGAGGACTAAAGGGATTAAGAATAAATGACTGAATGAAAGTTTTGCCGTATTTTAAATTGGCATTGAATAGCCAGGGAATAAATCACACGGGGATGAGGGGTTAAGGAAGAAAATTTAGCTTCCGGCTTCCGGCTACTGGTTACTGAAAAGCAGCCAGCAGCCAGGGGCTAGATTTTAGCAGTAACACGACATTGCCTATTTTTTCAGTTCCCAGCTGGCGCCATCCTTGGTGTCCTTGATGTCGAAGCCAATGGCAGTCAGTTCTTTGCGGATTTTATCAGAGGTGGCCCAGTCCTTGTTGGCCTTGGCTTCCAGGCGCAGCTTCATCAACAGGTCAACCACTTCGGTTAGGACTTCAGTGTTTCCGGCTTCGGCCTGGGATTCTGCTTTCAGTCCAAAGATATCAACCACAAGAGTATGGAACAGCTGTTTTAGGGCATCGCGGTCTGAGGGGGTAATGTTGGTGTTGCCATCAGAAACAGAATTGATGATTTTCACCCCTTCAAACAAATAGCTCATGGCGATAGGGCTATTCATGTCATCGGCCATGGCAGAAAAGCAGTTTTGGGCCAGTTCTTCAATTTTTACTGAAGAAGAATCAGAAACTGGCAAAGAGTCAATTTTGGCCAAGGCTTTCATCAACCGTTCCAGTCCTTTTTCTGAAGCCTGAAGCGCTTCATTCGAGAAATCGAGCGTGCTGCGGTAATGGGCCTGCAGCATGAAAAAGCGGATGGTCATCGGGCTGTAGGCTTTTTCGAGCAAGGGGTGGTTGCCGCTAAAGAACTCTTCGAGCGAAATGGCATTGCCGAGCGATTTGCCCATTTTTTGACCATTGAGGGTAATCATGTTGTTGTGCATCCAATAGTGCACCGCATCTTTTCCATGGGAAGCCTTGGACTGTGCCATTTCAGCCTCGTGGTGCGGAAAGGTCAGATCCATTCCCCCACCGTGAATGTCGAATGTTTCACCCAGGTATTTGCAACTCATGGCTGTACATTCCAGGTGCCATCCCGGGAAACCCTCGCTCCAGGGTGAAGGCCAGTGCATAATATGTTCGGGTTGTGCTTTTTTCCACAGGGCAAAATCAAGTCCTGAGCGTTTTTCACTCTGACCATCCAAAGTCCTGGTATTGCTGATCAAATCTTCAATCTTGCGGCCGGAGAGCTTTCCGTATTCATTCTCAGCGGCAAATTTCTCCACGTCAAAATACACCGAACCGTTGCTTTCGTAGGCATAACCGGACTTCAGTATTTTTTTCACCTCTTCTATCTGTTCAACTATGTGGCCCGATGCCCTGGGTTCGATGCTTGGAGGCGCTACATTGAGCAATTCCATGGAATGGTGAAAAAGGTTGGTATATTTCTGAACCACTTCCATGGGTTCGAGTTCGTCGAGCTTGGCCTGTTTGGCAATCTTGTCCTCGCCCTCATCGGCATCAGCCACTAAATGGCCCACATCGGTAATGTTGCGCACATAGCGTACTTTGTAGCCAATGGCTTTCAGGAAACGAAAAATCAGATCGAAGGTAATGGCAGAGCGGGCATGACCCAGGTGAGGGGGGCCGTAAACGGTAGGGCCGCAGACATACATTCCCAATTTGCCGGGAACAAGGGGTTCAAAAACTTCTTTTTGACGGGTAAGGGTATTGTATATCTGTATTTCCTGAATCATGATTGTTGATTTTTGATGCTGCAAAGGTAAAAATTATTGGTGAAAGGAAAGGGGGTTGTAATTCCACTTAAAACTGCTATTTAAGATAGCATAAATCCCCCAAATTCAATTAATGATTGGGGTTAGCTGAAAAGAGAAAATGATGGAATTATTGATACTGATGAGAGAAAAGAGAAGAAATTCAAATGCGAAGAATTATTTATCCTTGTAATGGACAAAGGCATAAACAATTTCTAAAGTAACCTTTTCCTCTTTAATCTGATATACCAGCCGATGTTTGGATGTAATCCTTCTTGACCAACAACCCGAAAATTTATATTTCAATTCTTCTGGTTGTCCAGTTCCGGTACGTGGATGTTCTGTTAATTCTTACAATAAAATGGAAAGCTTTTTTAATATCAATAAATTTCCACTTTTCTTGTGGTGATCAATATCCTCTATCGCATCAGAAGTGAATTTGAGCGAATAACTCATAATCCAAGGAACTTATTGATATCTTCTTTTCGAACTGTCGTAAGATCGCCATTTTTAGCCTGTTCAAGAGAATGTAATATACGGGCTTGTACTGCTGCATCATCAAAAAAGCGATCCGTATTGGTTATTGGAGTCAATGTATAGGCTTTATTCTTGCCCCGTTGAACAATTACCTGCTCGTTCTTATCAACCAGATCAAGATACATCTTTTGCTTTTCCCTGAATTCACGTGCGCTAATTACTAACATGATATGTATATTTGTGTACCAAATTGGTTCACAAATATAGTGATAAAAACTGTAGTTCCAAAAGAGTAAATTAAAAATTTTTAAATGCTCACTTCAATGCAGCAAC
>DMFR01000023.1:0-243 GCA_003450125.1 Prolixibacteraceae bacterium | reverse complement strand
AATAAATTCGAAGCAAAAGTTGGTTATAATTTGATATTTAACCATTTTGACCTTACATTTGCAGCAAATTATCAAATGATCCTTCGGATACCGATTGTTTGATTATAAAGAAGAGCGGAGAGATCGGGCTCAGCGAAACTCTGGCAACCATCCAACAACTGAAGGGAACGGTGCCAATACCCGGCCGGAAACGGAATTATAATTTTAACAGAACAGGATAAAAAATAAACACATAGAAACATA
>DMFR01000242.1 GCA_003450125.1 Prolixibacteraceae bacterium | reverse complement strand
TATTACAGATACATTACAGTTAGGTTACAGAAAGCTTACAGAAACTAAAACGAAGGTAGGACCCGAACATGAAGATGGTAGGAACAAGAAGTAAAATTGGCGTGGAAATAATAGCTGCGATTTGTTTTTTGGATGGTTTAAAAATAAGACATAAAGAATCTTATTTTATCATACATCTTAATTCAAGAGAGATGTAGGTATAGTTGTTGAATAGGTTAATATACTGATAAACTGTATGAAAATCAAGAGGTGGAAAATTCAGAATTGCTTTGAATTAAACTTAGAAGTTTTGCTATATATTTTTTGTTCAGCATACTAATTCTCGCAGGTGGAAATGTGTTTTCGAAGCCTCAAATAAAGAACAAATACGAAATTTCGATGGCCAAACCGATGATCGAACCTGCTATAATTTCTTTCATAGTATGTCGGTTCAAGGTGATTCTTGACCATGCAATAAGGATTGTAAAAACTAAGAAGAGTAATCCGGCGACCAAATTCATGGGACTGATTAAAAAAGACAACAAAATGTTAAATGAGACATGTAATGAACATTTAACCAGGTAATTTATGAGTTGTGAAACTGCTAAAAGTATCAAAGAAAACAAAACAGCCAGACGTAAGCCCCGGGACTGGTCGGTTACAAATAAAATAATCGTCACAGTCAATAAAACAAGAATGGCAAAAATATACCACGATTGCCTTTGCTTTTGATCGGAAACATCAAAATTGGTATAGGTGCCGTTTTTAGATTTTATGTGCAAATTGACGGCAATTGGTAAAGCAATGCCCAATAAAATCAAGGATGAATGAAACAAAGCCTTTGGGAATTCTTCATGGGTAAAAAATGCAATGCAGGCAAAAAGGGGGATGTTTAACAGGGGATGCCCTATGATTGAAAGATAAGATGCAATTTTTGACTTCATGGATGTAGTGATTCGTAAGGTGGATAACTAAATCTTAAAGTAAAGAAAAGCTTCGGTATTTGGGGTGTTGGATTGAAAAATATCTTCAACAAAATAAGAAATTAATTCAGACAAAGGGTTTTTGAAAACATTCCATTGAATGAAAATCAGTTCTATTCATTCAAATTCATAGAATGTGGTGATGTAACTACTTCATGAATGAAAGAAGCTGGTAAAATATGATTGACCAAAAGGTTGATAAACTTTTCATTTTCTTCAATATGGGGCAGGTGTGCTGAGTTATCAAACCAGATCAGTTTCTTGAATGGAGCTTCTAACTGATTAAAATACTGATCAGCAATCGGGTAGGGGGTTTCATAGTCATGCTTTCCCAAGGCAAAATAGATCGGTACTTCCAACCTTGGGGCGAGTTTCATCAGGTTGATGGTCATCAGTTCAGGCCATAGCAGGCGAATCGAGGTAGATATTCCTTTGAAGAAATTCACGATATCGGGTAGGGAATATTCGCCGGAACGGATCATGCTTCCAATGAACATCGGAAATGCCCCATAAGAGCTGCCATACAATTCTCCCCCATATTTTCCCAAAAGACGTCGCTCGGTAATGAGCTTTTTCTGCCAGTCACCGGTATAGGGAGGTTTGCCTATTTCAATCAGTTTATTGATGGTGCGCCGATCATTTGCAATACGGGCCTGCTCCAATGTCCATTCATAGGAAAGGCGTTCATTGTCCTGCATATTGACGACTTGGCCGATGCCAATATAAGCCTTGTACAATTCGGGATGTTTTTGGATAGACAGGATACCTAAAACACTTCCCCAGGAATGACCAATCAGAAATATCTTTTGCTGTTTAAATCGATGGATGAGCAGTTTGGTCAGTTGATGAACATCTGAAAGGAATTGATTGATGGTCATTGAATATTCAGGATAAATTGCTTTAAAGGATTTGCCCGTACCCCTTTGGTCCCACGATACCAGGACAAAATGTTTCTCCAATTCATGCATGTGCCTCCTTAAAAGGGCCATTTCGGAAAGGCCTGGTCCGCCATGAAGAAAGAGAATAACAGGTTTGGCGGTGTCCTTTCCACGAATAAGAATCCATTGATCCTGACCACCCAGGTTTACTTGTTCCAATGAGGCGATGCTTCCCGGCATCTGAAATCCATTTCCATCTTTGATCGGTCTGGTATAACCTGGAATCAGCCATATGATCACAAGAGCTATTATACACAGTAGCGCAACGATTCCAAAGAGTATCATGATCTTAAAATTAAACCAAATTCATTAAAATAAATCGCCTCTTTTTCTATCCTCTAATTTAGCATTTTTATTCTACATTAAGCCTATAAATTGTAATGGAAAATTGAATTTGTATAGAAGTATCATCGAATTAATTCATTTCAATTCTACTTTAACAGATTCCTTCAGAGAGTAATTTTAAAGCTTTTGGAACCAGATGATATTCCTGTTGTGAAGAATAAAGAAAATAGGTTCATAATGCATTTTGATTAAGCCTTATTCACCTAACTTTCAATTTTAGTAACTAAGTCAATTAAGCACCAGTTCCTTCACCTTAATAACCTTAGTAACCAGAATAAGCCCAGAACTCCAACCTTAGTAACCTTCTATGCTTTAAA
>DMFR01000379.1 GCA_003450125.1 Prolixibacteraceae bacterium | reverse complement strand
AAAATACGACATTATTTAGTTTCTATTACTTAATTGCAACAAAAGGTATTCATGTGAATCCGGGATAAGAACCCAATAAAATATCACAAATTTTGACTATATTTCGCAAGTGAGTCAAGCTTTGCCAATTCACCTTCCGGTGATATTTTTTTAGATGAACCCTACACCAAGCCTACTTCAATCCTACTTCAAAGATAGATAAACATAGCTTTGGTATAGGATCAATATAGGTTTCCAATAGGGAGAGTTTTGAAATGGAACTGGTCATTCATTCATGGTATTGTCGTGTAACAGCTTTCAAAGATCATAACTGAATATTGGTTTTATCCAGATAATCCTCGATGCTCTGGAACACATCGCCAATGATTAACGAGATGTTTAAGTTTTAATTGAACAGTAATTTGGCACAATGTTTGATACATTTTAATCATTATCCATTCTAACCAGGATAATCCCTCAATTCGCATAATCCATAAAATGCAACGTTATGACGATCAACAAAGAATTCACAGTAAATGCAGAAGAAATTCAGCCACTTGTTAAATCCATTGGCTTTATTCTGGCGACCTATAAGATCATTGACGGCGGTGAAATGGTTGATTTTATGTATCGTGATCAACCCGACTTTGAAGGAGACAGCGGCTGGCGTTTTCTTTCCGGTTCAGAAACCCAGGAATATGCGGATAATCCTGACAACTGGGGTATTTATGACTTCAATACCCTGGCAAACCATGATAAGTCCATCACTCCCTATATGGATCTACCCCTCGGGACTGCTTTGGAAAGAGTGAAGGGTACAGACACGTTTTGGTAAAAGGCAGTCCATGTGGTGGGTCTGCTTCTTTTAGCGCTTATGGCATGGGTAGAGCCTCAATCTGTATGGTCATTGTTCTGATTGATCGGGAAAGCCCCGGGTCCTCGGGGTCAGTTAAATAGTGAATTTGCCAGTTATATTTTTTTTAAATACCTAGACACATAGGCCACATAGTTTATCCCTAAACCACTGGATTTATGTGTCCTATGGGTCTATGTGTCTATTTTTCATTTGTTTCCTCCTTTTTTCAGAAGATTCCACTTCCTGCCAGGCTCCAGATCCGTTGATGTGGACATATTCTCCAAATCCATTTCTCCAAATCCATCAAAAGGTATTGACTGCGTATCCGGCTTTGTTCGGTTAAATCTATTAGTGTACAATTGGTGAATTATTTGAGTACTTTGCGTGTATTAATACACAGATAATACACAGATAATGCACAGAAAGTACACAGATAGTAGTCAAAAGGTAATAATAGGGTAAAGCTTAAACCAAGGTCTGAAGCAGGGCAGAAGTGAATTGAAAGTTATCCCGGTGGGTTCAATGTAATAGTCCAGTCTGCCTTATTGGGTTGGACTATTCATTTCAACCTTAATGAGAACAATGAAAAGACCATGTCAAAAAGTAGTTGGCACACAAGAAAATGATTATAAAATGAAATTGGCACTAAGACACAAAGCCTCTAAGTTACACTAAAGAAGATGTTTTTTGGTGTAACTTGGAGTAATATTTTGCAATAGGTGCTGCCACTGTATCTTTTTATTTAGAATTGTAGTAAGTTTATGCTCAATATTTCAAGGCTCAAGATCCAGAAAAATTGAAACAGTTGGACATCTAACGAAACTATAATTATTAAAAAAAACCTATTCTTACTGACATGAGTTTAATCAAACAAAAACTAAAGTTTTCCGAGAAAGTGGGATATGCTCTTGGAGATGGGGCTGCCAATATTGCCTGGCGCGGAGTGGCCACCTTTCTATTCATCTTTTATACCGATGTCTTTGGGCTGAATCCCGCAGTGGTTGGGGTACTATTTCTAATTGCCCGGTTCGGTGATGGATTGATCGATATTCTAATGGGGGTAGTATGTGACAGAACCAATTCCAAATATGGCAAATTCCGTCCCTGGATCTTATGGACAGCCATTCCATTGGGAATCACCTTATCCATGCTGTTTACCACCCCGAACCTTGGGCCAACAGGCAAAGTGGTATATGCTTACGCGACCTACCTGTTGTTTTTCCTCATTTACACGGCCAATAATATTCCCTACGGCGCATTAATGGCCGTCATGAGCGGTGACGATAAAGAACGCACCAGTTTGGGGTCCTTCCGTATGGTGGGCGCTTTTACTGGTGGAATGGTAGTTCAGGGTGCATTGTTGTTCCTGGTAGCCCATTTTGGAAATATCAATCCCAGTATTGATGTTCAAAAACTGGATGCCAATAAATTCCATGTCTCGGTATCGACCCATGAGAATATCAAAAATGTAAACATCAAGACCACGGATGGCATTGCCCTTTTTTCCTGGGCCGATGCGGTGAAGGATAGCGCCAATGTACCTACGCAGGGTAAAAGTTTTTCGATGGAAGCAGATAAAAGTTACGCTTTTATCGTAAGCGGAGAAGACCACCTGGAAGCCAAAAACATCAGTATCATCGACCAGAAAAGAGGCTACAGTTCTGCCATATATATCATGTCGGTTTTCTTATCGCTCTTTTTGATGGTGACCTTTGCAACCACCAAAGAACGTGTTCAACCTCCCAAAGATCAGGAAACCAATTTGATGAAGGACTTGAAAGACCTGATCCGCAACAGACCTTGGATTGTACTCCTTTTCATTGGAATCCTTTTCAATGTTTACAACTCCATCAAACAGGGGATTGTAGTGATTTATTTTAGTCACTTTCTGCACAATCAATTCCTGGCAGCTTCTTACATGGTGGGATTGATGCTGGCCTCCATTGCAGGCGCTATGGTTACCTCTCCTTTGGGGAAACGGTTTGGCAAACGCGATTTGTTTATCTATGCCCTGATCTTTTCAGGTGTTGTAAATGCACTGCTTGTATTTTGCGGCCCCGGGGATACCATCCCCATTTTCACCATAGGTATCATTTCCGAGTTTGGAGCAGCAGTATTCCCAACACTGTTCTTTGCCATGTTGGGCGATGCGGCAGATTACTCTGAGTTTAAGAATGGACGAAGGGCTACAGGTCTTGTTTATTCGGCGGGTTCATTTGCTACCAAGTTTGGAGGAGGTATTGCCGGTGCAATCATTGGATTTGTGCTGGCTGCCTTCCATTACAACGGGCAAAATGAAGTGTCTATCCAGGGTGCTGTACCAGGAATCATCATGCTGATGAGCTGGATTCCTACCATCATTGCATTGATTACTGCCGGAGTGATGGCACTTTATCCATTGGATCAAATGAAGATGGATACCATCACCGTTGAATTAAACAATCGAAGAGCCAAAGAACTGGCATAATTGTATCGGTTAATTATATAAGCTGAAATAAAGAATCCTGCCACCAAGATGCTAAGACAGCAAGTTGCACCATATGTTTAAATGTCTTGTTGGTAGGTTTACTGATTTAGGTGCATTGCATTTATACTACGGGAATCCGTGTAATCCGTTTCAATCCGTGTAATCAATATTCTATATAATATCTCACCATCGGCCTGTTCTTGCTTGTTCTGTCCACTATTTCAAAGCCTGCCCGTTCAAATGATTTGTACAGCCCGATCCATGCAAAGGAATCTGCAATCGTATCTGTAGTTGGGGTAGTGGGATAGGCCTCTATCGTGGCAATGTTGTTTTCTTTGGCATAACGGATCACCCCTCTCAATAATTCTACTGAAACACCCTGTCGTCTGAAGGTTTTGTCGATAAAGAAGCAGGGGATGGACCATACAGGCAGGTTGTCAATGCGTTTGTGGACCCTCGACCTTTCTAGCTTGCTGAAATCTTCTCTTGGCGCAAATGCGCACCAGGCAATGGGTTGTCCATCATAGAAGCCAAGTATCCCGGTAGGTTTGTTTTCAAAAACAAGATTTTGCATGGCTTCTTTATTACCGTTATTAACTTTACCTTCTGCAAAATCAGCTTTTGGAAGACGGTAATACATGCACCAGCAATTTCCACAAGCCCCCTTGTTGCCAAAAAGCTGAACAAAACTGACCCAGTTGGCCCTCGTTAAAGGTTCAAAGGTAAGTTGGCTTAAAAACTCGCTGTCAGGGGTTGAAAGTTTCATGAAATATTTATAAATCAAGCTTTTATTCAAGAGATGACTATACTGACGGGGTGACTTGGAGTCACCCCGTCAGTCAGTCGGTCTATAGATTTATTCCACTGCCTTCAACCATGCCTGGGCCATCAGGGCTGCTCCTGCCATGGAGGGATGAACCCCGTCGGCAGTCCAGTATTTGCCCGGTGCATATTTTTGCGCCTGATCAAAGATGTCATGAAAAGGAATATAGATGGCTTCAAATTCTTCGGCTACTTTCTTTGACGAGTGGCGGTAGGCATCAAATTCAGGGAACCATTTTTCGTCCACTGCCGAGCCGTCCAAAACAGCATATGGTTCACCTATGACCAATTGAACATTGGGAAGCATCTTTTTGGTCTCCACCAATAATTTGCGGAAATCAGTTTCGTAGATTTCAACTGTTCCATTGTAATTGCCATTGAGTTTGTGCCAGAAATCATTGACCCCAATCAAAATACTCAGCACATGAGGCTTTAGGTCCAGGCAATCTTTCTGCCACCGTTCGGCCAATTGGTACACCTTGTTGCCGCTGATTCCACGGTTGTATATCGAGAACTCTTTCGAAGCATAGTCATTTAAAATACCCGAAGCGGCCAGGAAAGCATATCCGGAACCAAAGGAAGCGGGTGAATTGGCCTCTTGCTTCTGCCGTTCACGTCCTGCATCTGTAATCGAATCGCCCTGGAAAAGAATCACATCGCCTTTTTCCATGGTGGATAGCAATCCCTTCTTTTTCAGGGGGGAAAGGGGCATTGCTGCTGAAAGGATTTCGGGAATAGCGGCAAGGCCTGCTGCGCCAATTGCGGCATTGCGTAGAAAATTTCGTCGGTTAAAGTTCATAATTGGTTCTATTAATATTGTTTGAATGATAAAATCTACTCACTCTGTTACGGGTATTAAAGGTAATTCAATAATTTGATAATTCAATTCAGAATAAGAATTCAATACTACACGAATTACAGCGTATGTTGATTTAATGTCATGTTCCAGCTATTGTATTTTATTTTTAAAAACCTTACTTTTAATTAAATCTTGGTAACCAGCCAACAGCCCCGATACCCTAATCTTATTTATCTTATCTTCAGGAACCTATAAGTTTGTACTCCTAAGGTTAATAAGATTGGTTCATCCCACTAATGCGTA
>DMFR01000101.1:7233-7924 GCA_003450125.1 Prolixibacteraceae bacterium | reverse complement strand
ATGTGTTTATTTTTCATTTTTTTTACCTGCATGTTCATTCTTGTGTCTGTTTCATTAATTCGTAAACCTTTCGCCTGGCCCTCATATATTGCGTTTTGGAGGTTGATTCCGTGATGCCCAGTATCTGTGCAATTTCACCATGATCGTAACCTTCCAGCAGGTAGAGTGAGAAAACCAGTCGTCCCCCTTCCGGAAGCCGTTTCATCGCCTCCAGGATGTTTTCGGTGGTGTACAACGCCTCCTCGGGTTCCTCTTCCGGCATCTCGAAGCGGTGCAGATCATCGATATAGCGTAAATCAAGCTTCCGTTTGTTCAGGGCATTGATGCAGGTATGGATGGTGATGGTCTTTAACCAGGTGCCGAAACCCGATTCATTCCTGAACGTATCCAGCTTCTGAAAGGCCAGTACAAATGCCTCCTGCAGCATATCCTCAGCCTCCTCGCGGTTGTTCATCATGCGGTAACACACGTTGAACATCGCTTTGGAATACAACTGATACAGCTGATAGCGGGCCTTGTTACTGCCCTTGATGCTCTCGACGATCAAATCCTGATGTATGAAGGCTGTCTGACTCAAACTTCTTGGTTTCTGATTTTAGTGACAAGTGTTTTCTGAAAGGGTTGCAATTTGCACACTAATTTATTTAAAAAGAAAAAGGGAACGCTGATTAAAAGAAAATTGTCCGAACTT
>DMFR01000101.1:4833-7086 GCA_003450125.1 Prolixibacteraceae bacterium | reverse complement strand
AAGTTCGGACAATTTTCTTTTAAATCAGTGTTCATGCGTTAGGTGAGTTATTCAATCAAAGCATTAACTTTGTACCTATTATTTCTATTCCCAGCCTATTCAGCTGTTTTATAAATTCAAACTTTAATAACTACATCTATGTCGGGACACAGTAAATGGTCGACCATCAAACACAAAAAAGGAAACACCGATTCAAAACGCTCCAAAGTGTTCTCCAAGTTAGTCAAGGAGATTACTGTTGCCGTTAAAGAAGGCGGCCCCGATCCCGATGGGAATCCACGACTTAGGGTAGCCATATCCAATGCCAAGGGGGTCAGTATGCCCAAGGACAATATCCTGCGGGCCATTAGCAAAGGATCAGATAAAGATTCAGCTTCATTTATAGAATGCACCTTTGAAGGATATGCCCATGGCGGTATTGCCATTTTCCTGGAAGCCACCACCGATAACCAGCAACGCACCATCTCCAATGTGCGGAGTTATTTCAACAAGCACAACGGCAACCTTGGAACCAACGGCTCATTGAGTTTTATCTTCGACCGTAAAGGTATTTTCACCATTCCACAGGGAACACTCAATGCTGATGATTTTGAAATGGAAATGATTGACGCAGGCGCTGAAGATATGCAGCTTGAAGACGGCTATTTCACCATTACCACTGCCATGGAAAACTTTGGCTCCATGATGAAGAAACTGGAAGCCCTGAATGTAGAACCCGAAAGTGCAGGATTGCAACGTGTCCCAAAGGAAACCACTGTGCTTGATATTGAGAATGCCAGGAAAGCCATGCGCCTTATTGAGATATTCGAAGAAGACGATGACATCCAGGCCGTTTACCACAACCTTGAATTAACCGATGAGCTGATGAACGAATGACATGAATTTAAACGAATTACACGAAAATACGAATTACACGAATTACGCTCTGATGAAGGTTCTGATAACTAATATCAACTTCGCCTAATTCGTGTAATCCGCTTTAATTCGTGTAATTTGTATTTAACTAATTATCGTTATACACCTCGCCAGATCCGTAAATGTTCTTGTTGACTGTCGGATGATTGATATATAGGACCCTTCCGCTGCCGGTGATCCTTGCGTCGATGGTTTCCAGGGTATTTAAAAAGATCTTGCCCGATCCCAGGATCACTGCCTCACAATTGCGTTGCTGTGTCTGATACGACTTGATCCTTCCTGAACCGCAGATGGCGAACCTGCCCACTTTTGCTACCCCTTCCAGAAAAATGTTGCCCGACCCCGAAACTACCGCTTTCATCAGTTCAGTGCTGATATTGGTATCAATGTAGCCCGATCCTGAAAGGATGATCCTGAATCGATCACTTACAAAGTGGCCTGTCTTGATCATTCCCGATCCGCTTAGGTACAGGGCTTTCAAATCAGGGGTCGTGATAAACACCTCAATAGGGTTATTTTCCAGCAATGTACGGAATCCTCTTGTTTTGATGATCAGCAGGTGATCAACTACCTCGGTTTTGATGTAGGGCAGCAGGTTCGATTCCGCTTTTACTTCCACCGAATAGCTGTTGCCGTGCTTTACCATGACCTTAAAATCACCGCTTGAAGCGATCTGATCAAATCCGGAAACTTCCCGGACTTCTTTCCCGGGAATCTTGTTCCCCTGCGGATAAATATCCTTGGTATAGATGATCAACCCAAGAAACCCGATAAAAAGGGAAAATATAAAGAATTCAAATTTCTTCATGATGATATAAATTACACCGATTAAAACGAATTGTACGATTTTCTTCAGCAAGTACAGAGGCCGATGGTTTATGCAGAATAATAGGAATTCCGTGGTTCTTAATAAGACTTGTTGAAATGTCTTGAATTTTAATGTCTTCCATTGTCCTGTTAAACACCAATGATTCGTAATTGTTTACAGGCTCCTGATACTGGTATGCTATTTGTTCCGGGAACTACTGTAACATAAGGGATTTATCTTCCCTGAGAGTGCTTGTAAAATAGCTTGCTATTAAAATTAAGACAATTAATCGAGATTTTGGTAATCTGCTGATAAGTTTTTTAAATGCGTAAAAGGCATTGAATGTAAGTATGTTAATATTGAAAGTTAGTATTTTGAGTCTTCTTTATGCCCATTTGAATACCTTATAAACCATCAAAACTGCTTCGGGTATTGAATATCATTCAACCAGTAGTTTGTAAGGGGAGTTCTATTTTAAAAAACATGAAATCACCTCTGCACCCCTCCAACCATTCAACCCTCCAACCATT
>DMFR01000101.1:0-4640 GCA_003450125.1 Prolixibacteraceae bacterium | reverse complement strand
CAACCCTCCAACCATTTAACCATCCAACCATCCAACCATTTAACCATCTAACCATCTAACCATCTAACCATTCAACCCTTTAACCCTTTAACCCTCCAACCATCTAACCATCTAACCATCTAACCATTCAACCCTCCAACCATTTAACCATCCAACCATCCAACCATCCAACCATCCAACCATCCAACCATATAACCCTCCAACCTCCCCCCTGCAAACGAAGAACAATCCGGGCCATTGAGTTGAATCATGTAAGATCAGCAGGGGTAAAATATATTTTCTGTAAAATAGCCATGAGGATTACCAAATGAAGAAATAAACCCTATTTTTGAAAATAAAAAAACACCAAAACACCAAATAACCTATTATCGATGAAAAAACTACTGCTGATTTTTTTGTTTTTCGTGTCATTGGCAACAGCGAAAGCACAAGACAAAATCATTACAATTAAGCAAGATACAATTGAATGCCGGATCATATCAGTGAATGCAGAGCGAATAATCTACGAACAAAAAACTTCAGACAATCACTTTGTTGGAATGTCAATTCCAATTTCAGATGTATTACAATATATTCGTACAGGGAGGTCTGACAGCTTTGGCGATCGGTTGGTTCATGAAAAAATCAAACGCGAACGCCCTGAGCACCGCTGGCTGTTTTCGCTCCAAGGTGGGTTGGCTCATTCGTTCACCGACTACAGCAATTTTAAAACTATGATGCTCGACGCTGGTAATTCGGCATCGATCACCAACGATTACATCACAAAGCTCCAAAATGGAACTCACCTCAGCACAAGTCTTCATTATTTGGTAACCTCTTTTTTCGGCCTTGGTGTTGACTACAATCTTTTCCGTTCGGCATCAAAAGGCGAGTTTTTATCCCCGGGATATGGGCAGCTAAACGTTCCGCTATACCTGAAATTAGGACTGGATGAAAGGCAGTATTCCCATTTTGCAGGTGCCTCGGTGTTGTTTCAGCAATTTCCTGACAAGAAAAGAAGAATAAAAATTTCGGAAACAATATCGCCCGGAATTGTTCTGTTCCGCAATGAAAGCAGGAACAGCGAATACCAGTCTTATTGGGGTGATCGTGATTTTTATAACGGACAACCCCCGCAATATTACGAACGGGCCAATAGCGTAACCAGTAGTACCAACTTTGGAGCAAAAGGCAGCTTGTCGGTAGAGTATGGCATTACACCCCAACTCTCGGCAGGGCTAGCCGGGAATTTTATGTGGGCAAAACTGCATAAAGTATCGGTCAAGAATGCAGCATCCGATACAAATGATCAGAAACTTGAAAAACCCATGAACATTTCACACATCGACTACGGCTTTATTGTCCGCTATAATTTTTAAACAACGCTGACCTGGAAAATAAAAAAATATCTGTATGAACCACTTTTTTAAAATACTCCTCATCCTATCGTCCACTTTCGCATTTTTTTCGTGCAGCGATGAATTTGTAAACGATAAACTTACTATTTCAGGGGTGGCCGCATCAGCCATTATCATCTCGCCCGAATGGGAAGCCGACGATTATGAGTTCAAATGCGAGGGGGTGGGGAATGCCGATTTCACCATCACCAGCCAGCCCGAATGGCTGATCCTTGACAGCAATTCGGGAAAATTCACAGATAGTATTGCTACCATTCATGGTTCTGCAAATCCAGAACCGCGTTTCTCAAAAATAGGCTTTTATGTCGATCAGATGATTATAAATGCAAGCGGTAAGCAGTATGCTGTTCCGGTGTATTATATCACCGAAGGAAACCCTTCTGTTCAGGTAGACCGTACATTTGAAATCGCTTCCACCAACTACAGCAATGTGCTGCAGATTTCCAATTCGGGCGATGGCGTTTTACTCTGGGACATCCTCAGTATGCCTGACTGGCTGACGGTCAACATGAGCCAGTTCAGCCCTACATCCCTCATATTGGGGAAAGGGGCAGCTGCATCTGTCCCGTTCACTTTCAATGTTCAGGCTGCTGTTCAAAACAACCTAAAAGGAACCATTGTCCTGAAAACCAACGACAAAAATAATCCACTGGTCGAAATAGCCGTTTCTGCCAAACTTGGAACTCCTGAACTTTATTTTTATGATACCAATATTGATTTCGGAAGTTCAGAAACCACAAAAACAAGCCGAATTTACAATCAGGGAAATGGTATCCTGGTCTGGAGTTTTGAAGGATTACCCGAATGGCTTTCGGTTTCAACTGCCAGCGGAATAGTGTTGCCCTATTCTACCTCCAATGATTTTACCTTTACCTGCAACCGCAGTATGCTTCAGCCCGGACTGAATTCGGCAACCTTTTATTTGAAGACCAACGACTCGGATGAATCTTCGGTGGCTGTTACTGTTTCCATTCGTGTGCCCGGCAGCGGTTTAAACATCAAGGCAATAGAGGGCAATATCGTTGATGCAACGTTTGACAAAAATACCAATACATTGTATTATGTGACTGGTCTGCCCAATAAACTGGTGGCTTACGATGTAACGGCCAAAACTATCTTACACGAAGTTGCTTTAAGCAAAGCCCCGACTTGCCTGGCCATTGACGAAGATTTCAAACAAGCACTGGTAGGCCACGGAGGATCGATCAGTACCGTGGACTTAACCAGTTTCCTGGTAGGCAAAACGTACCCACTGAATTCTACCGTTTACGACGTGGAATGGGCAAAAGATAGCTGGTTCTGTTATACAATTGCAGACAGCTATAGCTCCAATTTATTGTGGATCAATTCCACTACGGGTGCAACTTACCAAACACCCCAAGCACCATTCAATTATTCGCTTGGCACTGCTAATCTGAGAAAAATTCCCAATCAGCCCTATATCATTGCATCCAGAACAAATGTTTCTCCAACAGGCATTTTTGTGTTTGATCTCGATACAAAAGCACTGAAAAGTTATACACACACCTCCATTGGCAATCCTTGGTTTTTCAAGCAAGGCGAATTAATGGTAACCGGGTATTCTTCCATCATTCGCACTTCTGTAGTGGTAGCGGCTTCCGGGAATTCAATAGATAGTCCTTCTTCCATCGGAGAATTAAAAATCGGCCAATACACGACTGTATCATGGTGGATCGACTATTGTGCGGCCAATCACAGCATCTGGGCCATATTCAGTTATTACCCCCAGACCTATTATGCTCCCGTTAAAGGAACCATTTACCAGTTTGAAGACAACGATTACTCGCTTGTAAAAACCTATGCCTACGACTACATGTACCAGCCCGTGGCCCAAACTGCCGCGTACGAAGTGGAGGCACGATATGTTTTCTCCAATAGTTCGGGAACTGAATTGTCAGTTTTGCGCAAGCGAGTAGACAATACTACCTGGTCGGTGGAATTTATTCCCGTACAGTAAATACAAGTTCGTAAAAAGAGGTCTCCACCAAATAGGATGTGTACATATGGAATTAAAAGTCTTATTCTGCACACTGCTCTGCATTTTTACAGCCTTCAGCTCGTGTAAAAAATCAGATGATGAACAGCATTTAAACCTTTCTGTTCCCAAAATCAAGACCATCACTCACCATGGTTCGCAGACCGTTAGCGAGAACTATGAATACGATGCTTCAGGAAGAGTATTAAATATAACCTATTCGGGAGGAACCTATGACCAATATGATTACAGGATGGATAAAATTATCAGAAAGACGTTTGTTGATGAAAACTTTCCACCCATACCGATACGCTTTTCCTCAATAAGGAGGGATTGGTAGTGAAAGAATTGTATGGAACAGCTAACCATGAATATACCACCGATGGCGTCCTGGTAAAATCAGTCTATTACAATTCAACTGGGGAAATAGGATTGTCATTTGACTACAAAGTTTTGGATGGAAATACAATTGCCTGTTACCTGTGGGAAAATGACAAAGGGAATTTAAAGTTTACGGTACGTTATGACTATCAGTTTTTAAATCTGACCAATACGATTGGCAATGAAAACAGGGGCATGGCGTTTTATGGGAAACAGGACAAAAACCTTTTATCCGTGTACAAGTATGAAAATCAGATCATCAATGATCCGGGTGGAACAACTTATACCTATGAAATAGATACCCAAAACCGTGTGGTAAAACGGATGGAGGTTGGTCAATCTGAACTCTTCTATGATACCTATACCTATTACGAAAAACCGCCCTGTGCCGGAATACTTCGTTTGTAAGTTAGAAACCTATAGTTCTCTTATAGATTATTTTGTCTTTATTGTTATTTAACGTCAAATGGTATAAGTCATTAGACTTAATACATTTCAAAACTTTCTTATATAGAAATGCTTTAGATTCATCTGTAATATTTTCTGATCCTTCAGATCCAGTCTTTGGATGAACAAACATCAAATAAACATTATCCTGCCTTATCATTAGAAGAAAATATACCCTATAACCACCTCTGCCGCTTAATCTTTTTTTAATATATGGAGTATCTTCACTTTTGTTTAATCTTACTCCAGAACATAAATCTACCAGGGATTTTTCAAAAAAATAATTGATAAGTAAGAGAAACGAAATAATGTCGTATTTTCTAATTGTAAGAAAACGAAAAATAGAACGCGGATTTACACGGTCTAGCGGATTTAAAACTGATTTATTCCCGATAAATCGGGACGGATTCATAAAAAGC
>DMFR01000251.1 GCA_003450125.1 Prolixibacteraceae bacterium | reverse complement strand
AATGTGATTCCAGAAGTTTAAGGTGGAATCCTGAAGAGTTATATGAAGGACCAATCATGGTTTCATCTGAACTGGAAAAACACATCCATTAAAGTATATGTATCCTTTAAAACCATTGATAAATTGGAGGCATCTTCGGGATCGGATGTTGTTTCAGAATCGGTACTGAATCTTGAACAACTTGACCTGAGTGCCAGCAGTGGCTCGGATGTAAAGCTGGAACTGAATGCCAACGATGTTACCGCAGAGGCCAGCAGTGGTTCAGACATTAGTCTGAAAGGCAAATCCAACGCTTTGGAAGCCAATGCATCGAGTGGAAGTGATATCCACGCAGGTGATTTTCAGGCAAAGCGATGCCATGCAAGCGTTTCAAGCGGCTCTGACATGAAGATTAATGTAATGGATGAATTGGAGGCCCATGCAAGCAGCGGCGGTGATATCAGTTATTCAGGCAATCCGGCTAAGAAAGAGATCAAAGAATCAAGCGGCGGGGATGTACATGCCCACTAAAGTATATTGTGGGTATTCAACAGCTATATAATTTGGTAGGGAAGCGGGTTGTAGGATGCTCCCACCACTTTCATAAATAATGTGTCCCGACATTCAAGGCTGCCTTGTACCATGCCCATTTTGGATTTCCTGCTGTGTCATTCTAACTTTGTGATGCAAAGCCCTTGACTTCGGTTTCATCGTAGAGCAACTTGATGACAGTAAGGCTGCAATTAACAGGAGGACCGTTGCCGTGGTAATTTTGGTTATTTTCATAATTGGCTTATTAGATTGTTAAGGTAGTGTCTCTTCAGGCTACTGGCCTCTTGCTGCCAGAATCAAGTAGCCAGTAACCAGAAGAGATATTAGAAATAGCTAGGCTTCAGATATTTTCGTCTATAGAGATTTAAATCATACCCGACGATCAGTTCATAGGTTCCCATTTGGTATTTACGGATATCTGAAACGAAAGCGTATTCGGAGGCATATCCCATCTTGATTCCATTCTTAAAGATATATTGGGCTGAAAAACAGATCGAACCGATACTCCTTACATTAATTCCGAACTGAAGACCGGAAGGCAGATAAACCAATCCAGCCACATCATAGTAGACCGGTTTCCCGATCGTGGATGCCAGCAGGAGATTGGGACGTAAATTAACATTATTGATCAATCTAAAGACATAACTACCACTCAGATAGATCGTTTTAAAATCTTGGGTCGATGAATAAATACTTCTGTTGACGTTGAAAGTATTTTTAATAATCTGGGGAGTAGAAAGGCTTACAAATAGATGTTCATTATAAAAGACTACGCCAAGACCAAAAGTGGTCATGTTGTAAAGCTTGATATCCTGATTAAATTCATCATCGGGAATACGATCAGGATAAAGCTGGTAATCGGTGAGTTTATTATCGAAATTGATAATTCCGGCTCTCATTCCAAAACGCAGATAGTTATACATGTCAAGTCGTATCTGGAAAGAATAATCGCCCGTTATCGAAAGCCGCTTTTCATATCCAATATTCAACCGTTGAACACTTAACCCCACACCACTGTTCTTCTGGTCCCTGATGGGTGAAAAATAACCAATATACTGCGATTGGGGCGCTCCTTTGAACCCTACCCAATTGGTCTTGGTGGAAGCCATAAACCCTGATCTATTCCAGATGCCAACAAAGGCTGGGTTGATGGTATGCATGTTCGTCACATATTGCAACGACCATGGATATTCCTGCCCTTCAGCCTGTTGATTAGAAACAGCGCACAAGAGTACCATCCATATCAACCTGCATATTAACCTGCAATTCATTCAATATTAATTTATTGGATTACACGGATTTGAAAGGATTACACGGAATGGAACGGGTTCGATTGCATAAACCAAATCATACTATTCATTATCTTACGCCTCAATGAAGTATCTTACTCTTTGCCACTGGCCCCAAGCTCCTTGCCCCATGCTCTCAATAGGATACAAAAACAAAACTCTTCCTTACTTCCCCATTCCCTAAGTCGAGCACATAGTAATACGTTCCGGGAGCAACCAATTGATTCCTGGTATTTGCCGGGCCCCTATCAGGCATGCCGTTCCACCAGGCATTCTCGTAAGATTTCCAGACATCCAGGTTCCCATAGTGTGACTTTTCATATACTTTATTACCCATCTGATCAAAAATAAAGAGCCTGGCATTGGGGTAATGATTGATGCAATAGATCTGGTAGTAATCGTGTACATTATCACCATTGGGAGAGAAGGCGTCGGGGATCAGCAAATCGCATTCCCTTCCGTAGTCCAGGTATTCAGGATAACCATCAAAGTCGATATCATCATTGCTGAAATCACCATCTCCATTTAAATCTTCGTACCGGGTTAATATCTTATCATCATCATCGTCATCATCACGCCAGTCAGGTAGCCCATCACCATCAAAATCCTGCATGGAGGCATTGCTGCCTGTAGCGTTGTCCAAAACATTACAGTCATTGACGACAGTGTCATATCCATCATCCAATCCATCGCCATCCTTATCCTTGCCCTTGGCCGAATGGTCAGGTTTACCATTGAAGTCAGCATCGTGTCCTTCAATAAAATCAGGTACCAGGTCATTGTCCGAATCAAGGTCCAGGAAATCAGGTATCCCATCGCCGTCGGTATCTACGGGTTGGATTTCAGGAGCGAATTGATAGGGGTCATAAGCATCATCCACTCCGTTATGGTTTACATCCAGGTTGGAAGGCGGAATATAATCTGCTGTGCTTTGGGCTTCGAAGTTGTCCACAATACCATCGCCATCAGAGTCTATATCCAGGTAGTTCGGAAGACCGTCGCCATCAGTATCGGTAGTCAGCCCACCTTCATTGGAATTTAGAATACCATCCCCATCGGCATCCAGATCATCGGCATCAGCAATGCCATCATGATCTAAATCAGAAATAATATGTATCGTTACAGTGGCTGGTGAACTATAATTTTTCTTTTTATCAAAGATTCTGTACTGGAAGTTCACATCTCCTATGTAACCCTTTTCAGTTTGATAAACAAATGATCCATCAGGATTGATGGTCATAGCGCCATGCAGGAGGGTAATAGAGGTCTTTTCAATGGAGAAGGAATCCCCTTCTGGGTCATGATCTATTCCATTTCCATTATCCGTATAAAGCAAATCACCTCTTAGAATGCTGCAACTGGTAATAAATTCATCATTGGTGGCAATGGGCGGCAAATTGGTCTCATTCATTATTTGGACCGTTAAGCTTGCCTTGTTGCAAATGTTTTGATCAGTCACCTGCACGATATAAGTTCCAGTGGCAAGCTTGGACAGATCCTCGGTGATGGCGCCGTTGCTCCAACTATAAAGATATGTTCCAGGGCCTGTCCCTCCTGAGACCGTTAAATCAATACTCCCCCAGGTATGATCATTATCAATATTGATATGGGTTTCAGTTACAATTAATGGATCAGTAGTTGCCGGAGAAATATTGATCGTTTTACTTGTTGCAACAGAAGTACAGCCTGTTGCATTGGTTGTGGTGACTTCATAAATGCCCGGTGTCAATTGGTCAAATACACCTGTTGAACTGGAGATGGGTGAAACGATGGGTATGGTTCCTTTAAGGGTATAGGTAATACCAGGAGCAGGCATAGGAGCAGTTACTTTAATCATTCCGGTTTTAAGGATACAATCAGGCTGCGTGACAATGACAACGGGAGGATCAGGTGTAGCCAGTGCAGGGGTGACTGTTAAGAAGGTAGGAGCAGAAATACATCCGTTGGCCTTTTCTTTCACCCTTACCCCATAAGTGCCAGGTAATAAACTTGTAAATATAGGGCTTCCCTGGAAGGTTAATCCGTCAAGGCTATATTCATAATTGGTACCCAGAGGCGAAGTCACTTCAATGATTCCTGTTGTCAGTATACAATCAGGCTTAGTTGTGACACTGGCAACAGGGGCTATAAGCATCACCGATTCAATATGCAATATCGCTTTAGTTGCACACAAACCATTTGTGGGAGTAAAAGTATATTCTGCGATTCCTGCTTCTGTGGTATTGATGGTTGGCGGATCCCAGGTTCCCGTAATCCCATTATTGGAAGTTAAGGATAGTATAGGTGGTGCACTGTTCATACACAAAGGTCCAATGGCAGAAAATGTCGGGATAATCTTATCGTTAATATCAATTGTAATATTGACTGAAGTTGCACACTGTCCTTCATCAGGGGTAAAAGTATATTCGGTTGTTGCTGTATTGTTTATGGCTGGACTCCATGAACCACTAATACCATTGGTGGATGTTGTTGGAAGGGCAGCAATTGTTGC
>DMFR01000032.1:4324-8988 GCA_003450125.1 Prolixibacteraceae bacterium | reverse complement strand
AAGTGAACTAGAGTATTTAGAGTTGGGAAAAGAGAATAAAGTGAATAGTACCTGTTTAAGGACTGGGGGTGAATTGGGTTACGAAGGTTGGGAAGGTTTAATGAACGGCGTATGATTCCAGAACCTCACCTTAATAACCTTAGTAATCCGATAATTCACAGAAACCACAACCTTAGTAACCTTCTTAATATTAGATAAATATAAATTTTCAATAACAATATAGAAAGGACTTCAGATGGCCAAATTAAAAACCTCATTCTTTTGTCAAAACTGCGGGGCTCAATCTCCCAAATGGGTTGGCCGATGCAATTCATGTGGCGAATGGAATACCTTTGTAGAGGAAGTCGTGGAGCGTGAAACAACGAAGCCCAACTTATTTTTAGCCGGTACGGGCAACCAGCCTAAACTCCTGCATGAAGTTTCATCGGAGAATACCGAGCGCATTGACACCTGTAACCAGGAACTTAACCGGGTGTTGGGCGGAGGATTGGTTCCCGGATCAATGGTACTGATCGGAGGCGAACCGGGCATCGGCAAATCCACCCTGGTATTGCAACTGGCACTGGACTTAAAGAACAAGAAGATACTCTATGTGTCGGGTGAAGAAAGCATTCAGCAAATCAAAATAAGGGCCCAGCGGCTTCAGAAGGAAAATCAGAACTGCTATTTTTTGAGTGAAACTTCGCTTGAACATATTCTGGCCCAAAGCAAACAAATTGATCCTCAGTTATTGATCGTCGACTCCATACAAACAGTTTCTACTGAAATGATCGAATCCTCACCGGGGTCTGTAGGACAAATACGCGAATGTACCAATGGGATCCTTAAATATGCCAAGGAGAACAACGTGCCCGTGATATTGATCGGCCACATCACCAAGGAGGGTAGCCTGGCAGGCCCAAAAGTACTGGAACACATCGTCGATACCGTTTTACAGTTTGAAGGCGAAAACCAATACATGTACCGCATCCTTCGGGCCATCAAGAACCGCTTTGGATCAACTTCCGAATTGGGGATTTTTGAAATGGGCAATGCCGGTTTGCGTGAAGTTTCCAACCCTTCGGAGTTGCTGATTAACCGGGCACATGAAGGACTCAGTGGAACTGCTATCGCAGCAGCCATTGAAGGAATACGTCCTTTGCTGATTGAAATCCAGGCACTCGTAAGCACTGCCGCTTACGGAACCCCCCAGCGCTCATCTACCGGGTTCGACTTGCGGAGGCTCAACATGTTGCTAGCTGTTCTGGAAAAGCGGGCAGGTTTTAAGCTGGCCACCAAAGATGTTTTCCTCAATATTGCCGGTGGAATCAAAGTGGATGATCCGGCCATTGATCTGACCGTAATTACTGCAATTCTTTCTTCGAACTTCGACTTACCGATCCGCAAGAACGTTTGCTTTGCTGGCGAGGTCGGCCTTTCAGGAGAAATACGGGCCGTCAACCGGCTCGAACAACGCATTGCCGAAGCTGAAAAGTTGGGCTTTGACGGCATCTTTATTCCCAAAGCGGGAAAAGGGGTCAACCTTCAGAAATTTAAAATCGAGATTTTACAGTTCGATAGGGTGGATGAGTTTTTCAAACAAGTATTTAGCAAAAAAAGCTAAATTACTTTGTAACTTTGAGGCATTCAAAAATGGATAGTATATGAAACAATGGATTGGCATAGTACTGTTTATGGTGTTCGTTACAAGTATGACCTCTTGTTATAATACCACCCTTCCAAAACCCGACAAGTTGATCTCCAAGAATAAATTTGTGAAGATGATGGTTGATATCTACCTGGTTCAGGGTATCAATAATGGGCTGTCGAGTAAAAATGAATTGAAGAAATTGACCCAGACCGATTTATATTATTCGGTATTGAAGAAATATTCAGTACCCGATACCGTGTTTATCCGTTCGCTGATTTATTATTCCAGCTTTCCCAAAGAATATGAAAAAATGCATGTGGAGATTATGGACATCTTGAACCAATCGGAACTGCAAATTAAACCGCAGCAAAAACTGGACCTCAAGACAAAATGAGAAAGCTTGCAGCCAATTATCTCGTTTCTGATACCGGAAGTTTTCTAAAAAACGGAATTGTGCTGGTGGGAGAAGATGGGCTTGTAGCCCGATATATAGATACCAAAGACAATATAAGGGAAGTCGAACAACTAATTTTCCATAATGGCATCTTGTTGGCCGGATGCCAGTTTACAAGAATCAATGCCTCCCAGGAAGTTTCATTATCAGGCCATTCATTTGAGTCAATGGCGCTTCCATCTGTGGCAGGGTATACCCAATATACATTGCAAAACATGGTAGAATTGTGTAAACGGCTTCAACATCAATTCCCGGAGATGAAGATCCCGGAGATCTTCAATGGAATATCGAAAATACTATTTACAGAGTGTGGATTTTTAAAAGAAACCCTGCCGGGAATTTATCTTCTTTCAAGTGTTGATTTGATTGGAATGCATTTTACGCCCCAAAGCCGGCTGAAGAAAATCCTTTAAATACTTTTACATTTTATTTTACTTAGAATTTATGGCTACTTTTCTCTTTGATCAAATCATATTCGGTCCCATCATCAGCCGTCGGCTGGGCGTTTCGCTTGGTGTCAACCTGCTCCCTACCGATAGTAAGGTCTGTTCGTTCGATTGTATCTACTGCGAATGTGGATGGACCCCCAGAAAGCGTGCCCAAAAAGCCATTTTGCCATCACGCGAAATGGTTAGGCAAAAAATGGAAGAGAAGCTGAGGGCCATGATTGCCGATAATGAATTTCCCGATGTCATTACTTTTGCCGGCAATGGCGAACCTACTCTGCATCCTGAATTTGAAGGGATCATGGACGATACCATTGAACTTCGGAACCAGCTGACCCCCAAGGCAAGGATTGCTGTGCTCTCGAACGCCACCATGCTGAACAAACCCTCAGTTATCAGGGCTTTGCTGAAAGTAGAGGACAACATCCAGAAACTGGATTCCGCTTTCGAGGAAACCATCCGCCTGATCGATTGTCCGGCCTCGAATTTCAAGTTAAAGGAGGTGGTTGAAAACCTGAAATCGTTCAACGGCAAAGTAATCATTCAGACTTTATTTCTGAAAGGAAAATTCAAGGATCAGATCATCGACAACACCACAGAAGATGAATTGACTGAATGGATGAAACTGCTTCAGGAAATTAAGCCTTCACAGGTGATGATTTACACTATCGACCGCGACACTCCTGCTACGGGACTTGAAAAAGTGAAGCTGGAGGCATTGGAAACCATTGCAGAGAGAGTTCGTGCCATTGGCTTTGAGGTTCAGGTTTCAGGATAGAGTGATTCGTGTAGGGAAGCAATTTATCCCAGCCGCAAGCGCAAATTCAAACAATTTTACAAGGAATTAAAGCGTCTTCATCCAATGAATAAACGGCACATAGTCGATGATAGCCGTCCGCAATGATCAGTTTCTGATTAGGTGTATTTCTGACAAGAAGTAACGGGGATAAACTTTCTTCCATCTTTATTTTCTGCAAGTCTGTATTTACATGCTTGTTACTTTCATCTAAAAGTGGTAATGAACTTGCCCGAAATAGGTCTTTGGCTTTAAATTGAATTATTGAAGTGTTTTTTAGTTGTTCCATGAATTGTTTTGCCTCCACTTCAGGAAACGTTAGACTTAAATAGTTGAATGAAGCCGAGTAATCATGGTCCTCTGGAGCCAATAACCAATTGATATTTTTCATTTTTCTTCTTTTTATGCTTCATCCAGGATTTTAGCGGTCAGCTTCCTGTAATGAACTGCTTATCAAATTTACAAATTTTATATCTACGAAGTAAAGAAACCGGACTTGTTTTCAGGGCTGTTCAATTCTAAATAATGGTTAAATAGGAAGGCATACTCCCTCAACTTTTTAAAATTCATTTGTATCTTCATCACAAGATCTGCGACATTCATTCTTTGTTCAAAACTGAATTGACCCTTGTGGTTAATCTCTCTGTATCTGTGATCGAAAAGCAATTATTCAATCGTGGTCTCATCAATGTGGTTATTCCACTTTGAACCCGGTTATGATGGACAACCATTCAACCATCATTCCATCTTACATTCTTGACAGTATTGAGCTGGTATCTCCTGCTACCTGAGAGGGGATTGCTGGCATCTATGAGTACTGTTTCTGTACTGTATGTGTACTAAAATGGTCAACTTAGTACTGATACAGTACTAAAATAGTATTTATTGATGCCAGCAATACCCTCTCAGGTAGCAGGAGATACCAGCTCAGCTCCGAAGGGAAAGGTATAAAATTTAAGGGGAATTAGATTCAGGAATAAAGAACAGAAACATCTCTTTCCATCTGAAATTCAAATTGATTATCCGGATATTTTCATGTATGTAAAGGTACAAATTTTACTCCTCTGAATAAAAATAATCGATCAATTACATAGAATTGAACAACCGAGGGCAACTCTGAGAAAAGAGAATTGAAGTAAAAAGCCAGTTCAGGATAACGCTCCGAACAGGGGCCTAAGCCAGATCGACATATTGGTTGTAACCCAAAACCCAACAATGATAAATTTTAACAGTATCATAACTTATTTAATTACTACCCTACCTGTAATCGGATTGTGTTTAAAACGACAAAATTAAGGGATTGACATTTTGACAATTTGATATTTTGATATTTTGATA
>DMFR01000032.1:3865-4157 GCA_003450125.1 Prolixibacteraceae bacterium | reverse complement strand
TATTTTGATATTTTGATATTTTGCGGTATACCCATGGATCACATGAGCCAGTAGAGGCAGACCTGTATGTCTGCCATGATGCGGAAACAGAACATTTTATCAGGAAAAAAGATTCCATCCTCTAAATTGAAGATGGAATCCATCTAAGGAGGAGCGGGAGTTAGTCGTAATAGGTATACAACGTATAATGGTTGCCTGGGTCTTCTACATCCCTGCTTTTTGTTACCCGTTTCTTAGTATCAAATTCATATTCATAGGTGGCAGTCTTTTCTGGAGTGGTCATATTCTGGTC
>DMFR01000032.1:3267-3676 GCA_003450125.1 Prolixibacteraceae bacterium | reverse complement strand
CTGGAGTGGTCATATTCTGGTCTAAGGTAAAGTTAGCCCCTGATCTCAGGTTTTTGTCTTGTTTCCCATAAAACGAAATGCCCATGTTTTCGTTTCCTATTGTATTAATTGAATTGGGGATAAAGCGATAATTAGTAGTTAAAATCAACTTCAAGTTTCCGTCGATGTATTCCCATGCCTTTCTGGTAAGGGTATTCCCATTTGAAATCGTATAAGAAAGTATCTCTCCAGCCCTCAATTCCGACTGATAACCGTCTAGGTTATATTCATAGGCGATATCTTTTCCACTTTCAGCAATTACCAATCCTTGTTTATTCAGAAAAAGGGTATCATTGAAGACTTCATTCCGGTCGTTGTAATGTCTCTCTTTAATGATTATTCCGGGAGCATAAACGAACCGGTCATAAGC
>DMFR01000032.1:0-3150 GCA_003450125.1 Prolixibacteraceae bacterium | reverse complement strand
AACGAACCGGTCATAAGCATCGGGATAAATCTGTTTTGACAGTCTTCCCGAAAGATCGTATTCAAAAGAAATGACACTTGTTCCTGAATTACCATTATACGTGGTCATTGACTTTATTTTGGGGCGAGAGACGGTTAATTCACCCTCTGATTTCTTACAGGCATTAAAGACAATAAAAATAGTTAAAAATGTACCGAATAAAGCCTTTAATCTCATGGGTTAAAGTTGTTAAAATTGATTTAACGTCTATTTTTCAACAATGATGTCTTGTTTCATTTTTTAAGACATTCAAAGATAATCATTTCGATTGACATAAAGTACTAGAGATTTAAGTTGTCAATTTGGAATCTCAAGTTTCCATACTCTACATCAGTTTGTTGAAATCGGAATGAATCAGGAGATGGGTATGATTGATGAGGGTAGGCTCCAATTCATTCCTATCATTTACAGATCCATCCAATTCATCCCTTTTAAATAAGATTTCTTTCCCTTTTTTAATATTTCCTTAACAACCATTTTTGATCCCAAGTGTTGAATGAG
The DNA here is from genome assembly GCA_003450125.1 of Prolixibacteraceae bacterium. Taxonomy (GTDB): domain Bacteria; phylum Bacteroidota; class Bacteroidia; order Bacteroidales; family Prolixibacteraceae; genus Aquipluma. The sequence continues at coordinate 2,610 of DMFR01000032.1, read as the reverse complement.
GAATCCAAATGAAGTGATTGCTAATAAGTTGGTAATTTGATAAGAAAACACATGAGAACAATTATTCTAATCAGAAGACTTGGTGTGATTTTATTCATCCTTGCTGTTTTTTCATGCGCCAGGAAGCAGCAACCCGGGGGGCAGAACGGACCTCCCAATCCAGTGAAAGAATATCCCGTAATAGCAGTCACTCCTCAGTCAACCCACCTTTTTAAAGATTATCCAACCCAACTTCAGGGCCAGCAGACAGTGGAAATCCGACCTAAGATTTCAGGTTATATTGACCAAATCTATGTGGATGAAGGCGCTTATGTAAAAAATGGACAAGTACTCTTCCGCTTAAATGCCAATGATATTGAGGCCACAGTACGTTCAGCCGAAGCCCAGGTGAACGTGGCAGAAGCAGATGTGAGTTCTGCAAAAATTAACCTTGAAAAAACCAAGCCCTTGGTCGAGAAGAACATCATCAGTAAATTTGAACTCGAATCCGTTGAATCGGATTTGAACTCAAGGGAGGCCCAATTGGCCCAGGCAAAGGCCAACCTGCAAAATGCCAAAGCCAACCTGCAATACACCCTCATTACAAGTCCGGCTGAAGGGACAATCGGTACCTTCCCCTACCGTGTTGGCAGCCTGGTCAGCAGTTCAACGACAGAGCCGTTAACAACGGTTTCCAATACGGTAAAGATGTATGCCTATTTCTCGCTCAATGAAAAAGATTTCCTTTCCATGATCAATGGTCTGGAAGGAAAAACACTCCAGGAAAAACTTTCCAAACTGCCTGATGTATCGCTGGTACTGGCCGATAATTCCATTTACGAATTGCCCGGTCGCATTGAAACGGCCAGTGGGTTGGTGGATCCCCAGACGGGCACAGTAAACATACGGGCCAGTTTTCCCAATCCGCAGGGGCTTCTACGCAGCGGTGGCAGTGGATTGGTACGTATCACCCAATCCGTCGATTCTGCCATCATTGTACCACAGAAAACAACCTATGAATTGCAGGGCAAACACTTTGTCTATTTACTCAATGACAGTAATAAAGTTCACAATACAGAGGTGGAAATCTTAGCGGGGAACTTGAAAGATTCTTATGTGGTCACCAGGGGATTAAACCCAGGCGACAAAATTGTTCTTGAAGGGATTACAACCTTGCGCAACAACATGGAAATAAAACCAAAATTAATAGATGCCGGGAGTCTTTCTGAGAATATGCCGACGGATAGTATGGCTAAAAACTAAATCAAAAAACCATGTTTAGAAGATTTATAGAACGGCCCATCCTTTCATCGGTGATCTCCATCATTCTGGTCATCCTGGGGCTTCTAGGTTTGTGGAGCCTCCCCATTGAGCAATACCCCGACATTGCACCGCCCACCATCCGCGTATCGGCCTCATACACCGGGGCAAGCGCAGAAACGGTGTTGAAAAGTGTGGTCATTCCGCTGGAGGAGCAAATCAACGGGGTTGAAAATATGATTTATATGATTTCCTCGGCAGCCAATGATGGTTCAGCATCGATCGATGTGTATTTCAAACAGGGAATTAACCCTGACATCGCTGCCGTGAACGTGCAAAATCGTGTAGCCCGCGCCAACAGCCTGCTACCGGCAGAAGTTCTCCGTGCTGGAGTGATTACGGCCAAACGGCAGAATAGCTTGTTGCTGGTATTTTCATTGTACGGCGAAAAAGGAGAATTCGACGAAACATTTCTGCAAAACTACAGCAAAATCAACCTTTTGCCACAGATTCAACGGGTAACCGGGGTAGGTGATGTCACTGTTTTTGCCCTCAAAGATTATTCCATGCGCATCTGGCTTAAACCCGACGTGATGGCCTCTTATCATTTGATGCCCTCTGATATTACTGCTGTACTGAGCGAACAAAACCTGGAAGCCGCGCCCGGACGCCTGGGTCAACTGAATGATCAATCGTTTGAATACATACTCAAATATAAAGGCAAACTCACCCTTCCTTCTGAATTTGAAAACATCGTTGTAAAAGCAGATAATGAAGGGAATATACTCCGGTTGAAAGATGTGGCACGCATTGAAATGGGTGCCCTGGATTATTCGGTGTCAACCTCTGCCATGAATCATCCGGGAATTACAATGGCGGTCTATCAGGCAGCTGGATCAAATGCCCGGGAAGTGATCATAGAAGCAAAAAAAGTACTCGACAATGCTTCCCATTCATTTCCCGCAGGAGTCAAATACAAAATTCTGATTGATGCCAACGAATTCCTCGACAGTTCGATTGATAAAGTGATTCATACCCTGGTGGAAGCTTTTATACTGGTCTTTATCGTCGTTTTTGTATTCCTCCAGAATTTCCGCGCTACGTTGATACCCGCCATTGCAGTACCGGTGGCCATTGTGGGGACTTTCTTTTTCCTGAACCTGTTTGGATTCACCATCAACTTGCTGACCCTGTTTGCCTTGGTTCTGGCCATCGGTATCGTGGTGGACGATGCCATTGTGGTGGTAGAAGCGGTCCATGCAAAGCTGGACCAGGGGGCCAATAATGCACGCGAAGCTGCCGTTTCGGCCATGGACGAGATTTCTACTGCCATCGTTTCCATTACCCTGGTCATGTCGGCGGTATTCATTC
>DMFR01000448.1:2801-6099 GCA_003450125.1 Prolixibacteraceae bacterium | reverse complement strand
CTTTGTAATTGGGTTGCAGATCCTGGTGGCTCAAACCAAGGACATCACAGGCAAGGTGACTTCTGCCGAGGACGGAGAATCTCTACCTGGCGTTTCTGTGGCTGTAAAAGGAACCACCTTGGGAACGATCACCGACATGAACGGGGTGTTCGGGTTAAGAATTCCACAAGATGCCAAAACATTGGTATTTTCATTTGTGGGTATGACCACCCAGGAAGTGGAGATCGGTAACCAGACTACCTTTAACGTAAAATTGGCTTCTACCAGCATTTCGGTGGACGAGATTGTGGTCACAGCCATGGGGATTAAACGCTCGGAAAAGAGTTTGGGTTATTCCGCCGGTAGAGTATCCAGTTCCGACCTTACCGAGACCGGCAGCACCAGCATGATGAATTCCCTGCAGGGAAAGATTGCCGGGGTGAATGTATCCTCAGCATCGGGGGCTCCGGGAGCTTCTTCCAGGGTAATTTTGCGTGGTGTATCCTCCCTGGGCGGATCAAATCAACCCTTATACGTGGTGGATGGAATTCCAATTAATAACGGGATGGTTGGCGCAAGTACGGATATCAACGAAGGCCTTGACTTTGGAAACCGGGCCAACGATATCAATCCCAACGATATCCAGGAAATGACTATCCTTAAAGGAGGTTCAGGTTCTGCCTTGTATGGATCACGGGCGGCCAACGGTGTGATTATTATCACCACCAAGAAAGGAGCAGCAGCGGCCAACGGGACAGCAAAAGTAGAATTTTCAAACGCTACCACTTTCGAGAGCCCGCTTCGTTTACCTACCTTCCAGAACGAATTTGGACAGGGATGGTATGATGGAACACTGGCAGCCAACCTGGAAGAGAATGGCAGCTGGGGGCCCAGATTTGATGGCAAAAACCGCATCTGGGGCCATGTTGTAGACAATCAACAACAATTTAAACCCTACGTTGCCCTGAAAGACAATATAAGGGACTTCTTTGAAACGGGATTGACCAACAACGCTTCGGTTTCAATCGGGAATTCAAATGACCATTCCTCCTTTTACCTTTCCTACGGGAATGTCAATGATGACGGTATCATGCCGGGCAATTCCGACTCCTATAAAAGAAATACGATCGCCCTTCGCGGGTCTTCCAAATTTGGGGAAAAGATCAATGTGAGCGGCTCGATGAATTATATCCGCAAAGACAGCAAGTTTGTACCCACGGGACAAGAACAATCGACCATGGATGCACTTTGGCAAATGCCCCGGGATATCAGCGTTGTGGATCTGAAAGATTACAAGAACAAATTCAACAATGTAGACAACTACTTTACGGTTTTTGCACAAAACCCTTACTATGTACTCAATGAGCATGGGAACAGGTTTCGCGACAACCGGATGTTTGGCAATATCAATATTGATTATACCATTTTGCCATGGATGGTTTTCACCTACCGTGCCGGTACAGATATCTCGAATGCCACCCTGAAATCATGGAGAGCCATTACCTTATCAAAACGAGCTACCTACAATGATGAAGTTGGCCGTGTGAGTGAATCGGCCTATTCATCGACAGAATTGACCTCTGATTTTAACTTAAGTATGAATAAAAAATTCAATGATTTTGATTTGGGAGTAGTTCTGGGTCAAACATTGAATCAACGGGAAAACAGAAACCAGTCGACAGAAGTGGTTGGGTTAAGTTTACCTGGATTTTACAATTTATCCAACAGTGCTTCAACCCCTTCAGTTGCAGAATTTTCCAGCAAAAGAAGACTGGTAGGCGTTTTTGGAACAGTTGACCTGGCATGGAAACAAATGTTGTTCGTCAACTTTTCAGGACGTAATGACTGGTCATCGACCCTTGCAGCCAATAACCGCTCGTTTTTCTATCCCAGTGGAAGCGTAAGTTTCTTATTCACTGAACTGATGAAAGATCATCATATCCTTTCATTTGGAAAAATCCGTGCAGGTATATCCCAAACAGGTAATGACGCAGGCGTCTATCTGATCAATTCGATATATCCCCAAACTGTTCTTACCGATGGATACCGGAACTTAAATTTCCCATTGGCCGGTCCAATTAATGGATTTTCATTGGGCAACCGACTGGGTAACCCGGATTTAAAATCAGAGTTAACCTCAGAGAAAGAAGTGGGCGCAGACCTTCGTTTTTTAAACAGTCGTTTCATGGTCGATTTTACCTATTATGACAGGACTACCACCGACCTGATATGGAATGTGACCTTGCCTGCCTCCACCGGTTTCACCTCGCAAACCAGGAACCTGGGTAAAGTCACCAACAAGGGAATTGAGTTAATGCTCACAGTGGTTCCAGTAAAAACAAAAGATCTGGAATGGAAACTCACATGGAATTATGCCAAGAACAACAATAAGCTGGTTAGCCTTATTCCGGGGCTGGATCAAATTGATCTTGGCTACGGTACTTCATCCGTTGGATATGTGGCCCGTCCGGGAATGCCGCTTGGCTTGTTTGAAGGTGTAGTTGCCCAAACCACTCCAGACGGGAAACCGGTAGTCAATAGCAACGGACTGCCGCTTTCATCCCCTGCCCGACAAATATTAGGAAGTTCACAATACAAATACACCATGGGTGGAACCTCAAGCCTTACCTGGAAAGGGGTCACCTTATTTGCTTCCCTGGATGTACGTCAGGGTGGATTAATGTATTCCAGAACTTCAGAAATGATGTATTTCACAGGAAACGGGATTCAGACTACCTATAACGACCGTCAACCATGGATTATTCCCAATTCTGTGCAGAACATCGGGACCACTGATGCTCCTGAATATGTTGAAAACACCACTCCTATCGCAGGAGGGGACGCCAATCTGAATCTGTTTTATAACCAGACCTATTCAGCCGGAAAATTTGGAAGTTTGAACTTAATTGACCGGTCATTTGTCAAATTAAGGGAACTTTCATTAAGCTATAGTTTACCCAAAAAATTTATTGTCAATACGCCCATCACCGGGGTGGATATATCACTCATAGGTCGTAACCTGTTGTTGTGGACTCCAAATAGCAATACATTTACTGATCCGGAATCCACCACCTTTGGTGACGAAGCAGGTTTAGGCGCCGGTTGGGGTGAATATGGTGCAACGCCCACCACCAGGAGTTACGGCTTTAGTGTGAGATTGACATTTTAAATTAATTTAAAATCATATTCAGTATGAAAAACTCATTATATAATACGCTTTTACTGGTAACAATGCTATTGGTTTCCAGTTGTAGTGACAGCTATTTCAACATCAACAACGACCCGAATAACCCGGTAAACGTTGGGAATGAATTCATTC
>DMFR01000448.1:1420-2714 GCA_003450125.1 Prolixibacteraceae bacterium | reverse complement strand
GGGAATGAATTCATTCTCACCGGTGGTATCGCTGGCGATGCTTACGTCACGGGAGGCTATTACCAGGCAGTAGGCAGTTTTTGGTCACAACACTATGCCCAGTCAACAGGCGCTTCCCAATGGGCTACCTGGGAAGAATTCTCCATTGATGAAGGTGACTTTGACCGGCAATTTATCACCATATATTCAGGTCCTTTAATGGACTTCCAGGTCATAAGGGATCGGTCACTGGCTTCCTCCGACTGGTCCTATTACCTCATATCTACTTTAATGCAATCATACTCGTTTGAAGAGTTGGCTGATTTCTACGATCAGATTCCATTTTCACAGGCTTTGACAGGGATTAAGAATATTACCCCAAAGTATGAAAATGGGAAGGACGTATCGGACAGTCTATTAAGAAGGATCGACGTTGCATTAAGTAAAGATTTAACAGCCTCAACGGTTTCAACCATTGGGAACAATGATTTGATTTTTCAGGGAGACATGAGTAAATGGGTACAGTTTGGGAATACCTTGAAACTGAAAATCTACCTGCGCTTTGTGAATACAGATCTGGAAAAATACAGACCGCAGATTACGGCACTGTTGGCAGAAAATAACTTTTTGACCACTTCGGCTACCATGACGGCCTTCAAAGCAGAAGAAAATGGGAGAAATCCATTTTATGAAACCTTCCTGGACCGCTTGAGTGGAAACATTGTAGCCAGCAAAACAGTTGTTGATTATTTAAAAAACAACGGTGATAACCGCTTAAATACGCTTTTCAATCCACCGGTAGACAATGCCGGGAACCCGCTTCCACAGGTTGGATTGGGACAGGGCCGATACAAAGCAGATCAGGCAGCTTATGCAACGATTAAAAATCTATCGACACCTAATTTCCCGGCCCTCCAACCGGTGTATTTCTTTTCGCTTCCAGAAACAGACTTTCTGGTGGCAGAAGCCCAGTTACGCTATGGAACACCAGCTGCCGCTGAGGCCGCTTATCAGAAGGGGATCCAGGATTCTTACACCTTGTTTAACGCTACCCCTCAGCCTCAATTGTATGCCCCCGGAGGACCATACGCCTACAACGGATTGGAATCAATCATCACCCAAAAATGGATTGCAGCGGTCAATACCAATGCTGCGGAATCCTTCTTTGATAGAAACCGGACAGGTTACCCGACGAATTTCGTAGTTTCTGCCGTTAGCAGTATCGGCGATAAGTTTCCACAACGACTCTTATTTCCAGACTCTGAGCGTAAATCCAATCCCAATACTCCGGCAAGGGTACCAATCGATGTTAAAG
>DMFR01000448.1:0-1370 GCA_003450125.1 Prolixibacteraceae bacterium | reverse complement strand
CGATGTTAAAGTATGGTTTGCAAAATAGTTAATGTTATTTAAATTAGACGATTATGAAAAAGTTTCATTATATTTTTATAGTAGCATTGATCCTTCTTACCTATAGCTGCAAAAGAGATCTGACATCGGAAGGGGTATCGAAAGTTACCAACTATGTGACGTTCAATTTGACCGCTGGCCCTACCGTTACCTTTCCCAAGGGGACAACCTATGTAGACCCCGGTTATAAAGGGACTGAGGGCACAACAGATGTAACGAGTAAAATTAAAGTTACCGGCACCGTCGATGGCAACACCGTTGGATTGTACACCTTGCAGTATAGCGCGGTGAATGCAGATGGATTTAGTTCTTCCACTGAAAGAACGGTGATTATTTATGATCCAGCAGCTCCTGAAACAGATTTAACCGGGGATTATCTTTCGGATGTAAGTAGAGCGAAACCCTCCAGATCATTTTCAGGACTCAAAGTATCAATCCAAAAATTAGCTCCGGGATTCTTTTTTGTTTCCGACTTCCTGGGGGGATTCTATGATCAGGGATCTAACTACAATTATGGACCGGCTTACGCAATGTCAGGTTACATGCAGCTAAATGCGGATAACACCCTGACACTGGTTAGCAGTCATGATGCTGGCTTTGGCGATTCTCTTGATGACCTTACAAATGGGATATATGATCCTGCAACTCAAGGTTTAACCTGGCATGCATTTTATGTAGGAGGCACCTATGATTTTACCGTCACTTTAAAGAAAGTACAATAATTAAAAAAGATATCCCATGAAAAAATTATTCAATATTAACAACCTGTTGCTCTTAGGGATTATCGTCTTTGGTATTTCCTGTACCAAGGTGGACTACACCCAGCAATTCAGCGCCACCCACCCTGTATCTGGCGATTGGACAATTACTGTAAAATTGGATACAACTACATACGGTCCGTATTTTATGAAGATCTACAATACGTCCTATTCAAAGGATTCGGTATGGATTGATGACAATGGATTATTCTGGCCTTTGAAGGCCAAGAGCAAAGTAGATATGACCAATTTGACATTTGCAGGAGCTAATTTAACAAATACCGCATCGACAGATAGTGTAACTTTTACAAATGGGAAAGTAATCGGTAAAGACAGTATCTATTTTGAAGGAGAATTTACAACTGACCCAGGTAATATTTATAAGTTTTCAGGCCATCGCAAAATCAGTTATGAGGAATACAATGGACTATAGGAATTAATTATTTCCTCAAAAATATTACGAAAGAGCCCATTTCAATAGCCTATTGAGATGGGTTCTTCTTTTCTAACCCGTAAAATAAAGAATCAATTTCATTAAAAGAATTCGACCCGATCGGGATAATATGGAAATTT
>DMFR01000041.1:6231-10920 GCA_003450125.1 Prolixibacteraceae bacterium | reverse complement strand
TTACAGATGGGTATCAGATGATAAGGCTCGGGTAAGTACCGTCCACTGGTTTTTGTACTTGATCCCTTTAATATCCGAAGATCGGTACGACACTTGATATAGAGATTCCTTGTCCATAAGTTGGTCCTAATATGAATTGTCCAAAGGGATTCCAGGCCCTGTTCTTGCAATGCAATCTGAACCAGAAATAAATTTGCTTTCCATTTAGAGGCATGGAATCCTTTCCCAAAGGTCAAAAAGGGTCAAAAAGGGTCAAATAAGGTCGTTCTGATGGTTAACCATTGCTACTTACATATCTTTAATTCAGAAAAGGAAAAGGAAGGATTTTCCAACGGGTAAAGTCCAACCAAGAACTTTTTCTGAATGAACAATGATTCCATTTTATGCTAAACCTTCTCTTTCTATTTTTGGAGAGAAAGTTTATTTGATATAGATCACGTTCTTTGACATACTGAAAAAAAGGAGGGCAATGCGGCCACGAGACCGCGATGTATCGTGGCAGTATAGTGAAAGGCAAGGCTTATCATTATATATTCCATATTCCCTCCGGCTTGGATGGTCAGGCTGGAGGAGAATATTGATATCGGTCTGAATTCTATACTGTGCTTTTGATATGATTGCTTTTATGAGGAGGATAAGGAAAATAATACAAATAATTTCATTATTGATAATTTGATTTTGTAGCTTTGAGGACCACTAAAACCTAAGCTTTATCAGATGCCAAAATTTACCCTATACCGCGAAGCGCTTCATCTAATTGTAAACCCTATTAATAGGACGCTATGAAAAAATACTTTTATACCAATGGGATTAACAATTTCGGTCCTTATACTTTGGAAGAATTAGGAGAAATGAACATTACCCGTGACACGCGGGTATGGTACAAGGAATTGGGAGAATGGAATGCTGCCGGCAGCATTTTGGAATTGAATGAAATATTCGAGTCAACCCCTCCTATAGATACACCAAACAATTCATCATATATGGAAAACATGAATACCCAAAGACCTCCCAAATCATGGCTGGTGGAATCAATTCTAGTAACCCTGTTTTGCTGTTTGCCTTTTGGCATTGCAGGAATTGTAAATGCAGCAAGGGTTGAATCCAGATTCTATGCAGGTGATTTCCAAGGCGCCATGAGGGCTTCAACACAGGCCAGGACTTGGACAACAGTGAGCTTTTTCATTGGTCTTTTTAGTGGGATTATTTATTTGATCGTTCTGTTGGTTGGTCGTGGAATCAGTGGATTTTAGGAAGGTAATTCATTGGAGTATTGCAATAAGCATTCTATCAGTTTTATCAGTACTCTATCGAAAGTATAATCCTGCAGGAAACATATACTTTCCAAAGTGCTTATTCCTGGAGTTAACCGGATATCAATGTCCGGGGTGCGGTTCACAAAGGGCCATCCATAACTTGCTGAATTTGGATATTGTACAGGCATGTAAAGAAAATATACTTCTTGTGATCTCCATTCCATACATATTGACAGGAATTGCATTTGAGGCTATCAAAGAGCCAAAGGAGAAGATTTTGAAATGGCGAAAGAACTTGTTTGGGCAAAAAGCAATTTTTATTATCCTTTCAATCATCATCTTATTCTGGATTTTAAGAAATAGATGACCATGAAAAGATCAACAAAAGGAATTTAGGAAATGTCCATGACCTTCCTATTTTGACACACAAGAGAATGATTCAAAAATGAAATTGCCACTAAGACACTAAGCCCCCGAGTTACACTAACGAAGACATTTTTTCGTGAAGCTTCGTGTCTTAGGGCCTTTGTGGCATAATTATAAATATAAACAGATGAAAAACAATTCAATTATCCCTTCTTTGATGCTGTTGGCTGGATTGGTGATTATTCCTCAACTCATCTTCCATAAAAGCCACCTTCCTGTTATCAAGGCAAATGCCATTACGGTAGATATCAGGGATGGAGGAGTTCTGAAGAAATCGGCATGGAGAATTTTACCATCAGCCAAACCTGATGTGTATATTACACACATCAAAAATTCAAAGGTTACCTTCTATACTGACCTGGATTCTATTTCATTTACGGTAAAAGCCCATGAAAAGTACCAGTTTATCATTTTACTCAATGGCAAAGACAGTGCATTAACTGAAATATTCTATGTTCCGGGATTCATGGACATCCTCAAAAGAGCAGGTCAATACAATTTCAAAGAAACAAGGGACCTCCCCAAGTTCACCTACCAATCGGCTGATAATCCCAATTTGCAATCGTTACGCATACATCTTAAATTGGATTCAATAGCTGGTAAGGGGGATGAATTTTCCAAGGTGACCAACCTGCTTCACTGGGTGCATAATTTAATCCGTCACGACGGACAGAATGGGAATCCTGAAATTAAAAATGCGGAAAGCATGATTGCTGTATGCAAAAAAGAGGGCAGAGGATTGAACTGCAGAGGATTGGCCATTACCTTGAATGAATGTTACTTATCACTTGGCTTTAAATCCCGTTATGTGACCTGCCTGCCAAAGGACAGTTTGAAAAAAGACAACGATTGTCATGTCATCAACATGGTGTATTTAAATTCCAAAAGCAAATGGGTGTGGATGGACCCCACGTTTAATTCCTATGTAATGGATGAAAAGGGGGAACCGCTAAGTATTGAAGAAGTCAGGGAACGAATCATTGAAGATAAGCCTTTGGTTCTTAATCCAGAAGGAAACTGGAACAACAAGAATCCGGTGGTAAAAGGAGAATACCTGTTCAACTATATGGCTAAAAACCTGTATATGTTGGAGTGTCCAGCAGCTAGCGAATATGATTCAGAGACAGCTCATACTGCTAAATTCCCCATTCAAAAAATAAAAGATGCTCAATACATCAAACTATTGCCCTTGGAATATTTCAAGCAGACCCCTTATAAGGATGGAAATATATACCTGACCAATAATTCACAGGCATTTTGGGCAAAGCCAACTGTGTAAATTTAGAAATTCAGGAATCCGGCTATAGTAATGTTATTGGTTTAAAGAATATATTTGTTCCCAATTAAAGGGGTTACAAATGAAATCGAAGATTCTATGAACAAATACTTTTACACCAACGGGATCAGCCAATTGGGTCCTTATACAGCAGAAGAATTGAAAGGCAAAAATATCACCCCGGAGACACAAGTATGGTCTCAACACCTCGGTGAATGGAAGCCTGCAGGTAGTGTTTTGGAATTGAATGATCTTTTCGCGTTAACTCCTGCTGAGAATTTAACAATTGATCCAACTGATAGCAACGATGAAGGTATTCACTTACAAAGACCACCTAAAACATGGCTTCTGGAATCAATTCTGGCAACCATCATATTCTGTCCGCCATTTGGGATTGCAGGAATTGTAAATGCAGCAAAGGTTGAATCTAGATTTAATGCAGGGGATATACAAGGCGCTCACAGAGCAGCTGCACAGGCTAAGAAATGGACAACAGTAAGCGTTGTGGTGGCACTGGCATTTATCCTTCTGTTTTCTGTCTTTGGATGGCCAGCCGGATATTAAAACAGGAGGATAAAGATTAAAAACGAAACTTTTAATTGAAGAAATCAGTGCTCAGAAAAGCAATCAGATTAATCACTTCAATCATCATAAATCAAAGTTCTGATCCTTACCCCACCCCTTCCAGAATCTCCTTGGCCTTCTTAACGCTCTTTACCTTATCGAATGTAAGCGATAGTTTATTGTTCCCTTCTTTCATGCGGCAGGTTTGTGGATGGGATTGAACGTATTGAAGGACTTTTCCAAATATTGGAGATTGATAATAGGGTGATTGCGGATTAGATATAAAGTTACAAACCATCTTTTGGTGCTTGAGAATGATCTTTTCCATTCCAAGCTCAACGGCTGCACGGCGAAGACGAACCACTTCAATCAGTTCAAGACTTTCAGCAGGCAGTTTACCAAAACGGTCAATTAACCCGGCTTCGAATTGTACCAAGGCTTCTTCATTTTCCAGGTTGTCGAGTTCACGGTAGAGCAACATGCGTTCTGATGTACTCTGAATGTAACTGTCTGGGAACAGCAATTGCATGTCGGTATCGATCTGGCAGTCGCTTCCGAATTTCATGTTCAGGAACGCCCTTGAGGTATCTTCCTTTTCATCCTTGAAGATCTCCTTGAAGTCAGTATGCTTCAATTCCTGGATGGCTTCATTGAGAATGCGGTGATAAGTCTCAAAACCAATATCGGCAATAAAGCCGCTCTGTTCGGCACCCAATAGGTTTCCGGCTCCACGGATATCCAAATCCTGCATGGCAATGTTGAACCCGCTTCCCAGTTCCGAGAACTCCTCAATGGCCCGTAAACGGCGGCTTGCTTCGGTGGTGAGTGTTGAAAGCGGTGCTGCCAACAGGTAACAAAAAGCTTTTTTGTTCGATCGGCCAACCCTTCCTCTCAACTGGTGTAAATCACTCAGCCCAAAGTTCTCGGCATGATTGATAATAATGGTATTGGCATTGGGAATATCCAATCCTGATTCAATGATGGTCGTTGCTATCAATACATCGAACTCACCGTTGATAAAATCCATCATCAGCTTCTCGAGCTTTGGTCCTTCCATTTGCCCATGACCAACAACAGTGCGGACCCCGGGAACCAACTTGCGGATGACCGTTTCGACTTCATAAATATTTGAAACCCTATTGTGAATGAAAAACACCTGTCCCTCAC
>DMFR01000041.1:0-6158 GCA_003450125.1 Prolixibacteraceae bacterium | reverse complement strand
GTGGGCTCGGAGATGTGTATAAGAGTCTTCGCTAAATCCATGCAGTTCTGTGGCAATGGGATAACGGTTAGGAGGTGGCGTTTGTATGATGGATAAGTCGCGAGCCCCCATCATGGAGAACTGGAGGGTTCGTGGAATGGGAGTCGCAGTAAGGGTAAGGGTATCGACATTTAACTTGATCTGCTTCAGTTTTTCTTTTACCGAAACGCCAAATTTCTGTTCCTCGTCAACGATCAAAAGGCCCAGATCTTTAAAAGCCACTTCCTTACCCACCAGTTTGTGGGTTCCAATGAGGATATCCACCTTGCCAGCTTTGGTATCTAGCAATACCTGCTTCACATCGGTGGGTCTGCGTAAACGGCTGATGTATTCAACCTTTGCAGGGAAATCTTTCAGTCGGTCTGAAAAGGTCTTGAAATGTTGAAGGGCCAGGATAGTGGTAGGAACCAGTACGGCCACCTGTTTATTGTCGGCCACCGCTTTAAAGGCAGCACGGATAGCAATCTCAGTTTTCCCGAAGCCCACATCGCCGCATACCAATCGGTCCATGGGTATTTCCTTTTCCATGTCCTCTTTAACGGCAATGGTCGATTTCATCTGATCGGGCGTATCCTCGTAAATAAACGAGGCTTCCAATTCGGTCTGAAGGTAAGAATCTGGTGAAAAGGCAAATCCACGTTCCTGACGACGGGCGGCATATAATTCAATCAGTTCCTTGGCAATGTCCTTAACCTTTAGTTTGGTGCGCTCTTTAAGCTTCTGCCATGCACCGCTTCCCAGTTTACTGATGGAAGGTTCGGTGCCTTCCTTGCCTTTGTATTTGGAGATTCGGTGCAGGTTCTGAATACTCACCAAAAGCGTATCATTGTCGCGGTAAGTAAGCCTGATGGCCTCCTGGAGCTTGCCATCCACTTCGGTTTTTACCAGACCCACAAATTTACCAATGCCATGGTCAATGTGCACTACGTAATCCCCCTGGTGTAGCTTGTTCAGTTCTTTGATAGAAATACTGTCCCGTTCAGCCTTACGTGATTTGATCTCGAAACGGTGATAACGTTCAAAGATCTGGTGATCGGTATAGCAGCAAATCTTCAGGTCACGGTCAATAAACCCTTCATGAAGGGTGAAATTGATGGGCCGAAAGTGTACATCCAGGCCTTTGTCATCAAAAATAGCCTGAAGGCGATCTGTTTGGGATACGTTGCTTGATAAGATATAATTGGTAAATCCGAAATTCTGATAGTCCATCAGGTTCTCGGCCAACATGTCAAAATTCTTGTGAAAGACCGGTTGGTGGCTGGTTTGAAAAGTTACCAATTTTGAATGACTGTGACCAAAGAATTGCCTTTGACCGAATTCAGCACAGGTAAATCGTTTTATTTCTTTGGTAAATTCAGCTCCTGAAAGTAGCTTGGCAAACCATGCCTTGCGTTCCTCTTCTGTTTCAACCTTGTCAATGGTCTGTTTGAAATTGTATTCAATTTGATCGGTAATCAGTTGGACATCATGCATAAAGAGCAAGGTGTCGGCAGGGATGAAATCAAGGAAGCTGATGCGTTCCTCGCCTTGCAAATCTTCATGGATATTGGGAATGATACTGATGTGGGTAAGGGCCTCCTTGGAAATCTGGTTGTCGATATCAAAACTGCGGATCGAATCCACTTCATCGCCAAAAAAGTCAATACGGTAGGGGTCTTCATTCGAGAAAGAATAAATATCTACAATTCCACCACGGATGGAATACTGCCCAGGCTCATATACAAAGTCAACACGCTCAAATCCATATTCAAACAACACTTCATTGATGAATTCGAGGGATAATTTATCACCTTTTGCCACGCGAAACGTATTGGCTGCAAGTCCTTCACCTGAAATAACCTTCTCCACCAAGGCTTCCGGGTAAGTCACAACGATAAGCGGTTTTCTGTCTTTTAACTGGTTGAGCACTTCAGTTCGAAGGATGATGTTCTCCTGTTCGATGGTTTCATAATGCACCGACCGTTTGTAGGAAGAAGGGAAGAACAATACCGGAACTTCTGCGTCAAGGGTAATCAGGTCATCGTAAAAGTAGGCAGCCTCTTCTTTGTCATTCAGGCAGATAACAAATGTTTTTTTGATTTCTTCTGATAGTAAACCAATCAGGATGCTTCGTGAAGAGCCAACGAGTCCCTGCAGGTGAACCTTTTCACCCGGGGTATTCAACAGTTGGCACAACTCGCTGATCAAATCATGCTTTCTGAAAAGCTTCCTGAATTCCTTTCTCTCCAAAATCAATTTAATTTGGCTGCAAAGGTAACCATTATTGAGGGAAAATGTTCGTCCTACTTGGATGTGATGTTCAGAAATTGAATCTCAGTTAGAAAAATGGAATTCTAATCACCATGGATTTGATTTACTGCCGGATGTTTCGTAATTTTCAATCTTTATCCAAAACCTGTTTTATAAACTACCACTATGGGAAAAGATTCAGAAAAACATCATTCAAAACATGAAGGTCATTCCTTTAAAAGTGTTGAATCGGAAACAAGCGACCATCATAAGATTAAAGATGACGTATACCTTGAAGAACTGGAAAAGTTGGAAATTGAATTAATCAAACTCCAGGAATGGATCGTATTCAAACAGCTTAAAGTGGTAGTCCTATTTGAAGGACGCGATGCCGCAGGAAAAGGAGGAGTGATCAAGCGCATTTCTGCGCCCCTCAATCCCCGCATCTGCCGGATTGCTGCTTTGGGAACTCCAACGGACAAGGAAAAGTCGCAATGGTATTTTCAACGTTACGCAGCCCATCTGCCTTCCGCCGGTGAAATGGTCCTCTTTGACAGAAGCTGGTATAACCGTGCAGGCGTTGAACATGTCATGGGATTTTGTACCGATGAGCAATACCATGAGTTTTTTGAAAGCTGTCCCGAGTTTGAATTGATGCTGCAGCGTTCAGGGATCATTCTGATCAAATACTGGTTTTCAGTCTCTGATGAAGAACAGGAAAAACGATTCCAGGACCGGATCAACGATCCGTTAAAGACCTGGAAATTAAGTCCGATGGATCTTCTCTCGCGGGAGAAATGGGTGGAATATTCCATGGCCAAGGACGAAATGTTCAAACATACTGACACGGTACAATCCCCCTGGTATGTGGTTCCTTCTGATAGCCAAAAGCTGGCACGGCTGAACTGCATTAGCCACCTGCTGAGCCTGATTCCCTATGAAGAGCTGCCCCATGAATCCATTGTACTTCCTCCCAGAAAGGAACATTCTTCTTATGTCCGGCCTCCGATTAACAGTCAGCATTTTGTTCCCGATAAATATGGAACCTTGTAGAAGCCCAAAGAATAGACCACTGGCGAATCATAGGTAACTTAATGTTTCATCTCAGAATTAATAGTCCTCAAAATCATTTGAATGCCTCGATTTATCAATGACCGGCAGAAATCTGCCAAAAACATTCCCGGATCACTCATCCATTTGGGAATGAAAAAGATTGACCATCCAAAATTGCGTGTGATTCACTATACCCAGGAGGAATTGGTGGAAAAGGAGCCTGAATCCCTGGAGGATTGCGTGCCCTATATTTCCAGGGATTCGGTGACCTGGATTAACATAGACGGATTGAATGATCCTGAATTGATGCAGAAACTGGGCAAACTATTCAATATTCATGACCTCTTGCTGGAAGATATGCTCGATACAGGCCAACGTCCCAAGATGACCGAGACCGATGAACTGATGGTGGTGATCTTAAAGGTTCTCCAGTATGATGAAAAGACCCACAAACTCAATTCTGAACAAATATCCCTGATCCTGAATGATACGTACCTCATTACCCTGCAGGAAAGTGTGGGGGATTATTTTGACTTTATCAGGGAACGAATGAGGAAAGCAAAAGGCAGGGTAAGACGCAAAGGCGCAGATTACCTAACTTACCTCTTGCTGGATGCCATCGTGGATAGTTACCTGGTCAACATCGAAACATTGGGTGATGTGATTGAAAAAAATGAGCCGTTTATTTTTGTCCCTAAACCCCAGAGAGGGCTGATGCAAAAAATGTACAAATATAAATCTGATATCAATTTCCTTCGTAAGAATATCCGCCCGGTGAAGGAAATTGTACTTAATTTGATTGAAAATGAATCAGGATTTATAGACGATGAAAACCTGAAATATTTCCGCGACCTAAGTGACCTGGTCGCTCAGGCTACCGAAACCATTGAAATCTATCAGTTGACGCTGAATGATCAGATGGTCATTTACCATGCCGTAATCGACAGCAAGGCCAACGAAATCATGAAAGTACTCACTGTTTTCTCCGCCTTCTTCATCCCTTTAACCTTTATCGTGGGGGTTTACGGTATGAACTTCGACAACCTTCCCGAACTACACCTCAAATACGGCTACTTGTATGTCTGGATTTTGATGATTTCCATTGTCTTGGGTTTACTGGTCTATTTCAGAAAACGCAAATGGTTTTAAAGTTCCAGGTTCTATGTTCCAGGTTTCAAGTTCCATGTTCCATGTTTCAGGTTCCAAGTTCCAAGTTGTCGACCAGATCGGCACGCACATGGAACTTGGAACCTGAAACTTGAAACCATTCTTTAAAAAAAGATATATTTATCTTATTTGATACAATTGGGTCAACCAATTGTAATATACATTTGTTGTATAAGCATCAAGTAAAAGATAATATATGAAAAATCTGGTTTGCCCCATATCTGATCAACGTGTAAACGAATATGTTACACGGATCAATGCCCTGCTCACTTTAATCCTGGTCGTTCTGGCTTTTGTACTCAACTCGGTATTCTTGCTGGTATTTCTGATGGCTGATTTTTTCATCAGGGCTTTTACCGAAATCAAATTCAGCCCCATCAGCTACACGAGTTATTATCTGAGCAATACCCTGAGCTTGTCCGTTAGGATGATAGACAAGGCACCCAAGATCTTTGCAGCCCGCCTTGGCTTTTTGATGACTGCCGTAATTGCAGGTTTGTTTATCCTGAATTTGCCCCTGGCAGCAATGGTTGTAGCGGGGATACTAATTTTCTTTGCCGCCCTTGAGTTTATCTTTGCCATTTGCGTGGGCTGTATGATTTACACTTATCTGGTTCTTCCATTTTACAAAAAATAGTTATAACAAGTTTTTCTTCTTTCATTTCTCAGCTGTTCCAATGAAAATTGGGGCAGCTTTTTTTATCCATATATGGGAAAGGGAAGGGGATGTTCATGAGTGCATTATGACGTTGTTCGATTCCCGTAACCCTATAACTTTGGATATATATGACTCACGTATGACTCAAGCAATCATTCTATTGACCGATTGTGCAGAGGCTGAGGGGCGAATTAATAATGGTCGGATGGCGAAGGGACAATATGATTTGGGATTGTATTGAATTCATGAATGTTTGGGATGATTTTATTTATACCCAATAATCCCAAATTTGGATCGATATTCATTTTAGATTTAAAAATGGATTCAAACAAATCATTTTAAAACAAAGACTGTGGTTTGGTATTTGCCGGTTACAGGAATTGTTTGACCTTGACTATTTTTAAATGAACATGAAAATGTCCCTGAAACAGAATACCCGATTTCTGATTTTGTAAGTTCAAATTCTTTAATATTGGTCACATTGTGTTTACTGCCAGGCTGTAAGGTTGTGCCAGTATCAGATAGTTGTTTGTCAGCATAGCTAACCCCCAAATTTAAATTACATCCTTCAACTAGCGCAGATACATCATATCTGGCAATTGCAGTTATTCCATATCTCCCAGGTTTTGATGCCTTGAAATCAATATCGTTCCCATAGTGCTTGATATAAACATTTAAAAATAATGGAGCAACTTCTATTTGACCAAGTGAAACCGTATGATAGAGTTTGTTATCGCATCCACCTTGACCAGAAAAACCACTTCCACTGTTTTCTAGATTATTGCTGTAAGTTTGACCATTGACTGTAATTTCTATAAAATCAGCTGAAGGGATGTTGTTGAAATCCTTTTTACACGAAACGATCACCAATGAAGAGCAAAGCAATAATACAAGGAAGGTTCTCATCGAGAATCGATTAAAGGGTTAGAACAGGATTTCAAATATAAATTATTATTTAATATACGATTCCGAGAGAAGCTAATAAATTTAAGAATCTTTTCATACCCTCAAG
>DMFR01000296.1:8963-9145 GCA_003450125.1 Prolixibacteraceae bacterium | reverse complement strand
TGGTAATTGGATAGTTGGCCATCGCCATATGATGGTGACTGTTAGTTTGGATGGCGTAAGTAGAGAGGCTGCTCGTACCTTTGGTGGTGTGCGTATTATTTGTAAATATTTTCATCCTTCAGATGGGCCTGTTGATTGCATCCGCTCCTGAAATGCTGTGAGATCAAGCTCTATTAAAGAGA
>DMFR01000296.1:3476-8762 GCA_003450125.1 Prolixibacteraceae bacterium | reverse complement strand
GCTATTAAAGAGTGGGACGTTAATAAGGCATGCTGCATTATTAACTTCGGCTGATGGTCCTGAAGCGATGATAAGTGATGCCGATTGCATGAAAGCTTTTGGGTTTATCCAAGAATCTATGGTGGAGTAAATATTTTTTTTAATACATCACTATTGTTTATTAGTTTATATATTTGTGAACTATTAAACATGTAAGCAATGAAAGACAAAACGATTTATATTTTACATTCCAATATCTGTAAGGCTTTGGCTAATCCTTTAAGGATTGAGATTATAGATATTCTCAATGATAAAGAATTGACTTTTAGAGAGATTCAGGAAATTACTGGAGTTTTAAAATCCAATTTGTCTCAACATTTATCACTGATGGTTTCAAGTGGTATCCTTTCGCAGCGTAAAGAAGGATTGAATATGTATTTCAAATTAACCACTGAAAAAATAGCAGTTGCCTGTCGCATGATGCGAGAAGTGTTGATAGAAAACCTTAAAAAAAATCATGAACTCATCAAGGATTATTAATTGAAACTTACCCCAAAACAATGAAAGTAAGAGACAGCGGAATGCCTGAAGAGACTTTATGGTCAAAATTCTTCAATCCTGAACAAATCTTGCAACAGCTGGAAGTCACTCATGATTTAAAATCCATTGTTGATTTAGGATGCGGATTTGGGACTTTCACCATCCCGGCTTCACACATAATTCAAGGAACAGTACATGCTTACGATATTGACCAGGATATGATTGGTCAATTACAATTCAAGATAGCGAAACAGGAATTGAATAATATTGAATTGCACATTAAAGACTTCATAATCGAAGGTTCTGGACTGGCAGACAATTCAATTGACTATGTGATGCTTTTTAATATCCTGCATCACGATAACCCACATCAAATTTTAAATGAAGTTTACAGGATATTAAAATCAGGACAAAAAGCGGGTATCATCCATTGGCGGAGCGATATCCCAACACCACGAGGTCCACAATTGAATATACGTCCTACCCCAGAAATTTGTAAACAATGGGCAATTGAATCAGGCTTTAGGATAAGCCGGGAAGTCCTGTTGGAACCTTATCATTTCGGAATCATTATCAGTAAACCATAAATCAATAAACATATGAAAATCAATGTCTTTTTGTTATTTTTTCTATTTAGTGGAATGCAGTTGTTCGGTCAGAACGGCAAAAGTGTATCAAATCCTGTTAAATCAAATGCAACGACCATCGGAATGGTCATTTATTCCAACGATGCTGAAACCGTTTGGAATGCTTTGCGCCTGGCAAATTATTCTAAAAACCAAGGCGATTCGGTGAGTATATTTCTACTTGGGAAAGGGGTCGAATTGGACAGTATGGTAAAAACAAATACTGATCTGAAAGAGCAGTCCGAAAAGTTTTTGGATAACGGGGGCAGTATCCTTGGCTGTGGAACTTGCTTACGAAGCAGGAATAATAAAGAACCACAGGTATGTAAGTTCTCTTCTTTAGCCGATCTGTATAAACTGATTCGTAATAACAAAATTGTACTAACTTTTTAAAGACAGAAATATGTTTCAAAAATTCATGCAGGCATTGATGCCACCTAAAAAAATGATTGAGATGATTACTTACAAAATCGTAAGTAATCAGTCGATTGAAAAAATAGCAGGAAAAGTTCAAACAGCTTGTGAACAGCACAAATTCGCATTGCTTCAAACCTATATTTACCATGAAATAGTTGCAAGCAAAGGTTTTCCAATCAATCGAAAGGTTTTTATTTATGAAATTTGCCAGGCTAAAGTAGCCGCAGACATGCTGACAGATTTTCCACACTTTTCCATATTCATGCCCTGCAAATTGGCTATATATGAAGAAAATGGCAACACTGTAATTTCAACAATGAATATGGGAATCATGCTTAAAGCAATTAGTTCCAATCAGGTACTTTTTAACGAGGCTACCACTCTTTTTAATTCCTTGATTGAATTAATGAATAAAATTTCAAAACAATAATAAATCCTTCTATGAAAATTGGAATCATTATTGAAACAAAAGAATACGAAAAAGCTTGGAATGCTTTTCGTTTTGCGGTAACAGCAAAAAAAACAGGACTTGAAGTGAAGTTATTTTTAATGGGCGAAGCCGTTGAATGCGAAGGATTGACCCATGAAAAATACAATGTGGACGAACAATTGAAAAAATTCGTTGAAATTGGCGGTGAAATACTTGCTTGTGGCACTTGCTTAAAATCTCGTCATTTGGACAGCACCGAATCCTGCCCTATTTCAACCATGGTCGATTGCGTAGAGTTGGTGATATGGGCTGATAAAACGGTAACCTTTTAACCTAATTATTAACGGGAAAATGAATATTTTCACTTTATTAATACTAGTACTGATAGGACTGTTGACCGGAGCGGTCGGCGGAATGCTGGGATTAAGTGGTGCTGTAATTCTAATCCCTTCACTGATTTATTTTGTCGGTCTTAACTAGCATGAAGCTATAGGAACAAGTCTGGCAGTCATTTTACCCCCAATAGGATTGTTTGCTGCTTTCAATTATTACAAGGTAGGTCAGGTAAATTTTAAATATGCTATAATACTTGCCGTTGCCTTTATGGTGGGTAGCTATTTCACTTCAAAAATTGCAATAAATTTCCCTGAAAATACGATAAGAAAAATGTTCAGTATTCTCCTGATGATAATTGCATTGAAAATGTTTTTTCAAAGTAATTAAGATATAATCCTGGTAAAAACAACAATCCCAGTTTTTAGATAGCTAAAGGGTTGTCCGATACTCGTCTGGTCGGCCTTCATACCAAATAATTCGTACAGAGGAGCAGGCAACATGGGGGTGGGATTTGTAGCATAGTCGTATCTTCCAAAACCTTCCACCGTTGGAAACAATTTACAGGAGGCTGAGCTTTGGGCTGCCAATGCCTGTTGCATGATAATGTCATCACTTATGGTCAGAGGATTCGTTTTAAGTGAATCCAAAAGTTGTCTGATATATTGAATATTTTGGGCTTGCAACAACAGCGGAAAACAAAGAATGAGCAATACATTTTTAACCATTTTAATTGCATTTGATCTTAAAAAATATAATTGAATAAATAGCCAACTATCATTATTCCAAGACCTACAACTCCAATGAAGGTGAATATTAATGGGAGTTTCAATACTTTTCTCAGGATAACCATTTCAGGTAACGAAAGGCCAATTACCGACATCATAAAGGCTAAAGAGGTGCCAAGCGATGCTCCTTTTTCAATCAATACCGAAACAATAGGAACGATTCCCGCTGCATTCGAATATAATGGAATACCGATCAAAATGGAAAGTGGAATGGAGTACCAGGCCGATTTACCCATTAACGCGGCCATAAAATCTTCAGGTACATAACCGTGAGCGCCTGCACCTACAAGGATTCCGAGCGCCACATAAATCCAAACTTTGCCGACAATTTCTTTTATGGCATCATATCCGAGATGAATACGTTTGATAAAAGTTAATTTCTCTTCCTCCGATCCGCTGTCGCCCATGTGGGTTTGATATACCCATGGTTCTACCCATTTTTCGAGCTTCAGTAAACCAATGATCCAACCAGCCAGGATGGCAATGGCTAATCCGGTTCCTACATAAATCGCGGCAACCTGCCAGCCAAACAGTCCATATAAAAGAATGATGGCTAATTCGTTAATCATAGGAGCTGCAATCAGGAATGAAAATGTTACGCCAAGTGGAACACCCGATTCAACAAATCCTAAAAACAGCGGGATGGCAGAACACGAACAAAATGGGGTGACAATACCCAGCGTAGCTGCCATCACATTGCCAGTAAATGTTTTTTTACCTTCTAGCGCTTTTCGGGTGCGTTCAGGAGTAAAGTAAGTGCGGATAATTCCGACAAAGAAGATAATTAGCGTAAGCAGAAGCATAACTTTGGGGAACTCGAAAACGAAGAACCGCAAGGTTTCGGTGAGATGTGCACCTTTTGTCATTCCAAAAACCGTATCAATAATCCAATCGGTTATTGGCTGAAGTTTGTGATAGAATATATACCATATTGGTAAAAAGGCAAGTGGTAGCCAGATCGTATTTTTTATGTTTTTCATACTTTTCTCACGTAAAATAGTTCGTAAAATAACGAACATTGAAATCAATTTTTTTTATAAGAATACCCTGATAATATAATAGATACCTACCACAATAAAAAGTACGGCAATCACTCGACGGAACCAGATTTCGAAGTTCTTCATCTTGTTATATACTCCACTGATTGAACTAACCGAAAAGGCCAGTATCCAGGCAAAAAGGATCACTGGAATACCGGTAGCCAGTGCAAAAACGATAGGGAGATATAAGCCTGATGCGCTTGCAACAGTCATTGGGACAAGCATACCAAAATAAAGTACTCCACTATATGGGCAGAATGCCAACGCGAAAATCATTCCAAGCAAAATGGCATCGAAATAACCCCATTTGGTTTTGGTTTCCATTTTGGATGTCAATCCGCTCATTCCGGGAAACCTAATTTTAATCACATCGAGCATAAACAAACCGATGATAATTAGTAAAGGACCAACAATTTTTTCGCCGTAAAGCTGAAAGAAACCCGAGAACTTAAACTGATCGGCTCCCAAATAGATTATTAGAGCAATAGCAGTGTAAGAAATTGCACGTCCAAGTGTATAAAGCAATCCGTTCACGAAAACACGATTGCGGTTTTCGATGTCCTTGCTGATAAAGCCAACCGCTGTGATGTTGGTGGCCAACGGGCAAGGACTGATGGCCGTCATTAATCCCAGCACCAATGCCGAAAGCCATGGCATGGTGCTGTTTTCGAGAAGATTGGTCAGAAACTCCATGTTTTATAAATCTAAAAGGGGGTCCACTTTTGCTTTGATGATTGATTTTAATTTCGTAGGGTTGGTTACCGCATATAAAAATCCTTCGTTAGTAAGGTTTATTTGTTGATCACCTTTCACAATTAGCAGTGTCTGCCCTGAAACTTTTAATTTTTCAGCAATCGGTTTGGTTGCTTCATTTTCAAGATTTAAAGCCTTAAAAATAACCTGATCTCCATAAAGGCTTGATAAATCAGCCTTTGCCTCAGCTTCCACAGTTTTGCAAGTTGTGCAGCGTACTGTGTTATGAAAATAATAGGCTTCTACCTTATTGGCTGAAGAAGCTGCCGTTTCCTTTTTTTTTGTTTGGGTGAAGCCGTTATAGCTACTCATGATCATCACCAGGGCAAAACTTAAAAAGATAACTTTTTTCATATCGATTGGTTTATTGGGTTAATACT
>DMFR01000296.1:0-3388 GCA_003450125.1 Prolixibacteraceae bacterium | reverse complement strand
GCAGAAGGAACACGCCCCTTGATTGCTACCTTTTCATTCACCACAAGGGCTGGAGTAGCTATGATACCATACTTCATGATTTCCATAATGTCTTCTACTTTGACAATGGTGGCGTCAATACCATTTTTTTCAACCACTTCGCGGGTCAGTTTTTCAAGTGTTTTGCATTTGGGGCAACCTGTGCCCAGGATTTTAATTTCCATGATCATCTATTTATTAGTATTTTGAATGGGTTCTTCGATATCCAATTGCATGAATTTGCGAAATAACTCCTGTGCTTCCTTCCAGTTTTCCCTGTTCAGGCAGTATTTGATGCGTGGAGCTTCAATCTCGCCCTGGATCAATCCTGCATCCTTTAGTTCTTTCAGGTGCTGCGAAAGGGTTGATTTGACAATTGGAAGGTATTCGGTTAAGTCGCCACTGTAGCAACACGATTGTTTGGACAGTAAATCCAGCACGTACATCCGTATGGGATGTCCCATGGCCTTGGCATAGCGGGCTGCCTTAAGCTGTTCTTCGGTAATTATTTCTTTCTGCATTGTTCGTTGTTCGTGAAATTACGAACAAAGTAACGCCAATTATTCCAATAGACCAATTTTTTTTTCATAAAATATTAACGTATTTACAATTTATTTTAATTCTAAATCATCTTTGAAGATTTTTGATAATAGTTTTAATATAGCATATTTGTGATACGCTCTTAATTTCGAGGCTTTCTATGGCGGTCCTGAATGGATGAAGAAGGCGGCAATGGAAAGACTTCCAGATGAAATGAATCTCTTGATGCGGAAATTTCATAATCTTCTGAATGATGAAAGAGTATGAAGTTCAAACTGAGGGCATGAAAGGCTTAATGTCGAGCGTAATGGAAACCCTTGGCTTGATTGGTATTTATAGGATGCCCCGCTCTAATTAAACGTCAAAAAAACTTCTGGAATGAATCTTTAAAAAGGGATAGCAATTCTTCAACTTATACTTTTAGAAGAGATTTGTATGCAAATTGTATGCAAATAAAAAAGAGCTACAAATATTAAATTTGTAACTCTTTGATATTCAGTTGTCCTGTCAGGACAACATACTACAATTAAAAACCTCTGCAATTCATTCGATTGCAGAGGTTTTTGTTTTTGACAGGACATCCTATGGACTATTTGTTATTGCAATCTACATTACTGTAATGGCCGTTACAATAATGCAAATTACTGTATTTTGAGAATCTTAGACCAATGAACACCAACTATTAGAGGGAATCCCCAATAAATTCGCTGGGCCATACATATACCCCCTTCAGTATTAAGTGAATATTGCATCCATTTTAATTCATTTTACCAATGGTCAAATTTATTTCAATTCGTAATTTGTACTTCTTCCTCCTGCTTCTTCCTTTTGTAAAATGTTTTTGCTTATTAAATCGTTAATATCCCGGATTGCTGTGTCCTTGGAACATTTCGCAATTTTTGCCCATTTTGAGGAGGTCAATTTACCTTCAAATCCATCCAGAATTTTATTTAATAACTTCTTCTGTCTTTCGTTTACTATTGTTGTGGCATACTTGTTCCAAAAATCAGCCTTCAATAAAACGCGGTTTAAAATAGTATTAGTCGATTTCAATGCATTGCTCAAACAACTTAAAAACCATTTTATCCAATCTGTTATGTCAAGGTTTCCCTTTTGTGTCTTTTCAAGTATTTCATAATATTGTTTCCTTTCAAGTCTGATTTGGGCTGACATACTATAAAATCGCTGAGTGCTATTATCTGACTTAGCCAATAATAGGTCTGTCAGAGCTCTGGTTATACGACCATTTCCATCGTCAAATGGGTGTATGGTTACAAACCATAAATGAGCAACAGCGGCTTTTATTACCAAATCTGTACCCTCATTTTTATTCAACCACTCCAGGAATCGGTTCATTTCAGTTTCTACCAAAGATGAATCAGGGGCTTGAAAATGAACTTTTTCCTTTCCCATTGCTCCCGATACGACTTGCATGGGGCCTGAGGAATCTTTTCTCCAATCTGCCACTGTAATTTTATACATGCCGCTTCTTCCTGTTAGGAATAAGTCCGCATGCCAATCAAAAAGCCTTTCTGCTGTTAAAGGGTTGAAACAATTTTGTGTGGCATCAATCAGCATTTCGACAACACCATCCACATTTCTGTCTGATTCAATTGAACCGGCAATTTCCATTCCCAATCTTCTTGCAATTGAAGAACGTACCTGGTCTGGATTTAAATATTCACCTTCAATCTCTGATGACTTTACTACATCAAGGGTTAAGGTGTCAAGTAAGGCTTCATTTCTTAGTTCAAATCCCAATGACTCCATCCTTCCGAACAACCGACCCTGTAAATTTCTGACTTCGCTTAACAAGTTGACTAACTCATCAATTCTCCATGAAAAATTGGGCCAATTGTCCAGTTGGTGTATAAACGCTTTCATTCGTTGCATATTTTGCAGTAAATATACATCTTAATCGTTGCAATCAAAAACTATCGTTGCATAAATTGCGTCAAATAAATCCATTAATCGTTGCACGGTCTTTATCTATGCTTGCAGGAATCGTCTCACAAATACACATAGGGCGGGAATTAACCGATAAATTTCCTACAAAGCGTTGCTTATCAAATTTACTAATTTTCTGTCAACGAAGCACCGAAACCCGACTTGCCGGGTAGCTTGCTAATGCACTGTTGTATTACTTTTTAACCGTGAAAATGGCAATACAATTCCCATAATTATTGCCATCACAAATGAGGTTTTCCAATCAACATTTGCACCGCTTTTATCAATAATTAGATTCCAAAGTAATGTCACAACGATCGTAACTAAAAGTGTTATAGCAAATGTTATTAACGTGCTAGTCAGTAGGGATTTTGTTTTCATATTTCTGATGATGATTTATTGTTTGAATTTTGAATCGGTTTGTTTCACATTTGTGCACAATTAGTATATATCTCCAAATGTATAGTACTTTTTTGATTATTCAATTATATTAAGTAATATTTATTTTAATTCTTTAGATCATAACCAAATTATTCCTCTCAGCTCACCCTTATAAGAATTTGATAATCTTAATCTTCAATTTCTACACCCACGGCTGTTCAATACTAAGGAAATGATTGATTATTCTTATTCTACTGATTAAAATTTGTACTTTTACAGACCTGAAAAATATCCGGATAATCCATTTGGATATCAGATTGAAAGAGCTGCTTTTGTTCTTGAATCGAATTCCCCTTAAATTTTACACCTTTTCCTTTGAAGCTGAGCTGGTATCTCCTGCTACCTGAGAGGGTATTGGTTGCATCTATCTGTACTGTTTGAGTACTGTATCTGTACTAAATTGGTTAACTTAGTACAGATACAGTACTCAAACAGTACTCAT
>DMFR01000159.1:611-5138 GCA_003450125.1 Prolixibacteraceae bacterium | reverse complement strand
CAGAATTGAATGATTTTAAACCCAATGATTTTGAGGCCGGATTTAAGTTCCTGAACACTTTCATTTATAACCATACCGACCGCACTTATTTTGGATTGATGGGCAAATGGAAATTGCTAAAAATAGAAGAAACAGAAAATGCCATCAACATTCCTGTTGTAGGCCTGTTAATCGGCAAGGAATGGTCCAAAAAACGGATACACCGCAAAGGATTTGCCCTTGAATTGGGGTATCAGTACGGTAAAAAGACCTTTGGTATTTATAGCCCTGTGGGTCACCACTACATCGGGAAGAAGACCTATGATGAATTTCCCCTGATTGTCAATTTAAGGTATACACTTTACAAGGGGAAATAGGACTATGGTACAAACGATTAAACAGGTTCCATGAATCAACAAATTGCCATCATCGACCTAGGTACCAATACCTGCAATCTGCTGATTGCCGATTATTCCCGTATCAAATTCAAGATCCGTTACCAATGGAAAGAGGTTGTCAAACTGGGCAAAAGCGGGATGGACAACAATCTATTGACTCAGGACGGACTGGAACGGACCATATTGGCCATTAGCAAACACCTGGCACGAATCAGGAAGTATTACCCGCAGGAAATTGTGATTATTGCTACCTCAGCCATCAGGGAGGCTGCCAACAGGGATTGGTTCGCACAGGAGGTAAAAGCCCGCACAGGACTTGAACTGCAGATTGTTTCAGGAGAAAAGGAAGCCGACCTGATCTTTAAAGGGGTCAAACTGGCCTTTGGAAAAATTGATGACCATTCACTGATCCTGGATATTGGAGGTGGAAGCAATGAATTTATCCTGACAGAAAGCGGCATCCCGGTATGGAAAGAAAGTTTTCCGCTTGGTATGGCCCGCATCATTGAACAGATACCTCCCTCCGACCCCATTACCGGAGAAGAAATACGGCTTATGCAGTACTGGTTCGAAAGCCGCCTTGAAACCTTATGGACCAGACTTCAGCATATTGACATTTCAATGCTCATAGGCTGTTCAGGGGCTTTTGATACTGTGGCTGATTTAATTGATCAAACCGATGCAGGAACCCAAACCCGCATCCGTCAGGAAATAAAAATGAATGATTTCTACCGTATCTATGAGCAACTGGTGTCCTCCACCACTGCCCAACGAATGAAAATGAAGGGTATGGAGTCCATCCGCATAGAGATGATTGTGCCTTCGGTGATCTTCATAAAAATGATCCTCGAAAGATTAAATATCCGGCAAATATATCAGACCGATTTTGCCCTTCGGGAAGGGGTATTATATGAACGAATTTTCCACTAAATTTGACTTTTCATTTTAGGATAAAATAAACGACCATGTCGAGAATATTGGTAATTGATGATGAACGAAGTATCCGTAATACTTTGAAAGACATATTAGAATTCGAAAAGTACCAGGTTGAAGCAGTCGAAGATGGGTTTAAAGCCCTTGAACTGCTAAATACAGCCGATTTTGATGTGATCCTGTGCGATATCAAGATGCCCGGCATGGATGGCATTGAAGTGCTGCAAAAGATTGAAGAAATAAAACCAGACACGCCCGTTGTGATGATTTCAGGCCACGGGAACATAGATACAGCCGTTGAATCAATCAAAAAAGGGGCCTTCGATTTCATTGAAAAACCATTGGATTTAAACCGTTTGCTCATCACCCTGCGCAATGCAATGGATAAATCACACCTGATCAGTGAAACGAAGGTATTGCGAAAAAAGGTAAGTAAGCGCTCAGACATAGTGGGCTCTTCTGCTTCCATCCAAAAGGTAATGGACATGGTTGACCGGGTTGCACCCACTGATGCCAGGGTATTGATTACAGGATCAAACGGCACAGGCAAGGAACTGGTGGCCCGCCGACTGCATGAGAAAAGCAACCGATCGGAAGGACCTTTCATTGAAGTCAACTGCGCGGCTATCCCCTCAGAATTGATTGAAAGTGAACTGTTCGGTCACGAAAAAGGGGCCTTTACCTCAGCCATCAAACAGCGCAAGGGAAAGTTTGAACAGGCAACCGGTGGAACCATTTTCCTGGATGAAATCGGCGACATGAGTCTATCGGCCCAGGCCAAGGTGCTGCGGGTCTTGCAGGAAAGCATTATTACTCGCGTGGGTGGAGATTTGCAGATCAAGGTAGATGTCAGGGTAATTGCTGCTACCAACAAGAACCTTTCACACGAGATTGAGAACAACACCTTTCGCGAGGATTTGTATCACCGTTTAAGTGTGATCCTGATCCATGTGCCTGATTTAAATGACCGGGTGGAAGACATTCCCCTTCTGGCCGACTATTTTATAGAGTTGATTTGTGCCGAATACGGCATACCCCAGAAGACCATTGAGGAAGATGCCATTGCCGAACTTCAGAATATCCGTTGGACAGGCAATATCCGTGAGTTCAGGAATGTCATTGAGCGACTGATCATTTTGTGTGACAAGACCATTACCCGGGAGGATGTGTTGACCTATGCTACCGCACGCAAATAAATTCAGTGAATACATCAAAAAGATACTTTTGGGGCAAACAGGAGGCTTTTCAAAGAAATAACAGCTCTCATTCAATAAACTTGCAACAACTCCGAATTTAGGTTGTTATAGTTTCCAGAACACAAGATGTGTCCCAAGAAATTATAAAACCTCTGAATACGGTTAGTTTGCGTTATGTCATGGCGTGCTGAAAATTTGAACCTTGTGTATAAATTTTTCTAACCGTATTTCAGGGTTTTTTCATTCAAATACTTTCCCCAGGTAACTTTCTGCTTTGATGAATTCCGTATATTTAATAAAAAAAACGGGATGATCAATCAAAAACCCCATCCAATCTCTCTACCGGGCATAGGGCACAGGGCTCAGGGCTCAGTTACCGCTACGCGGTTTAAAGGTGCATCGCACCGGCAGTATGGTAGCTAAAGCGAATATTTAGCTGAGACACGACAATCGTGATGAAAATACCCATTTCCAGGGAAATCAGCCCTTCAAATGAATCGGCAATTATGATTATCCAACTATTTAAACTTAATTTGTAAAAACATTTATGTTGCGTTACTGGCTACGCAACCTTACAAATGTTTACAGTGTCAGACCATCAACGAATTTAAACCATGCAGACCGGTAGCCCTTATAAAAGATCAGAAAGAATTGAATCCTTTACCTTTTGGGGTTTGGTTGTAATTGGTCTTATTCCCCTGATATTCACCAAATATTATCTCACCCTGGATGGGCCTGCCCACCTTTACAATGGAAATATCATCAAAGAATTATTATTGGGAAACCATGTTGAATTTTCCAATCTTTTCAAATTCAATCCCCTGCCGGTACCGAACTGGATTTCACACTTTACGCTGGCCTGTTTGGATATGGTTTTTCCTGATTTCCTCTCCGAGAAGATTGTACTGGGCAGTTACCTGGTTCTCTTTCCCTACTTTTTCAGGAAAATTATCCTTTGGTTTGCACCCCAAAATACGGTTTTCTCCTACCTCGGTGTTCTATTTGCCCACAATCATCTGTTTTACTTCGGCTTCTACAACATGATTATTGCCTTGGTGGCGTTTTTCGCAACTACTTATTACATCCTCAACTACGTTAACAAAATAAATTTCAGGCAAATAGCTGCCTTGTCCCTGCTCTTCCTGTTGATCTATTTTTCGCATATTTTAATTCTGATGGTTACCATTCTCGTAGCGCTCTTACTGCCCTTGGCTTCTTTGAAGATAGAAAAAACAGAAAACCGGTTGGTAGTTTCCAACTGGAGGCTGTTTTATACCAAGCTGATGGTTATTCTCCCAGCTACGATCCCCGCGATAGCTCTTGCCGGCCAGTATCTATGGAATGTCGATTCGCTGGAAACAGCAGAGCGTATTGATATGAAAATGTTGTTCAACTGGATGATTGATATCCGTCCCCTACTCCCCCTTTGTTACTGTGCCGACCGTATATACTTTACACACGTATTGTCTGCGCTGTTTTTGCTGATGATAGTTACCAATTTGTATTTTCTGGTTAAAAATAACTGCCGCGTTTCGGAAGGTAAACTTCGTATCCATTGGCCAAAACCTACATTCAGCATCGTATGGGCTTTGTTGTTTATGGCTTTTACCGCCTTACTTTTCATCTTTACCAATGCCAACTTAATGTCTGAACGCCTGGTTATCCTGGCTTTTATCTTCCTGTGTTTTTGGCTGGCCACTCAAACCTATCCCCGCTGGCTGCACAAGACAGCTATTTTTATCATAGTCGTCATTCAGGTGTGTTTTTCCTTCTACTTTACCCGGGCCATGAGGCAAAATTCAAGGCAAGTTGAATTGATAAAAGAAGTCACTCTTCATGTTGAGCCCGGCAGCCTCCTGCTTCCCTTTAACTTTGCCTCCAATGGAAACTGGCTGCACACTCATAGTCCGGGCTACCTGGGAAGCGGCAAACCGATAGCAGTGATTGAAAATTATGAAGCACAACTGAAATGGTTTCCGCTTACCTGGAATATGAAAGGGCCTTATGAGTTAGGGCCCATC
>DMFR01000159.1:0-456 GCA_003450125.1 Prolixibacteraceae bacterium | reverse complement strand
TTATGAGTTAGGGCCCATCAATGGATGTTGTGTTGACAATAAGAAAATGACCGGCGACTTTTATTCCAATCCGCAGCGTCCGGATCTGTTCTCTCTCCCCCAAATGAACGGAAAGTTTCAAGAAATACCCTATGCCGTCATTATCGGTAAAATACCGGATGATACTGATCTGGATTACCAAAGAATAAAGCGGATCCTGGATAAAAGCTATTCACTCACTTTCCAAAATGATTTCTGCAGGCTGTACCATTTGGGCAAACAATAAGACCGATCAGCCCTGGTATTGTCAATGAACAAATATCCCTTTTCTGTAAGTCCAGACTTCAGGTTTTTCAATTTTCTATTCCCCGCCGGGTCAATCATGCATTGATGCCTGCCGGGAACTTATTTGCATTGTATCTCAGGTACTTTTCAATGTGGATTACCCGTATAATACATACCCTCATCTTTGGTAGT
>DMFR01000333.1:1009-2869 GCA_003450125.1 Prolixibacteraceae bacterium | reverse complement strand
AAATTTTACTTTTTAGACACCTTCATTTCTATAATCATTTATTTATACTGAAAATACAAATGATTATAACATTTGCTTTGCGCTATCTACCCTTATTTCCAAAACCCTGGTTAAAAATGAAAATTTGTCTTTCATCCTGTCATATTCCTCCCCGGATTCAATGTAACTTGCCGTTCCTGAAACGATAAAACCTGTACCCGGATAATCTTTATAACCCAGAACATCTTTACTTCCCAGGGTCAGTTTAACGTTGGGGTTTACTTCAACATTCTTTTGGGTCTTTCTGAATCCGTATGCAGGGATCAGAATACGCTCATCTTCAGTAACCACCAGATAGGAATTCCAGGTATTTACCAGATGCGGTTCAACTCCCCATGACATAATTGCAACCACTCCTTCATGCCTCAGGACTTCATGAAACTTTTCGCTCAATTTTTTATCTGTACTCATCGCTCATGTCTTTTAGAAATTAAGATACAAACTTACCAGATCCTCTGTTCAAAAAAATTAAGCTGGTTTAAGAAACTCCTTTTACTGAAGTTTTTTTCTCAGCTCACTTACGTATTCGGGAGTAAGTCCAAGGTAAGAGGCCACCATATATTGAGGTACACGCTGTATAAATTCAGGGAAAGAGGTACAAAAGTGATAATAAAACTCCTCCTTGGACATTTCATGCATCAATTTTGATCGATGTTGATTGGCCGCTACTGTTCGTTGCAGGATGATTCTAAAATACCGTTCCAACTGAGGCAACTCTTTAAGCAATTGATCCAATTGACTCACATCAATGGATATGACCATAGACTTTTCAATACATTGTATATAATACTCTGAAGCCGTCTTGTCCATAAAGCTGAAATAGTCAGCAATCCACCAGCCGTCAATGGCAAACTGGGTAATCTGCTCAGTTGATTTCCTGTTGATATAATACATCCGAAGACAACCCTTCTCCACAAAGTACAATTCCCGACACGGCTGACCTTGGGTCAATAAAAAGTCCTTCCTTTTGAAACTAAGCTCCTTGATATATTTGTTCAGAACCGGGATTTCAGAATCCTCCAGATCGACAAACCTTCTAATATTTTCAATCAGTTTTTTTATTTCGCTAAGATTTTGACCACAATATTAATATTTTACTTTTGAGTTCCTTTCATTGAAGTTCTTAAACCCGGCTTCCGGATAAATTGATGTCCAACTGCCGGCAATCGTAT
Source organism: Prolixibacteraceae bacterium (assembly GCA_003450125.1). Lineage (GTDB taxonomy): Bacteria > Bacteroidota > Bacteroidia > Bacteroidales > Prolixibacteraceae > Aquipluma. The sequence goes on along the minus strand of DMFR01000333.1, from coordinate 1,658 downwards.
ATCCTTTTTCCCCTTGAGTCAAATAATCTATTCTATCGTGAATTTTCCAATTGGATGTTCAAATGATGACTCGTCTCCATAATAAACGGTATAGCTTCCAGGTGCTAAATCCCCAACCCTAACAGCTTTACAATTACAATTGGATTTCTTGGTGAGAGCAAGCCCGGCTATCACCTTCAAATGAATGACATTTCCATTCATTGTCGATTTAATTTTAAGACACGAGAGCGCTGAATTTAAATATGTTGGTTTAATCGTAACAGAGTCCAGTCCGGAAACATTACATATTACCGGCAAATAATAACCGTCTTCAGTTTCCATAGGGGTCTCTGTCTTTATGCCGCCAACTTTTTGTATGAAGTCCCAATTGACTCTCTCTCTTGTAAAGGTTTCAAATGAAACAAAAAGAACAAATACAAAAAGAGCAAAAACTATGGATACAATTTTAAATTTCGTTCTCATACCGTAATAACGTGAAATTATTACCAAATGTATACCCCTTTTTTGATAAATCAATTATATTAAGTATATTTATTCAAATCTTTTGGCAAATGGCAGATTGAGGTAATTACCATGTCATATCCTTACTCAAAGCCTGTTCAATCTATAAGATGGCTATACCACCCTATTTGTTTCTGTAAGCTTTCTG
>DMFR01000333.1:0-760 GCA_003450125.1 Prolixibacteraceae bacterium | reverse complement strand
ACATTACAGATAGGTTACAGATACTCTGGAGATGGCAGGAAGCAAATATGGATTTGGTATAGAGCAGGCATAAAGCGAGCGCTTTGAAAAAAGAACGGATGTTCCAGTTTCGGGAGGAATCGCCTGGGCCTTTGACCCACCCGCGAATGATGAATTTTCATGGAAAGATTTGGTGCGATAGGCCATTTGTTCAGTTCATTTTATATTGAAGTAAACCCTGTTACGCAATCTCAACTATTTGATTTAATGATAAAACCTTCCACTAAAAACCCGAACATCCTATCTCCCATCAGGCTTACAGCCGTTATCAACCATTATTTTTTAAAATGCGTAACAGGGTGTAAAGAAGTTCAAATGAAGTTAAGATTAAAGGGCAAAGTTCTCCTGCCTCATTTCAGAACCTTCAACTTCTTTGATAATCATGTTTTGCAAGGGGAACAAAGTAGGTTGTGCGGGTGTAACACCGTTCTTGGTAAGGATGGGGACCAATGTTTCAGAAAACCGATTCAATGCGTCTTCTGACTCCCAAACATCTGTGATTAACAAACCATTTGGCTGTTGGGCGGCAATGTGACATAGACGCCCTGCATACTTTTCTTTTCCGGCAGCTTCAAGATCTTTAGTTGCCTGGCTGTATTGTTCTGGCGTAAAGCCTACGATGTTGAATTGAGCTACTATTTTTTCCATTTGACTTGATATTAAAGTTTCCTACTGGTATGGCTTTTCGGTAACGCCCCGTTTTATTGAGTGGTTTCTGGAC
>DMFR01000421.1 GCA_003450125.1 Prolixibacteraceae bacterium | reverse complement strand
GATGTACGGTGTGAAAATGTCTGAACTGTAAATGTCTGAACTTTGATTCATGTGATTCATGTGATTTTACATTGTCTGAACTTTGATTCATGTGATTCATGTGATTAATCAAAGGAATCACATGAATCACATGAATCAAAGTTCAGACATTCACAGTTCAGATAATTTATTCAATAATAAATCCTATTTTTCGGGGAAAATTAATTTAACCATCCATACAACATGAAAAGAATTTTTGCTCTATTGACAATCCTTGCCTTCATCCAGATTTCCGTTCTGGCACAGGTTAAAAGTCCCGTTTACAAAGATAAAAACGCACCGGTTGAAACCCGGATCAAGGATCTGGTTTCGAAGATGAACCTGGAAGAAAAAATCCTTCAGCTCAATCAATATACCGCCGGACAGAACACCAATATCAACAACATCGGGGAAGCCATGAAGTCTATTCCAGCAGGCATTGGTTCGCTGATTTATTTTGGAGCCGATCCTGAGTACCGGAATGCCATCCAGAAAAAAGCCATGGAATCCCGATTGGGAATCCCCATCCTGTTTGGATATGATGTGATTCATGGATTCCGCACTGTATATCCCATTTCGCTGGCACAGGCCTGCTCATGGGATCCGGCACTGGTTACTGAAGCTGCTGCTGTTGCTGCCAAGGAAGCCAATTTATCAGGGGTCGACTGGACCTTTTCCCCCATGATTGATGTGGCCCGTGATGCCCGTTGGGGAAGGGTTTCTGAAGGGTATGGTGAAGATCCATATACCAATGCCACTTTTGGTGTTGCCACCGTGCAGGGTTACCAGGGTAAGAATTTATCCGATCCCTATTCCATTGCAGCCTGTCTGAAACACTACGTTGGTTATGGCGAATCGGAAGGCGGACGCGATTATCATTATTCGGATATTTCCATGCAATCGTTGTGGGAAACCTATTTGCCACCTTACGAAGCGTGCGTAAAAGCCGGTGCTGCCACCCTCATGAGTTCCTTTAACGATATCAGCGGAACGCCTGGTTCTGCCAATCCTTATACCCTGACTGACGTGTTGAAAAAACAATGGAAGCACGATGGTTTTGTAGTTTCCGACTGGGATGCCGTCAACCAATTGATTGCCCAGGGTGTGGCTGCCGATCGCAAAGAAGCCGGATTAAAAGCTTTCATGGCAGGTGTTGAAATGGATATGACTGATAATATTTATTTCCAGAATTTGAAGCAACTGATTGATGAAAAGAAAATCCCGATGGCCAAAATTGACGATGCAGTGAGTCGTATTCTTCGTGTGAAATTCCGCCTGGGACTGTTTGACCAACCCTATACCACCATTGTGGATGAATCTGCCCGCTACCTTCAGCCTGAAAGCAAGGCAGTGGCTCAGAAACTGGCTGCTGAATCGATGGTTTTGCTTAAAAATAATTCCAATACCCTTCCATTAACTGCCTCCGTCAAGCAAATTGCTCTGATCGGGCCTATGGCCGACAACAAGGCCAACCTGTTAGGATCATGGGCAGCCCATGGAAATGAAAAAGATGTAGAATCCATTGCAGAAGGTCTGCAAAAGGAATTTGATAGCGCTGCCAAAATTACTACCGCCAAAGGATGTGATTTTGATGGCAATGATGAAAAAGGTTTTGCTGAAGCTGTTTCAGCAGCTCAGGCCTCTGACGTGATCCTGGTTTGCCTGGGTGAGAAAAGAGAATGGAGTGGCGAGAACGCATCAAGGTCAACCATTGCCCTGCCTGCCATCCAGGAGAAACTGGTTCAGGAATTGAAGAAAACCGGTAAGCCAATTGTGCTGATTCTATCCAACGGAAGGCCTCTTGAACTGGTTAGACTGGAACCCTTGGCCGATGCCATGGTGGAAATCTGGCAACCCGGTGTTGCAGGGGGATCTTCACTTGCAGGGATATTATCCGGACGCATCAATCCATCAGGCAAATTGTCCATTACCTTCCCACTGACTACTGGTCAAATACCAACTTATTACAACATGCGCCAGAGTGCACGTCCTTATGCAGGTAAATACCAGGATATTCCCACCGAACCATTGTACTGGTTGGGTCATGGCTTAAGCTATACCACTTTTGCCTATGGCGACGTGAAACTTTCAACTGCAAGCATTAAAAAAACAGACAAACTGACCGTTGAAGTGGAAGTCAGCAATACCGGGAAAGTGGCCGGAACAGAAACCGTACTCTGGTACATCAACGATCCGGCCTGCACCATTTCACGTCCGGTAAAAGAGTTGAAATACTTTGAAAAGAAGGAATTGGCCGCAGGTGCAAAGACAACTTTCAAGTTTGAAATCAATCCGATGCGTGATTTGAGCTATACCGATGCAACAGGCAAGCGCTTTTTGGAAGCAGGTGATTATTTCGTAATGGTAAACAACCAAAAGGTGAAATTTACAGTAACCGAATAACAAAATAACTCACCTTATGCAAGAACATTGATTGTATAGAAAAAAAGAACATTGATTAATATGAAAAAAATAGAACACTGATTTGACTGATGTAACAGATCTACACTGATTCTTTTAATTCGCATAATTCGCATTTATAAAAAGATCAGTGTAAATCCTTTACATCAGTCAAATCAGTGTTCTATTTTCTTTTTTCTATACAATAAGTGTTCTTTCGTAATGGGAGAAAATAAATGAACGAATCCACTCATCGAATGAGTTTCTCAACCACCTAACCACCTAGCCAATGCACTATTCTTCACTCAAACGCCTACTCTTTTCCTTGCCGATTCTGCTGGCATTCCTTCCTTCAAATGCCCAACAATGGCAAGCCGTTCCACTGGTTACCAAGACGATGAAAGACCTAGGGTTCTTTGGAGGTGAAGGTTGCCAGGTTGTTCAGGCAATCGAATGCGACCAAACCGATGGATCTTTCCTGCTGATGGGAACTGATGTAGGTGGTATTTACCGCAGTATCGATGGAGGCAAGAAATGGGCCCCTTGCAACATAGGCTATAGCCCACGTGGAAATACCGGCTTTGCCATAGACCCGAATAACAACCATCGTGCATTGGCTGTAGGCGCTAACAGCACCAAAAATCAAAGTCATGGCTTGTACCTCACTACTGATCAGGGGGCAAGCTGGAAGCAGGTTAAGGCTGATGGAAATTATGATGTTTATGTGGGGATGATGGATAAAGTTGAATTTGTAAAAGGCAGTCTTGACACTTCACTTGGCTACTCAAAAACAGCTTACTGGTCAGACCCGGCAGGGGGAATATGGAAATCAGCTGATGGTGGGCTAAACTGGACAAAGGTGAATGCCAGTTACGGAAAATGTATTTTGAAAGTTCATCCTGAAAAAGGGGATGTCTACGTTGCCAATTCAACCGGATTTTATAAAAGCACAGATGGAGGGATTTCCTTCCCTCAAAAACTGACTGAAATAGTCACAGACATGGATGTAGTCATCTCAGCTCCCGACAAGGTCTTTGTGACGACAGCCTCCAAATTGCTGGTTTCGGCTGATGGCGGTGAAACATTTACTCCTGTTGTATCGGCCAACTATCCCACTAAAGTGACTACCCTGAATGTGAGTCCTGCGGATGCCAATTACATGGCCGTTTGCAACAAGGTGAACGACTGGGGAGGCCCGATCTATTATTCCATCAATGGGGGACAGACATGGGCCGTGGCCCAGCGCAGCAATACCAATGCCTTCATGCCTTACAACGACCGGGTTCAGAAACTGGCCTGGCATCCAACCGATAAAAACCGGGTATGGGCATTGGGGGGCGACTGGATTTCAAGCAGCAGCAATGGTGGGAAGAACTTCAGTTGGGATGCCAACGGATACAACGGAATTCTGGTGGGTGGATTCTTCAATTTTAACATTGCAGACCCGAACCTGTTGTTTGTAGCGTCACAAGATTACAACGGGGCCTTTACCCAAGACAATGGGCTAACCTGGAAATACTGCAATGCAGCCAATCAAGGCTGGGGCGGATTTACCTATGGGGCCTATGCAGCCAATGCCAATGTACTGGTTACGCAAAATTCACCCGGATGGGGACAGGATGGCCAGCTTACGATCAGTAAAAATGGAGGCCTCAGTTTTGTAAACACCTCCATGATCTGCACCGGATTGGATGTAGGTTGCGGAGATGCGAAAGATCCGAATGTCATCTATTTCAGCAATTATTACAGCAAAGATTTGGGAACCACATGGAAAGTCATGGACGGCTGCAAAGGTGTTCTGATTCCCAATATTTATGGTGAGAAAGAAGTTTACGGAGCCAATGGAAATAAAGTTGTAAAATCCACTGACAAAGGCGATACCTGGACCGAAGTTGTCAATTTAAACTTCGATGTCCAGGATATTGCCATCGACTATGTATTGAATCGCCTTTATATTGTCACCTCGGGCGACCGGCTTTATCAATTTGATTCCAACGGATTGAAAGAACTGACTGCTGTAATTCCGAAAGATCAATATAACGGCGTAGCCATACAATCAGTAGCGGTCGATCCACAAGATCCATCGGTTGTATATTGTGCGGGAGCTAAGAATATATATAAAAGTGATGCAAGCGTAAAGCGCTCCCTGGATGCCGGAAAGACCTGGCAAATCATTACGCCCAACAACCGCACGAATCAAGGTATCGAACTGGGTGACGGGGCCAACGAAGTATTTGCCATCCGGGTCAATCCACTCACCCGTGAGCTTTGGGCAGCCGGTAGTTGCTACGGAATCTGGAAAGAGGCCGGAGTGAAAAGCCTGAGCGTTTCCATTACTGAACCTGCTGCCAACAGTGTTTTTGCTTCAGGGACGGATATTGTCATTCAGACGAACACAACAGTTCTGGATCATCCTATTGTAAAAGTTGAGTTCTTCAATGACACGGTAAAGATTGGGGAATCAATTACTTCCCCCTACCTTTTCACCTGGGCCAAGGTGCCCCTTGGAAGCTATAAATTCAAAGCGAGAGTGACCGATGCAGGAGGTCAAACGGCTGAATCTGTCTTTAAGCCTGTTATCGTACAGAAATCGCTATCTCCGGAAATTTCCATCACATTACCCCTATCTAACACCTTCTCCCCTGAAAATTCTACCATTACCATAGAGGCAGTTGCCTCTGATAAAGATGGAACGGTGAACAAAGTGGAATTTTTCAATGGAACCAAAAAACTGGGAGAAGCGCTCTCCCCTCCTTTCAGTTTTAGCTGGGAGAATGTACCAAAGGGCGATTATATTCTTACCGCAAAAGCCACAGACGATACGGGAATGACAGGACTGTCAAAGGCAGTTATAGTCTATGTAAACGGTCAGGCGGGACAATTAACCTATACTGAAAATTTTGATGATGCGCAGGCACAAAACTGGCAAAGCTCAGGAGGAAACTGGATCGTCGAAAGTAACCAATATCATGTCACTTCAGGCGATGGTATTTACACTTCCATTTATGACGGAACCACTTTTTTCAATTATACCTATACTGCCAGAGTAAAGCCTGAATGGGCAAATATATATGGAATGGTGTTCAATTATGTGGATGCCAAAAATTATTATCGCGTTGAATTGGATGCTGATCCAAGGACGCTTTCACTCTATGAAGTGAAAAACGGTTCAGAAAAGAAACTGGCTACCGGCACTTATTCCGGCGGTGGACAAGGAGTCTATTCTACCCTCAAGGTGACTAACGACGGGAAAACTTCTACGATTGAAGTGAACGGCAAAGTAATCTTCGCCAAGATCGCAACAACAGCCATTACCTACGGAAAAATTGGGTTATATGCCTGGTATCAGCCCATTTGGTTCGACGACATTGAAGTGGTGGCAGAAAGCAAAGGCTTTCCGGTTGGTATCAAAGCCATTGAAACAAATGGTGAAAATATGGTATGCTTTCCCAATCCATTAACCGGAAGTACGCTCATCATTCAACTGGCAAAGCATGAAAAAAATACCCATCTTCAGATATTCAACCTCAGCGGTCAAATGATATGGTCTGATCAAAAGATGGAAGCCAATTCGTTTTCTGTTCCAATAAATGCCTTCCAAAATTATGGAATGTATATCGTTCAATTAAGATCGGATGAAAATTTCCACCAAAGCAAGATTCTTTATTCGGGTATTTAAATTAAACTAACTAAGATGAAAAAACCTAAGCTACAACCCATTGCCTTTCTGGCATTGTATTTCTTTTTGGCAACGTCCCTTTCAGCCCAGATAAAGCCAATTTCACTCAATGCCCAGAATCCGCATTATTTCACTTACAAAGGCAAGCCAACGGTGCTGATCACCTCAGGCGAACATTATGGGGCAGTGATGAATCCCGATTTCAACTATAGGAAATATTTGAAAACCCTTCAAAAAGATGGATTGAATCTCACCAGAACAATGACCGGAGCCTATTTTGAACCGGCAGGAGCTTTCAACATTACCCAAAACACCCTGGGTCCTGATCCTAAGAAATACATGTGCCCCTTTTTGAGAGAAGATCATGGTTCAAAGTTTGACCTTAGCCAATGGAATCCGGCTTATTTTACCCGGCTGAAAGACTTTATTGGGGAGGCTCAAAAACGGGGTGTCATTGTAGAACTGTCCTTATTTTGTCCATTTTATGGAGATGAACAATGGGCGCTAAGTCCCTTTAACAGCATCAACAATGTCAATGGTTTGGGAAATATTCCCCGCACGGATGTTTATACCCTGGATAAAAACAAGGGTCTTTTGGACATTCAGGAAAAGATGGTACGCAAGCTGGTTGATGAATTGAAAAGCTTCCCCAACCTGATGTATGAAATCTGTAACGAACCCTATTTTGGGGGTATTACCCTCGAATGGCAACTGTACATTTCGGAAGTGATTACCAATGCTGAAAAATCGTTCCCCAACCAACACCTGATTACCCAAAACATTGGGAATGGCGCACAGAAAATAGAAAATCCCAATCCATTGGTGTCGGTATTTAACTTTCACTATGCGGCCCCACCAACAGCAATCACGATCAACTATGCGCTGAATAAAGTAATCGGTGAAAACGAAACAGGATTCAACGGGCAGAAGGATTCGACCTACCGGAAGGAAGCCTGGGAACTGATCCTTTCAGGGGGCGCATTGTTCAACAACCTTGATTATTCATTTACCACAGACAATGTGGAGGGTACTTTTCATTATCCGGCTGCACAACCGGGAGGCGGTAGTCCTGCTTTTCGCAAGCAATTGAGCCATTTGAAGAAATTCATGGATGCATTCAACTTCGTGGCCATGAAACCCGATAACAGCATTCTTGCAGGCGGACTTTCAAAAGGATTGACTCCATACCTACTGGCCGAAGCAGGCAAACAATATGCCTTTTACCTGATGGGCGGTCAGCAGGTCAATCCGGAGTTCAATCTTCCAAAAGGAGAATACTCGCTGGAATGGCTGAATCCACTGAGTGGAAAGACGGAAAAGAAAGAAAAGCTTAGCCATCAGGGAGGAAAGGTGACACTGACATCGCCTATTTACCAGGAAGACATTGCCTTGAAAATTATCAGCCAATAAAAATATTGACCTTTCACTACTTATCAGAAGGTCAAACAGGGTCAAATAAGGTCAAATAAAGCTGTTCCCTTGGATTAAAACTTCAAAGTAACTACCTTAGTTGATGAAAAGGACTTGAACGAATTTACCAACCCTCAAGTCTAATTTGCAGATGAAAAACAAATTGAATTTTAAATGTAAGAATAAGCTTTTACCTGAATAACCTAAACCAACTGATCATGCAATCTAAACATAGCCAAATCTTTATATTTCTACTCCTGGCCACTATTCTGGCAGGGTGCAATAGAAACAAGACGATTATAATTGCAGACAATGGGTTGCTAAAGATTTCTTTGATAAATTCAGACCATACCTTCTGGGAATACACTGTAAATAAAACAGGAAAAAAATTCTTCTTTGAAGCTCCCGAGTTTGAAATTGACGGCAAGCAGGTTCATGCACGGATGTCTTCCATCAAACTAGCCCAAAGAGCCGTCAGGTTAAAAAACGGGGTGAACGAATATTCGCTGGAGGGCAGTGTTTCCCAAATCCCGGACATGATGCTGCGGGCCACTTTCCAGGTATCCAACAACAACCCCATTATCAGGTTCCGTTACGAGCTGTCAAGTGAGTCCAATCATCAACTGACCAAATCAACAGGACGCGATCAACTCAATTACCTGGATGTTTCGCTCAAGGGATTTCCCGAGGTGAAGGAAATCAAGTTTTCGGAGTTCAACGAAATGGTGCATAGCTTCTGCCTTTCGGAACGAAATATTGAAGATAACCAATTTACCGACAGCATCCGGCTGATGGGCCCATTGGTGATTGCTTCCAATGGGTCCAGCTCATTCCTTGTGGGCTATGAACATGGATCACAGGCTCCAGATCGCTTTTTGGAATTCAGCCTAAAGCCGGAACATTCGATGACTCTCCAAGCCGTAAAAGGTAATTATTACAGTGGCTATTCCATCAACAAAGACCAGTCCTACCAAACCATCTGGTTCGAGGCAGGTGCTGTTGCCGGGGATGAGGATCTGCTGGCTAAAAACTACCGCAGCTTTGTGCTTCACCACATGAGCCAGAACACCGAAAGCCGAAAACCCTATATCTTCTACAATACATGGAATTTCCAGGAGCGAAACCGCAACTGGTACAAAAAACCTTACCTGGCCGACATGACTCTCGACAGGATGATGAAGGAAATAGAAGCAGCCCATAAAATGGGTATTGAAGTGTTTGTCATTGATGCCGGATGGTTTGAAAAGACCGGCGACTGGACCCCCAGCCTGAAGCGCTTCCCCGATGGATTAAAGAGCATCAGTCAAAAGCTGAAGGACAACGGCATGAAGCTGGGTCTGTGGTTCAATCCAACGGTGGCTGCCCAAACCAGCAACATGCTTAAAAATCATCGCGACAAGGTGCGTACACGTGGTGGCAACGAAGGAAAGCCCTTCCCTGTCTGGGAAACGGAAGCCAGTTACGGAATGTGCCTGGTAAGCGATTACCGCGATGCCTTTGCCGATGAACTGATCAGGCTGAATAAGGAACTGGGGGTCACTTATTTCAAGTGGGATGCCATTGGTCAGTATGAATGTGATGATCCGCAGCATGGACATGGAGGGGTGGGTAATTCTGCACAGGAACGCATGGAGTCTTATGCTTTTGAAATCAGCAAGTCAATGACTTATGTGGTCGATAAACTGGTTCAGGCCTGCCCTGAAGCCATTGTGGATTTTGATATCACGGAAGGAGGCCGTGCTGTAGGACTTGGGTTTCTGTCGTCGGGAAAATATTTCCTGATCAATAACGGGCCCTACTTCTTCAATTACGACATCCCCTTTGACCGGGAGAACGGTCAGTGGAACATCTTTTTCTATCCAGGCCCCGCACGGACATGGATCTGCCGCACGCCTCTTACCTACGACAAATGGATACCCACTTCCCTCTTCCTGACCCATTACCTGCCCGATGATCCTTATGAGAACCAGTCTATTGCAGTAGGTTCGCTCATCCTGGGACAAAATGGAATATGGGGCGACCTGCCTAAGATCTCCAAGGAAGGTGTTGAGTTCTTCGCAAAGACCCTTTCCCTTTACAAGCAAGTGCGCGACGACATGACTGAAGTGAGCATGATTCGGGATGGCGCAGTGGGTGGAAGCCCGGAAGTGTATGAGAAAATTAATCCGGAAACGGGTAAAGGGGCCATCGTCTTATTTTCAAGTCATGCAGGCACGTATAGCTATATTTCCAAAACAAAAGTGGATTTCAGGCATTGGGAAACGCGAAATACTGAAGTAAAAATATTAACTTCGGGACTGGTTAGAGTAGATGTTAAATTCAACACTGCCGAAGCCAAAATTGTATTTTTCGGAGTTAACCAATAAAATTGTTATAGACCTAATAAACCAAATATCATGACCATCAAACCCTTTCTGCCTTCAGGATTACTTGTAATCATCCTAATGCTTACAATAAACGTTTCGGCACAATTAGTCACCAATCCAATTGATTTCGTTGACTCAAGAATCGGGACAACCAACGATGGCAGCAGCTGTGTAATCGGGCCTCAATTGCCTTTTGGGTCCATCAACCCAAGTCCACAGACTCCCAATGGTGAAAATGACGGGTATGATCCCGGTCAGCCCATCCGTGGCTTTGGTCAGCTGCATGTTAGCGGAACCGGCTATGGGAAATATGGACAGATCTTTCTCTCTCCACAAGTAGGATTAGCTGTGGGAGAAACGGCACATGATTCACCCAAGTCCAATGAAATTGCCTTTCCCTATGAATACGGCGTTACCCTGACCAAATACAACATCCGCACAGAGTTCACCCCTTCCTACCATTCGGCCATTTATAAATTCACCTTTCCCGAAACAACTGATGGACATCTGCTGATCGATATTTCACACAATATCCCTTTGGATCTGATCCCTTCAATGAATGGCAAAATCACCTCGGGTAAAGTCAGCATTGACTCTATCAAAAATACCATCAAAGGGTATGGTAAATATACCGGTGGCTTTGGTGGAGGTGATTATATCGTTTACTTTTTTGCACGCCTGGACAAGAAACCTACCCTTTGCGGAACATGGAAAAATGCCCTAATACAGCCCAAGGATACGGTTGAAAGCATCATGGCTGTCAATGATCACATTGGGGCTTACCTGAAATTCAAGACTGCCGCCAATGAGATCGTCAGTTTGAAAGTGGCCGTATCGTTTAAAAGCATTGCACAGGCACGGATATGGCTCGACACTGAAATACCTGACTGGAATTACGATGCGGTGAAAGAGAAAGCAAAGAGCGCCTGGAATACTGAACTGAGCAAGATCCTCATTGAAGACAGCAGTGCGGACAACAAGAAAATCTTCTACTCGGCCATGTACCATGCCATGCTTATGCCCCGCGACCGTACCAATGATATGACAGGTTTTGCTACCGATGCCTCCGTATGGGACGATCATTATGCAGTATGGGATACCTGGAGGACGTTGTTTCCACTGATGTCGCTCATCAACAAACCCATGGTGAAGGGCAACATCAATTCATTCATCGAACGGTTTAAAAAGAACAAAAGGGTCCGCGATGCCTTTATTGCAGGCATAGATATGGCGGAGGAACAGGGAGGCAACAACATTGACAATATCATAGCGGATGGCTATATGAAAGGCATTCCCGGCGTGGATTGGGAAGCTGCATATACGGTTCTGAAAAACGATGCGGACAAAGAACGCGCCGGTTGGCAGGGATGGGGAACTTTCAGCATCACAAATACCCTGATGGCCAGTTATAAAACCAAGGGATGGATACCCGCCGGGGTAATGTCCTGCTCCAAATCTCTGGAGTATTCCTACAACGATTATTGCACCGCTCTTGTAGCCAAAGGATTGGGGAAGACAGCAGATTATACCACCTACCTGGATCGGAGTCACAAATGGGAAAATCTATGGAACCCGGAAGCGGTGAGCGATCAATACAAGGGATTTATCGTTCCTAAAAATGCCGACGGCACATGGGTTGACATTGATTTAAAATTCAATTGGGGTTCATGGCAGAATTATTTCTATGAATCAAGTTCCTGGACTTATTCTTATTTCGTTCCTCACCAGATGGACAAACTGGTTTATCTAACCGGAGGAGCTGATAAATTCTCCGCAAAACTGGATTACGGCTTCAAGAATGGATTGATTGATTACGCCAACGAACCTGCCTTTCTGGCTGTTCAGGCATTTCATTATGCCAACAGGCCTGACCTTGCAAGCTATTGGGTCAGAAAACTGATGACTACCAAGTATTCGCTTAAAGGCTATCCGGGTAATGATGACAGCGGGGCCATGAGCTCATGGTATATCTTCTCTTCCCTTGGATTTTTCCCCAATGCAGGGCAGGATATTTACTACCTTGTAGGCCCTTTGTACACCAAATCATCCATATCATTGGGTGATGGTAAAACGATCAACATAGAGGCCCAGAATGCCTCCAAAACCAATCTGTACATCCAATCGTGCAGCATCAATGGGGTCGAGTGGACCAAATCATGGTTCAGCTATGCCGACATCAAGGATGGGGCAACCATTAAATTCGTCATGGGACCCAATCCTTCCAGCTGGGCCAAGGCTGATGAAAGCTTAAAGTACCAGGTGGGAACCGCGGTCAATGAACTGAAACAGGGATCCAATGATGTTATTTATCCCAACCCTGCAACGGAACTCGTGACCATCAACATGCCCGGAAAGCAATATCAAGAACTATCGGTTTATGATGTTGCTGGCAAACTGGCCTTTCATCAGAAGATTGAACCTCATTCTGACCTGATGACCCTGGACGTGAAGAATTGGAACAAGGGAATCTATTTCATTCATCTGCGCAATGAGACAGGAGTCTCGGATTCTAAATTAATCATAGAATAGCTTAACTTTCAACCTTATGAAGAAACTAAAAAATATGAAATTACCATTTTTGTTTCTCCTCCTGCTCTGTTGTACGGTAGCTTTTGGACAATCCCCTCAAAGCATAGATCTGCTTCCGGGCGAAAAAGTCTGGTCAGGAATAATTAAAGATGGCCAAAAGATGCCTTATAATCCAGGCTACAAATACGACTTTTATGCCAACAATCAGGAAAACCAGATTCAGCCTTTGCTATTGGGGAACAAAGGATTGTGGGTGTGGAGCGAAGAACCTTTTGCCTTTGAAATTCAGGACAATAAGATACTTATTACAAAAGCCCTGGGAGAAGTAAAATCAGGACATGCAGGCAGTTCTCTGGCCAATGCACGGACCTATGCCTCCCAGCATTTCTTCCCCGCTTCGGGAAAGATGCCCGATGAACTGCTGTTTTCAAAACCGCAGTACAATACATGGATTGAATTGACCTATCACCAGAACCAGGCTGATGTGCTCAAATATGCCCATGCCATTGTGGACAACGGCTTCTCTCCCGGGGTGATCATGATTGACGATACCTGGCAGGAAGACTATGGCAAGTGGAACTTTCACCCCGGACGGTTTCCCAATCCCCGGCAAATGATGGACCAGCTGCACCAGATGGGCTTCAAGGTGATGCTTTGGGTATGTCCCTTTGTAAGTGCCGACCAGGCCATGATCGTGCAGAAGCTGATGAAGGACAAAGCTTTCCTGATGCAGCAAAAAGCCGATAAACCTACCTGGGAAAAGGCAACCGACCCGGCCATGATCAACTGGTGGAACGGCTATTCAGCCCTGCTTGATTTTACCAATCCCAAAGCGGTGAATTGGTTCAATGAACAACTTGATGGACTTGCCAAGGACTATGGGGTTGATGGGTTTAAGCTTGATGCAGGAGATATGAACTTTTATCCTGCGGATGCTTTACCCATGATACCATCATCACCCAATCGCCAGTGTGAATTGTGGGCTCAGTTCGGACTTCGCTTCCCGCTCAACGAATACCGTGCCTGCTGGAAGATGGCCGGACAACCCCTGGCACAGCGTCTGCACGACAAGAACCACAGCTGGGAAGATGTCCAAAAACTAATTCCTCACATGACCACTGAAGCGCTCTCTGGATATACGTTTTCCTGCCCTGATATGATTGGCGGGGGAAACTGGACTAGCTTCACCGATATGAAATCATTTGATCAGGACATAGTTGTCCGTTCGGCACAGATTCATGCCCTGATGCCTATGATGCAATTTTCAGTGGCTCCCTGGAGGATACTGGATGCAACGCATCTGGAGTCCATAAAAAAGGCAGTCAGCACAAGGGAGAAATATACTCCAGTCATCCTTGATCTGGCTCACCAGTCAGCCAAGACCGGCAATCCGATCATCTGCTCAATGGAGTACTATTTCCCCAACCAGGGATTTGAAAAGGTGATGGATCAGTTCATGCTCGGCGACCATCTTCTGATAGCTCCGGTGGTTCAAAAAGCAGCCAGTAGGGAAGTAATGCTTCCCAAAGGCAAATGGACCGACGATTTGGGGAAAGCCTATAAAGGAGGTAAAACCTACACAATTGAAGTTCCCATGGACCTAATTCCTATCTTTACGCTTATTAATTAAACCTAAGCCGGCCAAAGAAGACCGGTCATTATAAAAGGATTCATAAATAAATTAAACACATGAAAAGAAACATTTTATTGACTTTGTCATTAGCTGCAGCGATTTTGTTTGCACTTCCGGGAGCTTCACAAACGGTGAATCAACTCTCGAAGAAAGAGAAAAAAGAAGGTTGGAAACTTCTGTTCAACGGACAGAACTTTGATGGCTGGCGCCAATGCAATGGTACGGCCATGCCCGCCAACTGGGTGATTGAAGAAAACGCGATGAAAGTTTTTACTGGTAAAGGTAAAAATCCAGGACAGGGATCTGATGGAGATATCCTATTCTCAGGAAAAAAATACAAGAACTTTGAACTATCAGTGGATTGGAAAGCCAGCAAAATGGCCAATTCAGGCATCTTCTACGATGTACGTGAAGTACCAGGGCAGCCCATTTATTACGCAGCCCCTGAAGTTCAGGTACTCGATAATGTGGATGCTACCGATAATAAAATTGATAGTCACCTCGCAGGTTCTCTGTATGACATGCTTCCTGCAGATCCCAAGACAGTTCATCCTGCCGGCTCATGGAATACCATCGTAATTAAGGTGAAAGATGGCGTGGTTACCCATACCCAGAACGGGGTGAAGGTAGTGACCTATACCCTGTGGACTCCAGAATGGGATGCCATGGTGGCCAAAAGTAAATTCAAAACCTTCCCTGGCTTTACTGAAGGGATTGCAAAAGAAGGTTTTATTGGTCTTCAGGATCATGGATTTCCAGTATGGTTCCGTAACATCAAGATCAGGGAATTATAATTGAAACTAACTTTTCCAAAGTTTTATTTGTTTAAATAAAACTTTGGAAAAGTTTTTTAAAAACGTTTATTTCCAACGATTGAAAATCCAAATTGATTGACAGTCGTGATTTGAATACTGGTATAATTCCTGTGCCTTAACCAGGTTGAAGCCAGATCCTGTTGAATCTCAAACCTGAATTCAGGGGTAAAGATGTCGAGCAAATCAATGATTTCTTCCCTGTAGTTGGGCGCATTTTTCCGCTTGATCTTCTTGATCAAAAAGGTTATGGGGAAAACAAACATGGTCAACAAGATGAAAGCAAGTTTCAGAGGAAGCCTTCTCGTTCCTTTTCTCAGCAGCAGGATGGCCTTGTGGATGATTTTTTGTTGTGGATGATAAAGCCACAGGCAGATTTTTCCGCCACACTTTAAAAGTGGCTCTATGAGTAAGAGCGACAATTCAGTATTGTTGGTATGGTGAATGACTCCGCTGGAATAGACCACATCGAAACTTATTTCTTCAAAAGGCAAGTACTGCAAGTCTCCCTGGATATACCATGCATTTTTAACTTGGTTGCGCAGGTAAGCATTTTCAACGGCTTTGCTCAATTCCACCCCAACAGCCAAATGGGATAATTGAGCAATCTTGGTAGTCATTACCCCGTGACCACAACCCACGTCAATGACACTTTTCCCTTTGAAATAATCCCCCCTCTCCCCCATCTCATTCATAAATACAGTCGAAAGTTTCGAGGTGTCATCATGCCAGATCCGATCCTGTTTCTCTGCATTCAAAAAACTCCATTCAAATTCAAAGCTGATCTTAGTCTTTCGGTTCTTCAGAATACAATAATTGAGCAGTCCCTTGAATTCTTTTTCAATTTTTTCTTTTATGGTCTGATAATCAATCAAATGCCTTTTAAGAAAGTTAGCATAATCAACCATTGACTCCAGCAACATTCGGGGGATTCCATCAACAATGGGAAATACAAATCCTGTTTCAGAAAACAATAATCCTTCCTTGATCTCCTTGACCTGCGCATCGGAATAGGATTTTTCAAATTCTGAAATCAATACAAATCTTAAATCAGTTTTAGTGATCGGGCACTTTAACAACTTCAATAATTCATATTGCATAATATTTACTTATAATATATACAGAAGAAATTAAATCAATGGAACCGTTAACTTACCTTAGAACTCCAACTAAACAAAAGTAATATAATCATTCAAATCCATTGCAACAATCTTATTTTAACTGCATGATTTTCTTCATGGCTCATAACCCCATATAAAATGTCTATAACATCGGACACCTGCCCCACATCGAATCATTCGACCAATTCATCCACCCTTTGTTGGAGTTCCTGAACGAATAAAATGAATTTTTGCTTTCAGAAGTCAGGCTATTGGTCTGGATTTGAAACGGATTTTACGCCTATCTGTGTCTTGTCTGTGTCTTATTTGTGTCTTATTCATGTCTTACTTAATTCGAAACTAATACGTAATTAATTCGAATATAATACGTAGTTAATAAATAGTTTTACGAATTAACTACGTATTAATTACGTATTAGTTTCGAA
>DMFR01000417.1:6215-13457 GCA_003450125.1 Prolixibacteraceae bacterium | reverse complement strand
ACCAATTATCTACCAATTATCAACCAATTAGTACCATCCAATTCATTTACAAAATAGGACTACTGTAAGGAAACTTGCTGGATAAAGTTGGATGAAAAATATTACTTGCAAAAGAACCTCCTAAACCATGAACTTAATGGTCATGCTATTGTTTATCAAGCGTTAATTTATGTACGTTTTAATCGTTGTACGTCATGTATTTAGCTACTGATCGGATTTCATTTGATCAGATGAAACCCAATCACGAATAGTTGATTTTTCGCAATGTATTTTAATCTTAAAAACAAAAATTATGACTGAAAAAAAGATCATCGTAGTATTTGGTGCAACCGGAGCCCAGGGAGGCGGAGTTGCCCGTGCCATTTTGAATGACCCCAACAGTGAATTTGCCGTCCGGGCAGTAACAAGAGACCCTAATTCAGACAAGGCAAAGGAACTGGCCCAAATGGGAGCCGAGGTCGTTGCAGGAGAGATTGACGATATGGAAAGCATGAGAAGGGTATTAAAGGGAGCTTATGGCGCTTATTTTGTCACCTTCTTTTGGACGCATTTTTCTCCTGAAAAAGAAATGGCTGAAGCAAAGAATATGGCCCAGGCAGCTAAGGAAGCAAGCTTGCAACATGTGATCTGGTCGACGCTGGATGATACCCGTAAGTATATCCCGCTGGATGATAACCGGATGCCCACCTTGCAAGGTAAATATAAAGTTCCGCATTTTGACGGAAAAGGAGAATCGGATCATTACTTTATTGATGCCGGGGTGCCAGTTACCTTCTTGTTGACTACTTTTTACTGGGAAAACATGCTCTATTTTGGCATGGGGCCCAAGAAGGGACCAGATGGAAAATTAACCATTACCTTCCCTATGGGAGATAAAAAATTATCAGGTATAGCAGCTGAAGACATTGGCAAATGTGCCTATGGAATATTTAAAAGGGGAAAGGAGTTAATTGGCAAAACAGTGGGTATTGCCGGTGATCAACTGGCATGTAGTGATATGGCCAAGGTATTAACCAAAACATTGGGCAAGGAAGTCACCTATAATGAAATTACACCCGATCAATTCCGCAGCCAGGGGTTTCCCGGAGCAGATGACCTGGGAAACATGTTCCAGTTTTACCGTGATTTTGAAGATGTTTTCGATCATACCCGAGATGTGAAGTTTGCAAGGGAGTTGGATCCTGAATTGAAATCTTTTGAAATTTGGGCCAGGGAAAATGCAGAACGCATTCCTGTAGAATAACAAATGAGTGAAGTAATTGGAATCCTTTATTGTCGTATTTGTGTTTAGGTGAATAATGATCAAACAAGTTTAATTCATATTAAAAAATAGAACGCGGATTAACGCGGATTAACGCGGTTTTAGCGGATTTCAAGCGGATTTATTTCCAACAAGTTGGAATGGATTCAAACAACAAAAAAGGATAGTCATCTATAATTAATTACGGACAAAACTAAGAGTCAGACTCCTAAATCCGTTCCAACTTGTTGGAAATAAATCCGATTTAAATCCGCTAAATCAAATTTGATCCGCGTTCTATTTTTCTTTCTTCTAAAATCAGAAAATACGACATTATATTGGTTCTATTACTTAGTATTTGGAAATGAGATATTTTATTGAGTAATTTATACTTTTATTGGATGGCACTTTAAAGGTGGAACTGAGACGGGGGAGGGTGCCATCCGATCATCTTTATTTAGCCTATATCTGAATCATTTTTACTCCTCACTACTTTTAGTGGCCACAAAATTCATAATAATAGTAAATTAGTTTTCATACTTTCCAGATAATATCTACCTTGCCTTCCTCTTAAACAAGGGATTAAAAAATCGACTAAACTTAACTAAAATAAATGACTCCTCACAGTCAAATATTATTTCTTGTTATTATAATCTTCTTAGGAATTTATGTATATTCACAGGGTAAAGTGGCTATGCTCAGCGCTCTTTTCACTGTTAATCCAAGCTTTGACATTCATAAAAATACCAATTATCATGAAAAACAAAAGGTGGTCTGACTTAGCGGTATTCATAGCAGTTGTGCTCATGACCATTATCGGGTGCAACGCTCAGCAGGTTGTCAAAATACAATTCGACAGCAACAAGGAGGTTTCGGGAAAGAAATTTGCCATCAGGGATATTTCCCCCGGTCTTCCCACCAACTGGGATGGGTACAACTTTGTAGTCCTTGAGTTCAGAATTACTACCCCCCAACGGTTCCAGGTAGGATTTACCACTGAAACGGGGTACAATGAACTTCGGGTGATGAGCTACACGCCCAATGGATGGAACAAACTGGCTATCCCATTGAGGTTTTACAGGGCATTGCCCGATGCAGCAAATGACCTGGCGGCCACTTATAACCAGGGCAGATATACCGGATGGATTAACCTGGGAGGCAAACGAGGTCCGCTCAAAGGAGTGGATTCAATCGGTATCCGGATGAATGTGCCGATCAACAATCCTTCCATTGAACTTCGGTCAATTGCTTTGTCTGTAGATGATCCAGGAGACGTCTATTTGGAAGATCAGCCCATGTTTGATGAATTTGGCCAATGGAACAAGGGTACTTACGAAGGGAAAACTAAATCATTGGAACAGCTGCGCAAAGAATGGAATGCCGAAGACAACGAGACTGTATCCACTAAAGCATACAATTATTCCAAATTTGGCGGTTATCTCAATGCAAAGGTGAAGGCAACGGGGTTTTTCAGAACTGAAAAGATCAATGGCCGCTGGTGGTTTGTGGATCCGGAAGGCTGCCTGTTTCTTTCTGTAGGAGTTGACTGTGTGGGTCCCGGTGGAGGCGGCAATGCCATCAATATTGATAAAAGGAGAAACATGTACAAAGAACTTCCTCCTGCCGGCATAGGATTTAATCCCGAGAAACCCAACTCTGCCAACTTTGGCACATGGAACCTTTTCCGTAGGTATGGAGACGATTATCCTGCAAAATCAAAGGACCTGGTGGTTAAACGTATGGATAAATGGGGATTGAATACCATAGCCAACTGGTCAAGTTCTGAAGTGACCGCCTTGAACAAGAAGGCATTTATGACGCAACTACGCGGATTGGGAACAGACGGCGCCCTGATGGGTTTAGCAGATATATATGCCGCTGATTATGCCACCAAGCTGGATGCTGCCTGCAAGTCATTTGTTGAACCCTTGAGGGATAACCCATGGATCATCGGATACTTTGTGGCCAATGAGCCTGCATGGCTGGAACAGGAAGACAGGCTTTGCCAGATCATCCTTGACGGTCCTGAGAGGCCCATTAAAAATGAGTTGAATCAATTCTTGACAGGTAATGATACCAAGGAACGCAGAAAACAATTTATTTATAACACCTTTCGCATCTTCCTTGAAACGGTCAATAAAACGGTAAAACGATATGACCCCAACCACCTGAACCTGGGGATGCGTTTTGGCCATGTCCCGGCCAAGGAAGTACAAGTAATTTGCAAGGATGCTTTTGATGTATTCAGCTTTAACTGCTATGCCTTGGTTCCCCCGAAAGAGTTTATGGACCAGATTATGGAAGGAACAGGCCTTCCAATGATCATAGGCGAATTCCATTTCGGAACTGTAGACAGGGGGATTGCCCAGTCACTGTGGCAGGTCAATTCGCAACAGGAGAGGGGAGTGGCATACAGGTATTATACTGAACATGCCTATTCACATCCGGGACTGATCGGTACGGCCTATTTCCAATGGTCAGATCAGGATTTATCAGGACGTCGCGATGGGGAAAACTATAACTGTGGGTTGGTGGACGTGACTGACCGCCCCTATAAATACCAGGTAGAGGCCATGATGGAAACGGCCAAACGATTGTATGACATTCATAACGGAAAAACAAGTCCCTATAATCAGGAGCCTGTTCGGGCCCGTGGACATGGGGCTATTCCTGATCTCTGGAACAAATAAAAGTATTTACCATTCAACCATTTAACCATTCAACCATTTAACCATTTAACCATTCAACCATTTAACCATTCAACCTATGAAACTATTAACCTTTGTATTTATCTGCTCCCTGATTAGTTTCCAAACAGTTGATGCACAGAATCAGAAGAAAGAAACATCATCTTCTGGACAGAATACGGAACCCATGAATATTGAAGCATGGATTACCAACCCTGACCGTTCTGCCTTGTTTGAAAAACAATCTGAACCTGCTTCATTCAATACACGCGATTCGCATCGGGGAACACCTATCATTATTGATGATGGACAGCCATTACAGACCATGGATGGGTTCGGTTTTGCCTTAACAGGTGGAAGCGCTGAGCTGATGATGAAAATGAGTGCCCCCGAACGTAGTAAACTGATTCATGAGCTTTTTGAAACCAGTGAGAACAATATTGGCATCAGCTATATTCGGCTAAGCATCGGGTCTTCTGACTTGAACAGTTTCGTCTTTTCGTATGATGATCTGGCAGAAGGGGAGACTGATTTACCCCTTGCAAAGTTTGATTTATTTCAGGATTACAATGATGTGGTTCCTGTGATGAAGGAAATTCTGGCCATCAATCCAAAGATCAAAATTATGGGTTCGCCCTGGTCTGCTCCCAAATGGATGAAATCCAACAACAATGTGAGGGGCGGTTCGCTAAAACCTGAATATTACGATGTGTATGCCCGTTACCTGGTGAAATATATCCAGGCGATGAAGAAGGAAGGAATTACCATTGATGCCATTACGGTCCAGAATGAGCCCCTGAATTCAAACAACACACCCAGTATGCCCATGGTGGCCAATGAGCAGAAGGATTTCATCAAAAACAACCTGGGTCCTGAATTCCGCAAACAGAACATTACAACCAAAATCATTCTTTTCGACCACAATCTTGACCGTATAGATTATCCCCTGACCATTCTTCGCGATCCGGATGCTGCCAAGTATGTTGACGGATCAGGATTCCACCATTATGGAGGAGATTTTAGCGCCATGACTACTTTACACACCATCTTCCCGGATAAGAATATTTATTTTACAGAGCAGATGGTAGTCGAAAAGCCGGGCAGTCCAACCATAGATATTGCAGCCCAGGTAAAAAGGCTGATCATTGGTGGCCCCCGCAACTGGAGTAAGAATGTGATCCTTTGGAACCTGGCTGCTGATCCATTGAATGATCCGCATACCAACAATGGAGGCTGCCCCATGTGTCAGGGCGCTGTAACCATTGACGGGGATAAGGTTTCCCGTAACCTGGCTTACTATACGGTGGCCCACGCTTCCAAGTTTGTGCGCCCGGGTTCAGTGAGGATCACTTCAACCGGCAAGGGCGATAAAACCGTCTCCCTGACGGATGATGAAGAACGTCAGGGTTCGGTAAGGGTGTCTGTGATTGAAAATGCAGAGGTTTTGCCCAATGTGGTATTCAAAACCCCGGAAGGGAAAATTGTGCTCATTGTAGCCAATGATACCCATTCAACCAATTCATTCAGGATTCAATATCACGGGCAATTTGCTACCTTGCGCCTTAATCCCGGTGCTGTGGGAACCTATATCTGGTAATTTAAAAACAACAAATATAAACTCATGAACAACTTTAAAATTTCTATTGTATTTATTCTTTTGGCATCAGCGGCTTTTGCCAACAAGCCTGCCAAAAAAACTTTAGCCACAGTTATTCCTGCCAAGGCGCAGGTCTATCAAACGGCAAAAGAAACCGATTTACGCATCACCAAGACTCCCGATGTACTCTTCGAGGACTTTGGACAGCCCAAAGAAACACAGGTCTGCGTCTTCGTGGATCAGACCAGAAGCTTTCAAACCATGGTGGGAATTGGGGGCGCCTTAACCGATGCTTCGGCTGAAGTGTTTGCCAAATTACCCGCAAAGGCGCAACAGGAATTGATGACTGCCTATTATGATTCTGAAAAAGGAATTGGATATAATTTTGCCAGGACCAACATTGCAAGTTGTGACTTTTCGAGTGACTCTTATGCTTATGTGGCAGACAAGGATTCATTGTTAAAAACATTCAGTGTGGCCCATGATGAGAAATTCCGTATTCCTCTCATCAAGAAGGCTATTGCTGCTGCGGGTGGAAAATTACCCATGTTTGTAAGCCCTTGGAGCCCCCCTGCATGGATGAAAGACAACAACAGTGTTTTGCATGGCGGAAGGCTTTTACCTAGATTTTATCAGGTGTGGGCCAATCACTATGTGAAATTTATCAAGACCTATGAAGCAATGGGCATGCCGGTATGGGGACTTTCTGTCCAGAATGAACCTATGGCAGTACAATCGTGGGAGTCTTGCGTATATACCGCTGAAGATGAAAGAGACTTTGTGAAGAACTATCTAGGACCTACCTTGCGCAAAGCAGGTCTTGGCGATAAAAAGTTAATTGGATGGGACCACAACAGGGACCTGGTCTTTCAAAGAGCAAGCGTTTTATTGGGTGACAAGGAAGCTGCCAAATACATCTGGGGAATTGGGTTCCATTGGTATGAAACATGGACAGGTAGTGATATGCAGTTCGAAAATCTTAGACGGGTGAACGAAGCATTTCCTGATAAACACCTTATTTTTACTGAAGGCTGTATTGAGAAGTATAGTTTTGACAGGTTGAATGATTGGGCCCTTGGTGAAAAATATGGTTATTCGATACTCAATGATATCAATTGCGGAACCGTTGCATGGACTGACTGGAACATCCTTTTGGATGAAAAGGGAGGACCGAACCATGTGGGAAACTTCTGTTTTGCACCCGTTCATGCTGATGTAAAGACAGGTAAACTGATTTATACCAACAGTTATTATTACATTGGCCAGTTCTCTAAGTTTATCAAAGCAGGAGCGAAACGCATCAGTTGTTCTGCCAACCGGGACAAACTTCAAGTTACTGCTTTTATCAATCCTGATGGAAAGATAGTGGTAGTTGTCTTGAATACTTCGGATGAAAAACTGCCTTTCAAGCTTTGTATTTCAGGAAAGGCAGCTCCTGTTACCAGTCTGGCACATTCAATCATGACTGTTATTATCTAAGTTCTAAGTTCAAAGTTCCAGGTTCCAAGTCACGCACTGGGGAACCTGGAACCTTGAAACCTTCCAATTACCTACATACCTTTCAACTAACCTACTATGATTCGAAACATTTCATTTTTATTTCTGATTTCCATCCTATTGATTTTCCAGGGATGTAAGCCAGCGGCTACCAAAGAAGCAGCCATTGCTCCCCAGTTTATCAAGATAGATGGCCCCAACCTGACTGCTCCCAATGGCGA
>DMFR01000417.1:0-6038 GCA_003450125.1 Prolixibacteraceae bacterium | reverse complement strand
CAGTTCTGGAAGAAGTTCAAAGACAACTACATCACGCGTGAGGATATCCGTTACATTCATCAAACGGGGATGAATACCATCCGGATTCCCTTTCATTACAAGTTATTTACCGATGAGGACTACATGGGACTTTCAAACAACCAGGATGGATTCCAACGATTGGATAGCCTGGTAAGCTGGTGCCGCGAATCAAAGATTTACCTGGTACTCGATATGCATGATGCACCGGGTGGACAAACAGGTGACAACATTGATGATAGTCATGGCTATCCATGGCTGATGACCAGTGAGGAGAGCCAACAACAGTTTGCCAATATCTGGAAAAGCATTGCTACTCATTACAAAGACGAGCCAGTTATCCTGGGATACGACTTACTGAATGAACCTATTGCCCATTACTTCAGTGATGACTTGAAAAAGCTGAACGCTGCCCTTGAACCAGTCTATAAAAAAGCCATTACTGCCATCCGTGAGGTGGATAACAACCACATCGTCATGTTGGGTGGGGCACAATGGGACAGTAATTTCAAAGTCTTCACGGATTCAAAATTCGACTCCAAAATGATGTACACATGCCATCGTTACTGGTGTGATACACTTCAGGCCAATATCAAGGATTACGTGCATTTCCGCGACTCGGTGAATCTGCCTATCTACATGGGTGAGACCGGAGAGAATTCTGATCAGTGGGTGGCTTCATGGACCCGCCTGATGGAACGAAACAACATCGGCTGGACTTACTGGCCTTACAAGAAAATGAGCAAGTCAAGTTCTATGAAGAGCATCGAACAACCTGAAAACTGGGATAAGGTGATTGCCTTTACCCAAGGCTCAAGAAACGGTTTCGATGAGATCAGGAAAGCACGCCCGGATCAGGAACTGATGAAAAAGGCCATGCTTCAACTGATTGAAAACTGCAAGTTCAGCAATTGTAAGGTGAATGAAGGATATGTGAAAGCCATGGGAATGAAGCTCTAGGTGCTTTTCTATTTCAGAATAAAAAAAACAGGGTGTCCATTGGAATGGGCGCCCTGTTTTTTACATTATTCAAAAATACCTGAAATGTTTATTCCACCTCAATTTCATCAATAAATATCCATGTTTCGTTCTTTCCAACAGGCTGGCCCTTATGGGCAACCACCTTGACAAAGCTGGCTGTTACAGGACCAAACGAGGCAGTATAATCCTTCACCTGGGTTTCTCCTTTGGATGAATCTGCATCATTGTCCACCTCGGCTACCTTATCGTATTTCACCCCATCAGTTGAAACATAGAATTCCATCTTTTTAGGGGCAAAGATATCGGCCCCCGGGCTTTGTAGTGATCCTACCATGATGCTGTGAATAGGGGTTGCCTGTTGTAAATTGATCACCACTTCCATGTTGGCTCCCAACCAGCCCTGCCATTCGCCATCCGCAAAGTTGGTACTTGCACGAACACCGTTCACCAAAGTATAATCACCCGACCCAATGTACTTGGGACTGAATGGAACCAGGTAACTTACCTTCCGGCCAGTTGCCTTGTTGAGATTAAATGACCGGCTCAGGATCTTTTCTCCAG
This sequence comes from Prolixibacteraceae bacterium, assembly GCA_003450125.1. Taxonomy (GTDB): domain Bacteria; phylum Bacteroidota; class Bacteroidia; order Bacteroidales; family Prolixibacteraceae; genus Aquipluma. The sequence goes on along the minus strand of DMFR01000417.1, from coordinate 4,478 downwards.
GCTGACCGTTTACTATGGTAACGGCTTTAATCATTGAACTCTTCTCAATCCCAATCGGTTGAGCATAAACTGGCGACAATGAATTGGGTGCGCTGCCATCCAGTGTATAATGAATTTCGATCCCGTTCAATTCACTTTTAAGGGCTATAGCAAGTTGATTCTTATCTGGAATGATTTCTGCCTTCGCAGTTACGCTATAGGCGCTTTTGGCATAATTGATCCCTGCCTGGTCATATCGCTTCATGAACAATTGTATCCTTCGTGAGAAATCCTCCCAATTACGAACTTCCTTTGGACTCCAAAGGGCTTCCGACAATGCAGCCATGCGTGGAAACATCATATACTGGGCATGTTTGAAGGTAGGCACATATTCACTCCAAAGGTTGGCCTGTCCTCCCAGGATGTGTTTGGCAGCATCAGGACTCAACTCTGCAGGTACGGGATTGAAAGCATACACCTTGCTCAAAGGGATGTAGCCACCGATTCCCGGAGGTTCCTGATTGGCTGGTCCCTGCAAATAATCGAAATAGCATACATCAGTAGGAGTCATTACCACATCATGCCCCAGGTTGGCCGCTTCAATGCCTCCTTGATATCCACGCCATCCCATCACGGTAGCTTCTGCAGGCAGTCCTCCTTCCAGGATTTCATCCCAGCCAAGCAATACCCTGCCTTTCGAATGAACGAATTTTTCTATACGCCTGATGAAATATCCCTGCAATTCGCCCATATTCTTCAGGCCTTCGTCCTTGAGGCGTTTCTTACACAGCGGACACTTTTCCCATTCAACTTTGGTGGCTTCATCACCCCCAATATGGATGTATTTCGAGGGGAAAAGATCCATCACTTCCGATAAAACATCTTCTAAAAATAGAAAGGTGGAATCTTTTCCGGCACAATATATATCCGTCACAGGCCAAACCCCTCCGGGCAATACGGTAAAGGGGCCTCCTGTGCAGGAAAGGGATGGATAAGCTGCCAGGGCGGAAGTCACATGGGCAGGCATTTCAATTTCAGGTACAATGGTGATAAATCGGCTTTGTGCATAAGCCACCATTTCTTTGATATCTTGCTGGGTATAAAAACCCCCGTAGGTAGCTTTTTTCCCCGGTTGCTGCCTTGTACGGGCGTTCCAGTTCTTGTCTTCCTGATCAACGCGCCATGCGCCTACCTCGGTCAGTTTGGGATATTTCTTGATTTCAATTCTCCATCCCTGATCATCCACCAGGTGCAGATGAAGGGTATTGATTTTATGTAGGGCAAGATTATCAATCATTTTAAGTACATCTTCCTTTGGGAAGAAGTGACGTGACACATCGAGCATGAATCCCCGCCATTTGAATGCCGGGTGATCGGTTATGCTGATTACCGGAACCAGCCAATCCATCTTGGCCTGTTTTTGTGCACTTTCAATCTCTGCAGGCAGCAACTGGCGCAGGGTCTGCATGGCATAAAAGAACCCTGCCGGCTTGGCTGCTTTTATTTCGATGCGCTTTTGTGAAACTTCCAATGAGTAGGCTTCAGGGCCCATCATGGGTTCTGTTCTGAAATAAACCTGGTTAGAACCCTCATCCCCACCTACTACGATCTTCAATTTCCAACCCGTCGGCTTTTCCATCAGTTCCGCAAACTGATCAGCAATGAGCTTTTGGTCCACGCTTTCGGTGACCAGTTGGGTGCCTTTGTTGAATCTAAAGGAGGACTGTCCCAAAATCATCTGCTGAGGTTGAGGAATGAGCGAGAGGTCATTCTCTGTAAAGGTTTTATTGGGTTTGCAACTCAAAAAAACGAAAGCACAAGCTAAAATCAGGATGCTGACAAGTGTTTGTTTCATTGTGAATTGTTTTGTTTTTCGAACTACCAAGATAGCGCAAATTTATATTATTATTTTACGATACCCTTGGTTATGTGATAAATAATACTTTCAGAATAAATTATGATACATTTTACCCCTGATTGTGTGTAATTGGGCTGTAATCTTCTAAATTAGGGGAACAAAAAAGCCAGTTCAAAATGTTATCTTACTGAAATTTTTAGTACATTTATCACATCTTCTTTGCCCTGGCTCTTTGGCCAACGTTCCTTATCCCGGCTCATTGTAAAATTAATTTCTTCGAATCTTTTTCTTCACACTACATCCATACCCGATTCATCATTGCGTCGTACCAGCTTGTCTATTTCTGTAAGCTTTCTGTAAGCTAACTGTAATGTATCTGTATTGTTTATTACAGATACATTACAGTTAGCTTACAGAAAGCTTACAGAAATAGACAAGCTGGTACGACGCAATGATGACTCAGATAGGTAACGTGTGTGAAATGAATAAGGAAATAAAGGCTCCGGGCTGTATTGTACTTATCTGGAGAATAAGACGGCAGGAATAACATTTTCCTTTACTTGACAGCTCTCAAGAGGATGTTGGGATGTGGCCTGTTGCATGTAAAGATACCTAAATTTTAGTTCAATGATGCACTATGAATGGATTTAAACACAGAGGGCTCATCGTATAAATGTTTCTACGTGAACTATGTTTCTATGTGTTTATTTTTCATACATTTATAATTTATTTCTCATGACAACTATAGCTGTTTGACCCATAAATTCTAAGATGATGGCCAACAAATTCATTATAATATTACTCTTTAACCTGCTCTTGTTTTCGTGTACAAAGAGAGAGGGGCTTATCCAGAATCCTCAACGTCTGGCAGATATTGAAAGGATGCTGAGGGTGCAGAAAGAAATGACATCCAAAAGTTTATTACCTGTATGGGATGTTTTCAACCAGAAACTTTCGCCCCCGGAGAAGCAAGCCATGGAATTTATCTATGCCTATATGCCATTGAGCGATTTGGCGGACTACAAACCTGAATACTTTCTGAAGAATGTACAGCTAAGCTTGCAGGCGCGCAGGGAAATGACCTGGGGAGGTTCTATCCCGGAGGAAGAATTTCTGCATTTTGTATTGCCCGTGAGGGTGAACAATGAAAACCTGGATCACTTTCGGGAAGTGATGTATCCTGAAATCAAGGAACGGGTGAAGGGTATGGGAATGAAGCAGGCGGCGCTTGAAATCAACCATTGGTGTCACGAAAAGGTGAATTACCGGGGAACCGATTCCAGAACCAGTGCGCCCTTGAGTACGATCAAAAAGACCTTTGGCCGTTGCGGGGAAGAAACCACTTTCACCGTTTCAGCCATGCGTGCTGCGGGGATTCCCGCCCGGCAGGTATATACGCCCAGATGGGCACATACGGACGACAATCATGCCTGGGTAGAAGTTTGGATCAATGGCAAATGGTACTTCATGGGGGCCTGTGAGCCCGATGTTGACCTGAACATGGGCTGGTTCAGCGAGCCTTCCCACCGTACGATGCTGGTGCATACCCGTGCCTATGGCCGTTACTTTGGCCCTGAAGATGTCGTTACGGCTGCAGATCGTTTTTCGGAATTGAACCTTACGTCGAACTATGCGACGGTAAAGAAAGTAACCATCTCAGTTAAAAATGCCGATGGAACTCCTGCTGACAGCGCAAAAGTTGAATATCAGTTGTACAACTATGCCGAGTATTATCCCATTGCAACGGGCTATACCAACGAAAAGGGATTGACAAGCCTTCACACAGGGCTGGGTGACCTGATCATTTGGGCTTCCAAAGACGGTAAATTGGCCTACCAAAAGCTTTCAGTTCCTCAGGAAGATACACTTCAACTGGTACTTAATCAGACTGTGCCAGTCAACCATAGCGAATCGTTTGATCTTGTCCCCCCTCACGCGGTAAAAGTAGCCCTGAATGTGATAGAAGAAGCCCGAAAAGCAAATGACCTACGTCTGGCAAGGGAAGATTCTTTCCGCAATGCGACCATGAAAACCTTTAAAGATTCGGCATGGATAGCTGGCTTTGCCGAAAGGATCAAGCTTCCGGTGGATACCATTGCCCGGTTCATCCAGTTAAGCTATGGCAACTGGGATCAGATTGGAGCGTTCCTTGAGAAAAATACGCCCAAATACAGAAATCTAACCCTCGAAATGGCTATCCAACTTGCTGACAAGGATTACAGCGATACGCCCGATTCTGTTCTGACCGATCATTTGGTAACTACCGCCCAGTTGGGAGTACAAAAGCTGGTTCCTTCCAGTGAATTATTTAACCGCTATGTTTTATCGCCCCGCATTGCACTTGAGAACCTTAGTCCATGGAGAAGCTTTCTGGCCAATTCCTTTGGTCAAGCGATGGCACAATCATCGCGAAGTACTATCTCTGTTCTGGTGAATTGGATCAATGAAAACATACGCATCAACAGGGAGGCCAACAAGCATTCACGTGCCCCGCTTACCCCTATTGGTGTTTATAATCTTCGGGTAGCGGACCCTGAATCGCGTAATATCTTCTTTGTGGCTGCCTGCCGTACATTTGGTATTCCTGCCCGGTTGAATCCTGAAACACAGATCCCGGAGTACAATCAAAAGGGTGAATGGC
>DMFR01000081.1:13944-16743 GCA_003450125.1 Prolixibacteraceae bacterium | reverse complement strand
GCAGGTGACTTGGAGTCACCAGCTCACCCTCTAAAAAAATGCATCTGAAGATCAATCAGGTGCATTTTATTTTGTAGGAAGTGGTGAGAATTAAAACTAAAAAACCGCCCCCTGGATAGAGAGCGGTTTTAAATGAGATTGGAGGTCTTTGGTGATTAAAGCACATTCAGGTTGATTACAAACTGGCTGTTTGACAGCACCGACCCGTTGGCATTCTGAAAAGCAATGAAACACTGCACTTCATCGCCGACGAAGCTTTCAGGAAGGATGATGGTCTGTGCGCCACTGGTACGGCTGTTGCCGCCCACCACGTTGACTGACTTTTTCTTTGCCGCATTGTAAACCACCAGCATCACCTTGTCATCTGGCAGGGCACCGGCATCCTCGGAATTGTCTTCCCAGGTGTAACTGATCTGGCCCCCGGCCAATGAGACCACGGCAGGGTTTAAAGCTTCAGGTAAAGCGCCCTGGCTGATTAATGCGGTGGCATAGTCAATCTCGTAAGCCGGGTAAACTCCCGTAACAGCATTCTCCAGCGTGTAAGCCATTGCTGCATTGTATCCCGACATATTCACTGCCTGGTTTTTGAACCCAATGCGCAGAAAGGGAATCAGAGGACGCAAAAACTTGCCTACTGTACCAAATCTTGCACGCTGATCCAGTTGTGCCGGAGAATTGGGTTGTGAAATACTGGTTGCCCTTGAACGCATATAGTCTATGCCTTTCCAGCTACCCCCGATGATATTCCCGACCTTGCCGGAGAAGCCACCTGTAATACCATTTAAAATTACTGCCATAATAATTAACTTTTTTGATGTAATGCTCCGACCTTGTTGGATTTTAACCCGGGAACCCTTCTTGGTCATTTGCTTGTAACAAAGGTAGGCACTATATGGTTATAGCGCAATGAATCAGTTAATTATGCGTATATATGCAGTGTTTTGCGTACCTGACATTTCAATGCTATCGAAATGGAAGTTTTTTATTGAAAATAATATCGTAAAGGATGCAAACTAGCTCCAAATTCCCTCAACTTCCTTAACTTCCTCAGTTTTCTCAATGCCAGTCTTGGAAAGTAAGAATCAGTGTGAGGCCCCGTCTTCGGTTTGTTGCTATGTCAAGCCATGTAGTGACTTTTTTAGTCGATAAGTTCTCTGGAATGTGATCTGGGACTTCGTCGGTTACTAGAAAAACATCCCTATAAATTCATGATTATACTAATTCACATTTTGTTTTGAGTGACAAAACTCGATGGATTGACAATTGGCAAAAATACATTGTGCATGAAAGTACCTTTGAAACTAGTGAACATGATTCCTCTGGTTGTTGAAAGGGAGATGGAATTTAAAGTGACGATTAATTGATCAGGTAATTTTACATCATTGGTGTTTTCAACTAGAAAGTCCTGAAAATTCTCGATTGAAAATATGCAACTGGTTTTGATTGATGCATGGCATTGTTGGTCTTCTTCATGAATCAAATCAACAGAAGTAATGGCAATGACCAATTTCTCCGCATTATTGATCCGCTGTTCTATATTGATGTTAAAATTATAGGTTCTTTCCGGATTTAATATTATCTGTGGATGTTGTAGGTTGATTTCCAACAATTCAATACCCTTTATCTGAAAGTTAACGTTGACTGGTTCCATAACTTTTAAATTTAACAGCTTACAAGATTATTCTCCCATGCTGCATAGGTATAGGTTGGCTTCGCATCATTTATCCTATCACTATATTTTTCAGTAGTAACCTTTTGAGAAACACTCAAATGGAAACGTACAATCTGTTCTCTTGGCTTTTCTTCAACATTAATTAGTTTGATTCCCAATTTATCTTCTAATTCAAAAATAGTGTCAGTTTCGAAATTATTTGTGCCGCTTAACCAGCGGGTTATAATTGAAGGTTGTTTGTTCATTTCCCTTGCCAGGTCTCCTTTTCTCCAACCTTTGGCTTTCATGGCATCGTCAATTCTGGCAGCCAGTAGCATCCTTTTGTCAGTTTTTCGTTGCTCTTCGGAGGTTATTTCAGACAATAATTCATCTAAAATGTCGCTTGTATAATTTCTCGCTTTTTTACTCATAGTTTTCAAATTCTAATTCTCCAGTTATTTCTGTACCATCATCAGAAAAGGTAATCTCCTTCTCTTTAATAAGATAGGCAATTTGTGCAGAGATTTCTCTTAATAAGTAGTTTTCGTCTTTTAGTTTATCAACTTCCTGAAATGCCTTAACTGATTTTTGCTTTTCACCTCCTCCACCCAGAATAATTAACGAGTTGCCAAAACGAATACAATAGAGCCTTAAATTACTGTCAGGAATATCGAATAAGGCACATATCCCGTCTCCTGGGTTCCCTTCATTTAATTTAAAGTATTTTTCTCTTGCACCAGTAATTGAGTTAATGGTTTTTAGTCGTTCAAGTATATTTTTAATTTCACGTTTAAATGAAATGTTATTTTCTGAAAGGAAACCATCGAACAGGGTTTTTTGTTCATTATCAACGAAAATAGAATACACGCCACACTTATTTCCATTGAATTTGTTGAGCTTTACGATTTCAAATTTCATTAAGACGAGTTAAAAATATGAATTTTACTTATAAGTGTAATAGTTTTCGCTATTTATTTTTCATCTATTAACAAATTACTTACAAAATCACCTTTTATTTGCTTTTTGTGATAAATATTTTTCCGTCAAATTCTACTGCATTCTTCATTTTTTATTCCATCTCAACTCTTATTATACGATTCTTCGATCAAATACTTGGCTGCTTCAATATCCTGAAGGGTTCTTATAAC
>DMFR01000081.1:12985-13929 GCA_003450125.1 Prolixibacteraceae bacterium | reverse complement strand
TATAACAATTTCAGTATCACCAGTTCCAAAATGTCCGATAGAAGATACATCCCGAAAGTTCTTGGTTGGATTTTCGATCGTATTGTAATCAACCTTAACATATAGGAAGATCTCGCTCTTTTGGGTTCGAAGTTCAACACATGCAAAATTCTTTATACGGGTGAAGGCATGGTAAAACTTCAGTTCTTTTTTCTGAACATCGTCACCCATAGCAAGAATTGTTTCCTCTAACTGTTTATACAATGCCAATAGGTCTGGACTAGCTACTTTCAATGCATCATCAATACTCCTATATTTAATTGGAGAAGTTGAAGGCCCAAAATTGGAGTCTGCCAGAAGTATGTTTTTTAATCCTTGCACCGCGCTGGCTAACTCAAAAATGATGTGATCACCTTCAAAAAAACGATACCTGATCAGCTCAATATTTCTGTTGATTTGCGAAATGGCATGATCATCGTACCTTGTAAAATCTTTCGCAATACACAACAAGCGGGGACTTGTCCAGTCGATTTCAATATCCTTCGAAAGCTTTTTCATACACAGCAATTCAAAATCCGCTTTGTGATCCATCAACCAATCCAGATAAAACAAACCCTGGTTAATCACATTCTCCTTACTGTCTCTCTTGTATTCAATGATAACAGGACATTTATTTTCATCAATGCCCAAGCTGTCAATTCTGCCTTTGTGATTCTTGCCAGTACTATATTCGGTGGCCAGGAACTTAATCCCAAAGAAAACTTCCAGGTTATTCTCACACAAATTCTGAATTTCTTTTTCAAGTTTCAGATCAACAGGGGCTTTAATCTGCGCTTTCCCGTTGATAATGCTATATAGTTTTATATCTGCCATAATTGTAAATTCTAGTATTCTAATAACAATGCATTTCTGAATCATCATCCTTATGCCCACTCAGAAAAATGGAAAAGCTTAAAAATAGTCCT
>DMFR01000081.1:8472-12920 GCA_003450125.1 Prolixibacteraceae bacterium | reverse complement strand
TGGAAAAGCTTAAAAATAGTCCTGAAAGGACTGAATCTGAATAACCATGAGTGAAACTCATGGAGAAATGAGCAACGACCCAACAGCTCTGAAAGGGTTGAATTTGAAGCGAATAAAAAGTTCAACCATTTCAGGGTTGTTGTTCTTTAGGTAGCTCTTCCCACCGGTTTCACCGATGGTTATTCAAATTTGACCCCTTCAGGGTCTTTAATCCACTTTTAAATGTGGGTTCATCATTAATTATCCTAAATTATTTCAACATTCCAAAGAATTATAAAGAATTATATTTTATTCTCCCCAAACTTTCCCTATCCTGTCTTTTATCTTTTGCTCAAAAATTTCTATCAACTGCTTATTGGCATTTACCAGTTCCTGCTCTTTTTCCAGTTGAATAACTATTTGCTGTTGAATTTCTTTCGGTGGTATTGGGATTACAATATCATTTAAAATCTCCTGTGATAGATTTCTAATATTTGCTCCCCGACCTGTATTCTTCATTATTTTACTATGCAAAACAGATTTAAAAAGATAGCCAATGTACAAAGGTTCAATCCCATCTTTTAACCTGCATCTAATTGTAAAACCTGAAAAAGATATTCTTTCTTTTACCTCAGGTACGACAATACTTCTCCCAACTAATTCTGTATTTCCATTTGATCTTACAAATATGATATCACCTTTTTTGAGTAAGTAATTATCATTGAGGGTTACATCAACTTGAATTTCCTCTAAGTCAGAGATAGGTGCAATTAAATTGTTTTTAAAATGACTGACACCTAATATTTTAATCTTTTCTCCAGTTGACTCTTTAGAAAAATTCAGTCCATTTTTAAAGTCAGAAATATCACCCAATTCCACCATTTCCCATTCCGGATCAATATCAATTTTAGGCTTGTAGTTTTCTACTACCATTTTTGCCCCATCTATTATTTTTTGGTATCCTCCTATTTCAGCAACTATTTCTTCCTGGATGGATAAGGGGGGTAGCGGAATTTTAAAATTCAAAATTTCCTTGGGTGAAATATTACCTTGAGCTCCACCACCGGCGTTATTTTGACAATAATTATAAAATATATCACTCAATAATAATATACTTAAATATTCTCTATTAATTCTTTCCGATGTAGAACGAATTAAACCAACCCGCTGATTAAGTAGTAAATTATCAAAATCGGAAATTGCAGTTTTACCAACAGTGGCACCAGTCATTGCCACTAATATATCATTTTTATAAATTACAAACTTTTCAAGGGCATCTTGGAAAGGATAATATTGTGATGCTTCAATTGATACTTTCCCATTCTGTTTAAGATTGCCAATTTTAATTACCGGATAATCGTTTAGTAATTTATCTTCTTTAAGGTCCTCACTTTTAAACGCATAACCACCCTGTAATTCAGCAATATTTGATAAGGATATAAACTCATAAATCGAACTTTGTACATCTGTGATTTTATATCTCTCCCCACTCAGATTATAATCTCCCTTTTTAGCTATTTCACTTTTCAGTACTGCATGAGCAATATCACTTTCAATAAAATCACCCGCTTTAAATTGCTTTAGGATTTCAATGGCATCATCCAATTGTCCGCCTTTTACCGCGTTACGCTGTGCTCCTAAGTTGTAGCCATCATTGGCAACTTTTACAAAAAGAATCTCCTGTCGGGTTTTTGCCAGCTCTTTGTCCATGAGTAAAATGGAAGTTTTTACACCACTATAGGGATTGAAAATACCTGCAGGTAAACTCACTACGGCATAGAGATAATTGTCAACCAGCATTTTCCGCAAATCTTTGTAGGCGGTTCCGCTTTGAAAAATGACACCTTCGGGAACAATGATCCCTGCACGGCCTTTGGGGTTCAGGTGTTCTGCAATATAATCTACAAACAGCACCTCACTGCGGCTACTACTAATCGTAAATCGTTTGTGTGGCCGGATACCTCCTTTTGGACTCATAAACGGTGGATTGGCCAGGATCACATCAAAGGCTTCATCCCAACGATCCTCGCTGCTCAAGGTATCATATTCGCTGATATGCGGATCTGAAAATCCATGCAAATAAAGGTTGACCAAACTCAACCGCACCATGTCGGGCGAAATGTCGTAACCTCCGAAGTTTTTAATCAGCTTTTTGCGTTCATCGGGTGTCAGCTCCTGGTTGTTCTTTTCCCTAATGTGCTTAAAGGCAGAAATCAGGAATCCTGCTGTACCACAGGCAGGATCCAGAATAGTATCCGTTTTGCCTGGGTCAACTACCGCTACCAAAAAGTCAATGATATGCCTTGGGGTGCGGAATTGTCCGGCATCCCCCTGCGAACCCATTACCGAAAGCAGGTATTCAAAGGCATCGCCCAATTTTTCACTGTGGGTGTATTCAAACTCGCCAATGGTTTTCAGAAACAGTTTTAAGGTCTCTGGGTCGCGGTAAGGCAAATACGCATTCTTGAAAATATTCCGAAACAACGGTGGAATATTGGGATTCTTGTCCATGCTCACGATGGCTTCCGAATACAAGCCAAGCATCTCAATGGCGGTTACTTTGGAATCAAACAAGGCATCCCAGCTATATCTCTGAAATTCACCCGAAAAGAATTTGGCGGTTCCTCCCAATTCAATGGCCTCTTTGTCCATGTCGTCCATAAACTTATAAATCAGGCCGATGGTGATTTGTTCTATCTGTGCTTTGGGGTCAGGTAATTTGCCTACCAATATATCCCTGCAATCGTCAATCCTTCTCTTAGTAGCTGTATCTAACATGGTTTCTTTTAATTAAGCGGCAAAGCGCTCTAAATTGATATAATCTTTAATGTACACGGGAATGACCTCCCTGTATTTGACCGCCACTTCCTTGAATTGCGAAATGGTCAGTGTCGGATGGGTCTGTAAGGCCTGGAAATCTTTTACTTCAATAATCTGACGGATCTCATTGTCCACGATATACGCCTTGAAGAAATACTTTAAAGCCCTGATATTGACATCTTCTTCGGGTGGATAAATTGAGATAAATTTGTCAAATTCTTCGTCCAACAATTCATCTTTTGATTTGAACTTTGGAATAATACCAAATATCTTTTCAACCACTTCGCGAATAGATACTTTCCGGTCAATCTTAGCAGCTTTTCTTAGTTTCTCTAAGTTGAAGTATTCCTCCGGCTTATCAAAGATCTCGCTTTGGATATGGGAAATGACCTGTTCCCAATTCCCCAATTCTACATTTTTCTTAATGATGTCGTCCATCAGAACCCGGTTTTCAAACTTTTTGAACAACATACGGTCAATTTTCATCCCTTCTAATCCGATCTGTTGTTCATTTAAAACAGCCAATGGATCAGGACAAAAACTTGTGTATGGATGGAGGTCACCTCCGCCGCCGCCACCGCCACCACCCTCACCTTTACCTGGTGGTGGTTTGGGCAGTTTTATCTTTTCGTCATAATCAAACGTCTCTTCAAAATACTCACAATTGGCAAAGAAGTCAAAGAGTTTAAAAATCGTCTTTTCGTGCTTGATGGTTTCCTCTTCTCCCAATTCGTTCTTGTGCTTAAAATCAAAGGTGTTCTTTCGGGTTCCCCGTCCTTTGATCTGTACAAAATCGGATGGGCTAAAAATAGGCCGAACCATGCAAATATTTAACAAATCAGGACAATCATAACCGGTGGTCATCATGCCAACAGTCACACAAACTCTCGTTTTACCCGATTTGTATCCCTCCAGCCAGCTTGTTTTGCCGTTCAGATTGTTGTTGGTAAAATTGATGGTCATCTGCTGTGCATCGCCCACCTGTGAGGTCACCTGGAGGGCAAAGTCCGAATTGTATTTATGGGGGAAAAGTTGTTCTGCAAATTCGTTTAAAATCTCTGTCAACTTACGTGCATGGTTTTGACTGACCGCAAAGATGATGGTTTTACCAATTTCGTTCGTAATCGGATCTCGCAAGGCATTGTCTAAAAAGGTCTGGCAAAAAACACGGTTGGTTTTATCGGAGAAAAAACGCTTCTCAAAATCACGGGAAACAAATGTTTCGGTTTCTTCGCCTTCTTCGGTGGGCATTGCCACTGCATAGCCTTCATCAGAAAGCAATTGTGTGGTAATCTCCGTACGGGCATCCAATACCCATGGGTTAATCAAGAATCCATCCTTTACACCATCCAGCAATGAATAGCGGAAAGTAGGGTCGCCACCTTCACATCCAAAAGTGGCATAGGTATCTCTCAACATTCTACGCTCTATTTCCCGTGGGTCATTGTCTTTCACCTTGTCGGGATCAACACCTTTTAAATAGTCTTTTGGGGTGGCAGTTAAACCCAATTTATAGCCATTAAAATATTCAAAGACAGCTCTTGCATTGCCTGAAATCGAACGATGAGACTCATCTGAAATGATTAAATCAAAGTCAGTCGGTGAAAATTCGTAACGGTATTTGTTATCAAATAGGAGCGATTGTATGG
>DMFR01000081.1:4673-8369 GCA_003450125.1 Prolixibacteraceae bacterium | reverse complement strand
GTGGGCTCGGAGATGTGTATAAGAGACAGATTGTATGGTCGTCACCAGAATGTCAGCTTTTCGCCAATCGCTTTTGTGTTCTTTATAAATAAAGGTGGTGTAATCAGGTTTCAGGTAATTGGTAAACGCTTTCCAGGCCTGATCTTCCAATTCCAACCGATCTACCAGGAACAAAACCTTTCGTGCATTCTTGGTTCTTAAAAATAACCGGATAACAGCAGCGGAGGTAAGGGTTTTACGTGTTCCTGTTGCCATCTCAAAAAGGAAACGGTCTTTACCCATTCTTACCGCATTTTGTAAATGCTGAATGGCCTCTAATTGATATTTCCTTAGAAACTTAAGTCCGTTGTTCCAGATAAAATCTTTGCTCTTTTCAATGCTTCCGTTCCATCCGGGTCTTTCTCCATAGTCGGGCATTTGAACGACAACAATGTAATCATTGTCTACAGGCTCATTGACCAGGCTAAGGCGGTCAGGATTCCATTCTCTTATTGCGCCAATTTCTTTGGGCGAGGGGAAATTATAAATAGGTTTTGGATTTCCGTTCTTCAGGTTCCACAAATAATGAACGATTCCATTGGATAGGATGATAAACTGAGCGCCGACCGTATTGGCATATTTCCTTGCCTGTTCCTTGGCAACCAGCGGGTGTAAGCTTTCCTTTTTTGCTTCAAGTACGCAAAATGGCTGGTTGTTACTGTCAACCAGTAAAAAATCAAGAGAACCTGAAGTTGTATTTTCATAGTCATTGCCCCACGCATCAACCTCCATCTGAGTGATCTTAACGTGGTTTTCAAGCAAGATATTTGCTTTCCCTTCTAGATTATCGAAGAACCGCCAACCCGCTCCTTCAAGCAGTTGGTTGATCTTTATCCGGGCATGTGCTTCGTTCTTTAACATTCCATCAAACTTGTTTTTCTATTTTTTTGCAAGATAGATCAATCCTCACGTTATCGCTACTTTATTTAAATATTTATCCTCTTAAAATCAGTAATTTTATCCAATAGCTCTTCTAAAAACTGAATGGTGTAGTATCTACCATTCAATCGTACAAAGTTTTCAGTTTGTGTGATCAAGCCATCCTCTTTTGTCCAGATTGGATAATATTCGCTACCCATTAATTTTTCAATTCTTGTTAAAGTGGAGAGTCTAGCAATTAAATTAGCATCAGGATGATCAATTTTTACATTTTTATAAGAATCATAGGATTGAGGATTCAGCCAAAAATAAAAAGTATTATTTCGGTTAAGTTCAGGTGTGAACGAATACTCAGATCCATCAAAAAAAACACGAATAGTTCCGTCAATTATTAATTTAATCATTTCTGTTGGTTCCATTGCAAATACTTTTATAGATTATTTTAGGTTAGTTTATTTTTTCTCAATATTTCTTCTTAATTTCCGAATCAGACTCTTTGGCAAATAAGTTGAATCTGAAATTTCGTCAATATCTTTCCCACGTTTTAGCATTTCAACAGCAAGTCCCCTTTTTAAGTATTCATAGGATTCAGCTGTTATAACTGTTCTTTTATTACCTACCTGGGCATCATTTGGTTTTTCAATTGGAATTTCATTATCCAATTCCTTTTGCTTAGGCTCATTGTTAACAGATTTTAAATCTTCGATTGCAGGTTTTTCAGAAGTGAAATCACTAACCTTTGAAACTTTTGCTTTTGGATAATTGCTCAAAGGGAGCGCATTATTATTTTGATTTGAGATATCATCTTTATTCTCATTTTTATAATTAGTTTTTTTTGAGGACAAAGCCCCAATGATAATTAAGAAAATTAATAAAAGAATCCCAACTTCTCGTAGAAGTTTCCATTCTTGTTCTATCCGTGAAATTTCATAGCCACAACTACATTTATATGTTATTCGGTAAAAGTTAACATGGTAAGGAACGGACTCTTTCTTCTCGACAAACCCAGTTACATGGCCATACTTATTACTTTTTGTAGATTTAACCGTTTCGGTTCTATACCTTGTTTCGGTTCTTTCATGGTTAGTATTTATTTTTTTTAAACCATTCCATTTGTGACAACTTGGGCACCTTTTTCTAAAACGATACCAAACTATTGAAAGAATAATAGCACCAATGACCAATAGAATTTGAATTGTTTCCATATGATTTTTTTATATTGATATTTTACTTTTGCCAACTTAAAGAGATGTTGATTTTTTCCATTATAAAAGTAGAAAGTCATAATCATTTCATCGCAATTTTTATTGTTTATTATTCATCTAAATGATTATTTGCGTAATCAAAGCCACCCCGCTCACTATCCACCTTTCACACCAATGAAATATGCATCAGTTTATATTCGTAATTTGAGCTTTTGAGTTTTGATTCAGGTGTAAAAGTCACTTGTAACCGGCAATCATATTCTTGCCCTCTAAAATTGAGTGCCATTTCATTAAAGTCTTTATCCAATGACGAGTCGATTACCCCAATATAGGGTGTATTATCAGAGCTTGAAATTAAGGCAAAACGAGGTGTTGAACTTGTTTGAAAATCCAGTCGTGTCAATACTCCCACAACCTTTTGCTCATAAGAGTCAGGTGGAAGTTTATCATCCAATATCTTTTTGATTTTGGTTGCACTTCTCTTGTTAATAGATGCTTTCATATAATGTCCTTTTGGAGTGGCATACTGTGTTTTAAAATCTGCCTTATTTCTGATGATTTGCCACAATATAGAATCGTATTGAGGGATCACTTTCTTATTTTGAAAACAGTCCAGGTATTTTATGATTTCCTTTTCATTATCAGCATTAAGGAGATAGAGAAAATTGTTCAAATTTTCCAATCCAATATTTGTGCTATACAAACTTTCGTTGCAATCGCCTTCCATATAGGCATCCAGGCATTTGATTTCAATTTTGCTAAACCCCAAATTGATTTTCTTTTCCAATTCATTAGGTGATATGCTATCGTTGCGATCCAGGAACACCGTTTTAATCAACTCAGAATAAGGAATAAGAAAATTCTTTATTGACCATAGCCTCATATTGTCTTTTAATCCATTGGCTTCAAGATGAATTTCAATGACAAAGCGTCCCCTTGATTTAGAATATTGAACAATATCAATTGGCGTTGATTTTTCAATGGGTTTAAAGTCTATTTTAATGGAGTCGGAGATCGGCCATTTAATTTCTATCACTTCTGGATCAAGCCACCAAAGCTTTTGAATACTATTTTCTGAATCGAAATGAGCGATATAAATCAATCCTTTCTCCGGCTTTTGAAAGGCATAGATTACATTCATTCCACCGCCATTGATTTGTTGGAGACGTGTATCGCTTAACTCGACCAAATAATAATACTCCTCGTCAATTTCTCTGGAGCATACCAATTGAAGGTAATTTACATCGGTCACAGAGGTGACAATCCGGGCATCAAGATATTCGGTAAATGATGAAATAAAAGTGGTCGTTAAAGGCCCAAGAATGCTTGCAGGAATTGCATTTTTTAGTCGTGGATCCATTGGTTAGTTTTTAGAGGGCTGCAATTTAACGAAAGATTTGATTCTATTGATCAATACACTGGATAATATTGATGATTTTAAGAAAGTTAGCTAAAAAAAGATTTTACAATAGGTACAAAACAATAAAGGACGGTTATCCCGTCCTTTATTGTCTAATTTAGTGAAGTATTTAGTTATTTCAGTTTTCTTCTTTTTGATTTCCTTGTTTTCTCC
>DMFR01000081.1:327-4528 GCA_003450125.1 Prolixibacteraceae bacterium | reverse complement strand
TCCATTTCCTGTTCAATAAGGGTTGGTAAAGTTTGATTTACAAAATCTTCAAATCCCTTTTGGCCAATTACCTGTATGATAGCTTCACCTAACTGGTAAACTTTTGTAACCTTAAAATTAGGAAGAAAGTGCGCAGCATCACTATCTGCAGCTTTAGAATTTGCAATAGCTTCAGGTAAATATGGAATAAATGTTAATGGATGATACCCACCTTTATCAAATGTAGAAATTTCATTCTTGAAATCTGCACAGCTAATTGATTTTGATCTGGCTATGTTTTGTTTCTTGTGAAAATACAGCCAAACTTCAAAGCAAGGATTACTCAATACAATATGCCAATTGGGATTACGATCGCAATGATCTGCAATTGCTCTTAATTGCTCTACGCTCCATCTGTCTATGTCCATTACAAACCACAAATCATCCTCATCATTCAATCCTTCTTTTTCAATATACCGCATCGCCCTGTCCAATACCCATAAAGGGGCTGATTTTACGGCATTGATGGTCAAGGCTTCTTCATCACTTACAATATCTTCTATTACATCAACTGCAATTTTTTGAGATAAATGACGGAATACTCTAAAATATTCGGGTTCTCTTTTTTGACCTTCACAAGCAATGGCAAAAAGCTTATAATCTCTAACAAGCTCCTGAGGAGTTTCTCTATTGTATCCTCTTTTTTTACGCATCATGAGTTTGCCATTTTAAATCTTCTAAACTTGCAAGAAATGGGATTGCTCCAAATCTACCTTTTAAATATCCTTTTCTGATATCCAGGTCATAACGTGGCTTATAATCGCTTAAAGAATATAATTGAGTACTGCCTGTTTTCCTTTCTTTTTCAGCAAACCATATCTCATCTTGCCTGAATATTTCAAGATCAAGCAAATTGGATTCATGGGTCGTAAAGATCAATTGTCCTTTCGTATTCTCATTGGTCATAATCTTATGTACCAATGCTTTGAGTAAAGCAGGATGTAAACTTTGATCTATTTCATCAATGATAAAAGTAATATCGTTTTGTAATATTCCATCAAATGCAGGAATAAAGTCAAGTAACCGTTGGGTTCCATCAGATTCTTCAGTTAAATCGAAAGTTATTTTATTCCCATCACTATTGAGATGCTTTGCAACTACCTTCTCTACAATGTACTTTTCTTTTACTTTAGAAATACGTATACCTCCAGAACCCGTATTAATTATAAAGCTTTCATTATCCTGAATATCCTCAATAATCTCTTTTTTTATTTTTTCATCATCCTCCCCAAAGAATTTTTCGAAATCAATTGTTTCAATTCCCAATTCTGATACCCCTGTGTCAAATGTTTTAAGTAATCCATTGGCAAAATCCTTAAATCTGTCCGAAGTGCTTAAATGTGGAACAAGACCTTGAAATTTACTACCCGGATGAATAATTACAATAGACTTTTCAATGTTATATCTCATTGACGTTATTTCCTTGATTTTTAGTTCTTCAGATTTTCCTAAAAGTAATTCGCCAGGTTTAAGTAAACTTTCTTCCATTAACTCAATTAGAAATTTTTGTTTTTGAGTTTTCTGATATTTGTCTGCTACTTTTATATTCGGTTTTCCTGACTTAGAAATCTTTCTTTCAAAAACTAATTTGTCATCACTGGTAACACCTGATTCATAGAGCCATTCTTCAACAACTTCGTTATTGTTGAAGCTTACACCATAAGCGAATAATTTTTTATCAATTGAAAATTCAATTTCAAAAGAAACAGGCTTACTCTTATTCGCTAGATTAAGTTTGAATTTTTTATCATTAACCGATTTTTTAATACCACCTTTTTCGACTGTTTCCTGTAAAAATTCAATGGCTTTAATCAGGTTTGATTTTCCTGCTCCGTTGGCCCCATAAATGGCAGCTGCTTTAAGTACATCCACCTTGCCTGTATTGTAAACATGGTGTTTGTGGGTTTTAAATGAACCGGCTAACATATTAAACTCTCTTTCTTCATCGAATGAGAGGAAATTGCTTACAACGAATCTGATTAACATGACTGTATTTTTTAAAAGTGTAAATATAAGCGGATAATTCTCTTAAAACCTAACATTATAACCAAATATATAAAAAATAGTTTAATTTAAGAGAAATATTCACTTAATATTGATTATTCTATTGCATTTTTCAAAATAATATATGACGGTGATTACACCCTTTCCTTTCTCAACTTCCTTGACTTCCTTAACTTCCTCAACTTGATTCTTTCGCGGTTGAATACTCAGCAGGTGACTTGGAGTCACCAGCTGAGTATCAAGCTTTACTTGCTGATCTTGGTGTATGAACTTTGCTGATCCCTAAATATCAAGCCTTTATCGCAGAATTGGGTAATATACCCTTCGGCGGTCTTTTCAGCAATGGATAAACTTTTCGCTAAGGCTAGATAACCGGGACGGTTAAACTTTTCAGGCAATTGATCCAGGAATTGTTCCTTTCTGTTTTTCTGTTTGGGGGGTGTACTATCTTCCGGCAATTCGGAATATACATAACTGGCATGTTTAACCAAGACATTGACAATGGCCAAAGTTGCCTGAAAATCCTCCTCTGTACAATCGTGTTTGTCTGAAAAGTCACCCGTTTCAAGCATCCGCAACGTTGACAGCACCATTGCTAACCGGAAGGCAATCAAACCCAGCCTTCTGATCGTAGCCATGTAATCCATGCCCTGAAGTGTCAGATATTTGACCTGAACCTGGGTGAAGAAGGCATGAAACTGATCCTGCTGTTCTGCGGTCAGGCAAAACTGAATGGCTGGATGGTCGCTTAAAGCGTTGTACAGCGGAAGAAATTCTTTACCCAATCGGTTGAAATACTCATCCAACCCTTCATTGTGATTGGAGGCAAAAACATTTTTCCATACCGGCTTGATGTTCATGTGGTAAAAAATGAACCTGCTAAACAATCCATTCTCCGCGTTGGGTATCAAGGTAGAAACCTGCCTTGGCGTACCTGACAACACTGTAGAAAGGCAGGGATTTTCAATCTCTACATATTCCCGGTCAGTACGGCGATAATAAGAAATCGTTTCATGGTGGAATGCCTTGCGGAAACCATCCGAATAATTGCCATAGTCGCTCTTGAAGGCCTGTGCAAGGGTATCTCCTTCAGTTTCAAAGATCAACCCCTTGCCTTCGTTGTCTGCGAGCAACTGGAAAACGCCCGTTGTGCTGTTGTTGGCAGGGATGAAAAGCATCTTTTCGGGTGGCTTCATTGGCTTTTCCTTTTTAATATCCTTCCCCTTAAAAGAGTTGAACTCTCTCATATCCTCGTCATATTGAAGTTTCATTAAATTGGCTTGTTGGCGCAATTCAGCATGAACAGGCCTTACCAGTTGTTTGCAATGCACTAACCGGCCCTTGCCTGCGGATGCCTGGGCGGTAATGAACAAATAGAGATTGGGATAAACCCTTTTACCGTCATAGAGCCCATAAACTTTGGGCAAACAAGCGCTCAAGGTCACCAAAGACCCCAGGAGCAAAATATCACGTTCTTCCTTGGTGTCGGCCACAGCTACGACTTTTTGAAGGAAATCGGGAAGTGTTTCATAGACCGACTCAGGCAGGGTTGGAAGGTCAACATCCACTGACTCCTTGCAACTGGCAGCTGGTTGCTGGTTACTTGCCTCTGCATTTTCAGATCTCCGGTCTTCTGTCTCCTGTCTTCCGTCTCCTGTCTCTGGTCTTCCGTCTGCGGTTTCAGGTTTCTTTTTAGGAATGCGGTTAAAAACCGCAGCTCCTGGGTTGGTTCCTACATCAATCCCTGCCTGTTTTGCCAAATGAAAGAGTGTTTTGATGGTGATTCCATGGCCCTTGGCATTCATACATTGATCGTATTGTTTGTTGCAATCTGTGATTGAATAACCGGGATAGTAACTACTAATTCGCTTGTAATACGCTCGGCCAGCTTCACCGAACTCATCTGCCAATGCAAAGCCGATGTTTCGCCAATCGGAATAATTGGTTGTTATATCAGTTTGTGCGGCTTCAATGCGCGAAATGACTAATTCTGTGTCGTTGGATGGGGATGGTGTAAAGGCGCAGCTTGCTGCGTCTCTACCATCACCACCTTCATTGGTATTCAACCAATCATTAGGGTTAAATTTCTGTTTCATCTATTTACTATTTATTATGAAGACAAAAAGAATAATGAAATCAATCACCAGGACTGAATAGA
>DMFR01000081.1:0-143 GCA_003450125.1 Prolixibacteraceae bacterium | reverse complement strand
ATCAATCACCAGGACTGAATAGAGAAAGAGGAAGAGGTATAACCTCCAAAGTGACCAATTGAAAGTTACAGGTTTTAAAACCATCTTTATGAAAGCTAATAATAATTTATTGAGTTGCATAATTTTTTATTTAATGAATATAT
>DMFR01000077.1:6178-7600 GCA_003450125.1 Prolixibacteraceae bacterium | reverse complement strand
GCACAAAAATTGTGGATTTTACAGATACTAAAATATAAAAGATAAGGGTAAAGGAGGACAGAAAAATGAAAAATCTGATTCAATTAAATCATTGGATTTTTTTATTTTTTATGGTTTCCGGGATAGCACTTTTACAAAGCTGTGCAGTAAACAAACCGTATAGTTTTACTCCTTTAACCGTCCCTCAGATTGTTCAGATGAGTAAGGATAAAGTGCCATCCATAGACATTATTAATGAAATAAAAAAATCACACACTGCTTATGATCTAAAAGCCAGTGAATATGCAAAGCTTCAAAAAGCTGGGATATCGGATTCTGTGGTCAATTTCATGCAGGAGACTCATCTTAACCTGATTCGTCACGATCAGCAAGTTCAAGATTCCTATTATTGGAATCCTGGTTTTGGAGGTTATTGGTATGGTCCCGGCTATGGTTGGCCCTACGCCTATGGATACTGGGGTTTGGATTTTGGTCCAACCATTATCTTTAGAGGCGGTGGCGGTGGTCATCATCATGGCGGTGGGGGTGGTCATTATGGAGGCAATAACCTGAGGTAACAGTAGGGCCTGATTTTTTTTAGACATAAACGACAAAACGACACAATCGACCGGTGTCGCTATTGTCGTTTTGTCGTTTTTGTATTCAAATGGTTCAACGTGTAATTTATATCGGACTTTCGTGATTAACGGATCGACTGATATCCATTAGGAACACCTTTTTTTGACAAGACAATCTGCCAGAGTTGATTCTTCCTTGCCCGGAAAGAACCCGCACAGGAGAGCAGGTAATATTTCCACATCCTGTAAAAGCGATCATTGTAATCTGATTTAAGTTCATCCCATGCATGTTCAAAATTGGTATACCATGACATGAGTGTAGTATCGTAATACTCGCCAAAACTATGCCAGTCTTCCATGACAAATAATTGCTCAATGGATGCCCCAATTTGCGCAATAGAAGGCAACATGGCATTGGGGAAGATGTATTTGTTGGTCCATGGATCAGTACTGACCTGCGATTTAATTCCACCGATTGTATGCAGTAAAAACAGGCCATCATCTTTAAGCAAGCGGTGAATGGTTTTCATAAATATCCGGTAATTTTTATACCCGACATGTTCGAACATGCCCACCGAAACAATCCGGTCGAAAGGGATGGTCGCATCTAGACTTCTGTAATCCTGAAGCTTGATTTCCACAGGCAACCCATTACAAAGAGTCTTGGCCAATTCGGCCTGTTCTTTTGAGATGGTAATTCCTATGACCTCTACACCATAATTTTCAGCGGCATATTTGCAAAAGCTTCCCCAGCCACAACCAACATCCAGCACTTTCATGCCGGGCTTTAAATTGAGCTTCCTGCAAATTAAATCAAGTTTGGCCTCCTGGGCTTCATCCAGGTTTCTTGCATCCTTCCAATAGC
>DMFR01000077.1:1210-6132 GCA_003450125.1 Prolixibacteraceae bacterium | reverse complement strand
AGAATAGACCATTCGCTTATCCAGCATCTTTTGAAATAAAGTATTCCCAATGTCATAATGCTTTTTCCCAACTTCATAGGCCTTAGTTACTTTTCCCACATTAAAGATTTTGGCTTTTATAATGAGGGGGACAATATCCCTGCCCTTTACCTTGTCAGGAAGGGAAGCATTGATAAGGCGATATAAGAACACATCCAGCTTTTTTACTTCCCACCAATCGTCCATGTAAGATTCTCCAAGTCCAAGAATTCCTTCGCGAAGCAAGCGGCTGTATAAATCGTGATTCTTTACCTGGATATCAGAATCACTCGGGCCATTGAGCGTGATGTGCGCTTCAGAAAGAAGCGATTGGATGACTTCTTTGTTGGTTGGCATAAGGAGGTTATTTGAAAGGTGAAAGACCAGTTCAATTATATCGACATCACCAACAGCAGAATAAGTAAAAAGTTGACGGAGTTTAATATTATTGTTCGCACACGGCTTATGTTCCTGATATGATATTACATTATGACGAAGCAGTCACTATTTTTTCAAAAAGCTACCGATTTGCTTTTCAAGGTCAATACCATGAAGGTTTTTGGCTAAGATCATTCCATTGTCATCAATTAAAACATTGAACGGCAATCCCTGTATGTTATAGGTCTTGGCAACAGGTGACCTCCAAAATTTCAGATCACTTACCTGTATCCAGTTTATTTTATTGGTACGGATGAAATTTTCCCAATTGGATTTTTTAGCATCCAATGAAACTCCATAGATTTCAAAACCTTTACCGTTGGTAAAAACGGACTGTTTGTATTTACTATACAACTTAGCTAATTGAGATTGTTCTTCTACGCAAGGAGAACACCAGGTTGCCCAAAAGTCAATCAAAACTAATTTCCCTTTAAGAGAAGATAATGCCACCGTATCCCCTTTGGTGGTAGGTAGCCTTATCTCCGGAGCCTTATTGCCTATCTCCAGCCCGGTTGACTGGGCTGATAAAGTTGAAATCATACTGCCAAATAACAATATCAACACAGACAGAATCAGTGTTCTCATCAGTTGATTATTAAGCGTTTATTCTGAAACTGGATAACCTTTGTCAATCCAGTCAACTTTAACGTTTTGCGGCAGGTTTAATAGTTTATAATTTGTGAATTGCATGGTTTTTAAAAGGGCCATTGCAGGTCTTACATTGGGGCACCTTGAAAAGGGACAGCACCCGCAATAGACAACGATATTTGAATTCTTTGGCAATTTATCCAGCTTCTGTTTCAATTGATCCAAATTATCCTTTTCCATAACCGGTCCAATATCGATTGAGCCTTTGATTACCGCTTGCATACCAATACTGAAAACAATTGGTTGGGGCGATTTTGGATTTTTTAAAGTATTTGCAAGATCTGCCGGAGCTAACAATTGCTGAGTTGTCCATGGGTCATTCTGTGACTGGGATGAAAACTCCTTGGTTGCAAACACAGAGGCTGCAACCGCAAAAAGTAAGAAGATTAAAGTTTTTGTTTTCATGTTTTTAATTTATTGATAGTTAAAATATTGTATTGATAGACTTATTAAATTCATCGACTTTCTTTTTTGTTTATACTTTGTATGTCAAACTACCATTGGGGCAAGATGCCACGCATTCCAGACATTTTGAACAGGTATAACTTTCACCCGGTTTGATATTCCCAGGTTTATATAAGCTGTATTTCGTTGGTTCCATGGCGACGATATAGCACTTTTTGTCGCAAATTCCACAATTCTTACAGGTGTCCTCATTCAGTTTAATCCTGAAAAATGAATATTTATTGAGGAATCCCGAGATCCAGGCAATCGGACAACCGATTTTATGGTATTGGTACATCTGTTTGATTTTACCATCATCACCACCCATACTCATCATCATTTCCATGATCAGGCCCATTGGGCAGACCCACCTGCAAAATACTTTACCGAAAATTATTCCTAAGGCAGAACCCGCGATCACAATATACCACAGTGAAATATGATATTGAGAAATTGCCAGGTACAATAAAACACCAAGGACCGAAAGAATGATCATTCGGTTACCCACCATCACTTTTAATACTTTTCTCATCAAGTTAGTTTTGACCGGAAAACTGGAATTTGAACAAATAATTAGCTCAATTTATTATTCAGACTTTGCCATCCGCCGCCATTGTGGACATTCGTATAACCATTTGAAGTAAGAATTCCCTTTGCTGAGGCACTTCTCATGCCTGAGGCACAGCAAGTAATTATGGGCCGTTTTTTGTCTTTAAACTTCTGAAGATTATTTCGAAGCTGGTCAAGTGGAATATTGACTGATCCTCTGATATGTCCGGATCCATATTCACCTTTGGAGCGAACATCCATAATAATTGCACCTTCTTTTACTAATTCAGAAAAATCTACTTTGGGACCAATACCCAGTAATTTCTTTAGTGTTGATAACATTGTTTCTTTTGTTTTAAATGATTGTTTTTAAATATAGTTCAAAGTTTAAGGTTCAATGTTTAAAGTTACGTGCCGATCGAGTTATAGCTTCAAAGTTTTAATTTAAAGGATGAGAAGCCTTTGATCGGCACGTAACTTTAAACTTTAAACTTTGAACTTTAAACTTGTTGTCTCATCATTTGCATGATGCCGCCACCGTTTTTCACGTTGGTAAAGCCCATTTGCTGCAAGCCTCTTTGTCCATATGCAGAGCGAGCTCCTGAGGCACAGTATAGCGTTATATCTCTGGACTTGTCGCCTAATTCAATCACCCGCATCTGCAATTCATCCAGCGGAATATTGATTGCTCCAGGGTAAGCTCCACCCTTAAACTCTTCGACAGTGCGTACATCAACGATTATTGGTTTGTTGGACGAACTTGCTGTGGAAGGTTTTGTGTTTTGACTGGCCATCATGGCAGCAATTCCACCGCCATTTTTTACATTGGAATAACCCAGCTCCTTTAACATTCTTTGTGCATACGCCGAACGGGCTCCTGAAGCACAATAGACAATGATTTCACGAGCTGTATTGCTTCCCAATTCTTCCAACCGTTCCATTAATTCATCCAACGGAATATTAACGGCATCGGGATATGCACCACCTTCAAATTCCCCTGGTGTACGCACATCAACAACAAGGAGAGCGTTTTCATCTTTGGCTATTGTTGCCGCTTTTTCTTTGATTATTGAGACTTCGACTTCTACACCTATAGATTTAAGTTCGACAGGTAAAAGATCAATTTGGAGGTGTTTAAAGCCAACGGTTCGTGCCTGTCGTTGCAGGGAGGTATGGCCACCAGAAATATTGATCACTTCTTTAAATCCGGCGTTTAGCAAAGTTCGTAGTGCCTGATGTCCCTTTTTACCTGTTTCATCATAAACAATCACCGGGCGATTGGCCGGTATAGAATTGATTTGTTGCCCTAAGATTTCAAGGGGCAAATGAACTGCTCCTTTTACATGACTCTTCTTAAAAGCAAAGACATCACGAACATCAATGAAAACGGGGTTTCTTCCTTCGATAAAGGCATCAAGTTCTGAAACAGTCACTGATGGACTGAACCCTGAAATTCGGTTTTCAGCCGTGTAGGCAGCCATGTTGAGCGCATCGTTTGCCGTTCCAATGGGTGGGGAATAGGCAAAGTCAGTATCCGCCAGATCGCTGATTGTCAGTTTTGCAGCGGTGGCAGTGGCAATCACATCCAGACGTTTGTCAGCTCCCTTGTATCCTGCTGTTTGTCCGCCCAGGATAACTCCTGAATGACGGTCATAAATCAACATCGTAGTTACTGTTTCAGCACCGGGGTAATAGGATGTATGATGTTCTTTGTGCACCACCACTGCATCAGCATCCAGTCCTGCAGCAAGGGCTTGTTTTAAGGAGAATCCAGTTATGCCTGCTACAGCTTCGAAAACACGCACCACTGAAGTTCCGATTGATCCTTTGTAAGGGTGATTTCCACCAAGTGCATTTTCAGCGGCAATTCTTCCTTGGCGGTTTGCTGGTCCTGCCAAGGGGATACGTACTTTCTGGCCATTTACCCGGTGATAGATTTCCACCATATCACCTGCAGCAAATATATCAGGGTCTGAAGTTTGTAACAGTGAGTTGACCAATAATCCTCCCGCTTCTCCAATTTCGAGACCTGAATCTTTAGCCAGTTGAAGTGTTGGACGAACGCCAATGGAAAGCAAAACCATTTCAGCCTCTAATATCTGCCCATTGTCCAGTTTTACTGAATGTGGCTTGATTTCTGTAACTCCTGCACCCGTATGAATGCCAACTCCGTAAGAAAGCATTTCATTTTCAATAAACCCTGCCGTTTCGGCTTCCATAATAGACATCACATGGGGCATCATTTCCACCACGTTCACTTTCAATCCCCGTTTTACAAGCGCTTCCACCATTTCAAGACCTATAAATCCGCCACCAACGACCACTGCACTTTTGGGTTTCTTTACTTCCAGGTGATGCGAGATTTTATCCATGTCTTCCAAGGTCCAGAGGGTGAAAACATGATCGTAGTCAGCACCAGGAAGAGTAGGAGTGATGGGCCGTCCGCCTTGGGCCAGGATTAATTTGGTGTATTCGAACGTATTTTGCTCGTCGCTATGGCTATTCCAGGTTTTAACCTTATGGGTAACCCTGTTGATGGTGGAAACGATGGTATTAACGTGTACTTCAACGTCATATTGCTCTTTGAAACTTTCAGGACTCTGAAGAATCAATTTCGATCTGCTTTTAATGTCACCACCAATGTAATAAGGCAGGCCGCAATTGGCAAAGGAGATATCCGGTCCGGCTTCAAGCATTGTAATTTGAGCAGTGGGAGAAATGCGCCGTACTTTGGCGGCAGCAGTTGCTCCTGCGGCAACACCCCCTATAATTAATATCTTTTCCATATTCTTATCATTTGTTTTTATAGTTGCACTAATATAGAC
>DMFR01000077.1:449-1101 GCA_003450125.1 Prolixibacteraceae bacterium | reverse complement strand
AATATAGACTATCCTACTTTAGCGATCTGGTTTAATAAAAAATCTTTTGATTTAATTCCTACAAAGCGATTGATTTCAGTTCCGTCTTTAAACAGAATCAAGGTTGGAATACTCCTGACTTTAAATTTATCGGCCAAAACCTGGTATTGTTGGATGTCAACTTTTCCGATATGGGAGTTCCCTTTCAGTTCGGAAGCCACATCGTTTAGTACTGGGGCCATCATTCGGCAAGGAGCACACCAAGTGGCCCAGAAATCAACCAATACCACCTTATTTTTAGTTTGTAGATGAAAATTCTGGTCGGTAAGTGTGATCACTTTTGCATGGTCGGCCACCATTGGTGTATTTTTCATTTTTGCCATTGCAATGGTTCGAACAATAAATACTGCGATGACCAGAACTCCAATTACAATTAATGTTGTTTGCATATTACTTGCTTTTTTATGTTTGTTGAATTCGATTTAGGATCTACATTGTCTGCAAATTCTTTATCGAGAATTTTGGTGATTTGAGTTTTGGTTTGTAGTCCAGAGGTCACTTTTACAACTTCACTGTTTTTATAATAAATGACAAATGGATGTTCCTGTAAATCCTTAACTTCAGGTAAATAATGAAGAAAATATGATTCTGGATTATCATATTCCATGTCATA
>DMFR01000077.1:0-319 GCA_003450125.1 Prolixibacteraceae bacterium | reverse complement strand
TTATCATATTCCATGTCATAAAACTTTACATGACTGTATTTATCCTCCAATTCTTCAGCAATCCGGTAAACTGGGATACATAAGGGTCCCATTCTTCCACAGATAAGCATTACATTATCATTATCGCTGATGATTTGTGTATATTCTGCTGCGGTTTCGATGTGTTTTAAGTTGGTGTATAACATGACATTTCTTGTTATAGTTGTTATGATACAAAACTACATCACAAAATAGTAGAAATAAAGATTTCAGGGATGAAGCACATCGGCTTGTGAATTGAACTGCGACAACTTTTTTATTGATATAATCCTAACTTTAC
>DMFR01000004.1:12661-14855 GCA_003450125.1 Prolixibacteraceae bacterium | reverse complement strand
GATCAACATCAATGATGAGCAATTTGCCTGCTTTATACCGGTTGATCCAGGCTTCGTATCTTTCGTTCAGTTGTTTGAGGTAATCAATCCGGATTGAGTTTTCATAATCGCGCCCGCGTTTCTGGATCTGGTTCACCAGGGTAGGAACTGAAGCCCTGAGATAAATCAGCAAATCAGGAGCCTGGACAAACTTGGTCATCATCTGGAAAAGGGAATGATAGTTGTTGAAATCACGGGTGGACATCAAGCCCATCGCATGAAGGTTGGGTGCAAATATTTCGGCATCTTCATAAATGGTGCGGTCCTGAATCACCGTTTTTTCTGAACTCCGGATATCTACAATTTGGTTAAACCTATTATTGAGGAAAAAAATCTGCAAGTTAAACGACCATCGCTGCATGTCTTCATAGAAGTCATTTAAATAGGGGTTTTCATCAACATCTTCATAATGGGGAACCCATAGATAATGTTTTGAAAGCAGTTCCGTCAAGGTGGTCTTTCCAGCTCCGATATTTCCAGCTAAAGCAATATGCATTTGTATGTTCTTTAAATTTTGAACTAAATTATAAAATAAATCGTCGAACCATCGCCGTTACATGGATTTATTCAATTCAATCAACTCATCCAGGTATTGACGATCGTTTGACAGGCGCGGAATTTTATTCTGTCCACCCATTTTTCCCCGTCTTTTCATCCACTCGTAAAACAATCCATGCTGAGCAACCACCACATGAGGCATTTCAAGGCTTAGATTTTTATGCCTTTTGGCTTCATAATCGGAGTTGATGGTTTTTAAAGCACCATCCAATAAAGAAATGAAATGATCCAGATCGTTTGGCTGTTTCTCAAACTCGATTACCCATTCATGGGCCCCTTTCTGATTGTCTTTCATATAGATTGGACCACCGGTGTATTCAGAAATGATGGCGCCGGTTCGTTCACAGGCAATCATAAAAGCTTTTTCCGCATTGTCGATGATCAGTTCTTCGCCGAAGGCGTTGATAAAGTGCTTGGTGCGCCCGGTAATGACAAATTTAAAAGGAATCCTGGAAGTAAACCGGATGGTATCGCCGATCAGGTACCGCCAGAGTCCTCCGTTGGTCGTAATGACCATGGCGTAATTTTTCCCGATCTCCACCTCCTGAAGAGGAACCACTGCCGGAAACTCATGCCGGAATTCATCCATGGGAATAAATTCGTAATAAATTCCATAATCGAGCATCAGTAACATATCCTTCTTATCGGGTTCATCCTGAATGCCAAAAAACCCCTCAGATGCATTATAGGTTTCCATGTAATGCATTTTATCACTGGGAATGAGCTTTTCGTACTGCTCCCGATAGGGGTCAAATTTCACCCCCCCATGAGTAAAAACCTCCAGGTTAGGCCACACTTCCAGAATATTGCTTTTCCCGGTGACTTCAAGCACCCGTTTAAGCAACACCAGGTACCAGGAAGGAACACCGGCAAAAGAAGTCACATTTTCATTGATCGAATGCTCGATGATCTTTTCGATTTTCTCTTCAAACTCTTCCAAAAGGGATATTTCGGTGGAAGGGGTGCGGTAGAATTCGGTCCAAAAAGGAATGTTCTCAATGATGATCGCCGACAGGTCACCGTAATAGCTATTGTTGTTAAAATTGTTGACTTTATGGCTTCCCCCAAGGGTAAGCGATTTACCGGAGAAGACCTCCGATTCCGGATAATTTTTCAGGTAAAGGGCCAATACATCCCGTCCGCCGCGAATATGCACCCCTTCCAGGGAATCTTTGCTGACGGGTATAAATTTACTTTTATCATGGGTTGTCCCCGAAGACTTTGCAAACCATTTGGTTTCCCCGGGCCAAAGCAGGTTCTTCTCGCCCAGCATCATCCGTTCAACGGTCGGCTTGATATCCTCATAACCTTGAATGGGAACCTGTTCACGGAATTCGCGCTCAGAATGGATATTTTTAAATTTATACTTTACTCCAAATTCAGTATTGGAAGCTTTCTCCAAAAGCCCAAAGAGAATTTCACTCTGGACATCATGAGGGTGTTTTTTAAAGAGTTCAATTTCGTATATCCGCTTAAAATTGATCCATTTAACGATAGAATTAATTACAGGCATGAAAGTTTATTTTCGGGTTGGTCAAAATTATTAAAAAATATGACTTCCCCGATGTTCCGTGCCAAATCCCTTTTCCCTTGTTCT
>DMFR01000004.1:0-12458 GCA_003450125.1 Prolixibacteraceae bacterium | reverse complement strand
TTTTTACCTCATTTAAACTTAATTCGTACTTAATTTGAATATATTTATAAGTACAAGATACGTACGAGCATAGTACGAGTGTAGTACGAACTATTGAATTGATAGAACGAAAATACCTGTCCAAGATGGAATAAGTCCAGGTTTGGAGGGAATTATTTACATTGTTTTCACCATCATTATATAATTTAGTATAGTTATCGGAACTAACTGTTTGCTGAGATTTAATTTTATTATTTTTACTGAATATTTCCATGCATCCAACACAATCTTAATATGAATTACATTGATCTGGTTCTTAGCATCCTTCTATTTCTGGCAGCCATTCAGGGATTTCGCAAAGGTCTTATTGTTGAATTGGCCTCTCTGGCGGCATTGATCCTTGGCATTTGGGGGGGAATAAAATTTTCAGATTTGGTGGCCGATTTTATCACCAAACATACTGGTTACCATTCAGAACACCTGGGTACGATCGCCTTTTTTTTGACTTTCATTACCATTGTAATCCTCATCCATCTGATGGGCAGGATGCTCGATACAATTGTAAAAGCGGTCTTCCTGGGTTTCCTGAACCGCCTTGCCGGAATCATCTTCGGGGTCCTGAAAACAGCCATTATCCTGAGCATTCTTCTGCTGTTTTTTGATGACATGGATGAAAATGTACATTTATTACCGGCAAAACAAAAGGAGGAATCTAAAATGTACGTGCCGATGAAACAGATAGTTCCAACATTGTTCCCCTTTATCAAACTCTGGAATTCGAAAGATGAAAATCAAAAGGAAGAGAGTCAAACGAAACAAAAAGTCATCTGATCATTTTTTAGTTGTTCAATCCATCGTTCAGGAGTTTATTATTTGTTTATATTGCTACTTTACCAGTCCAATGAATCAACCGGAGTATTCGCCATAGATTATCATTAACTTGTATGAGAGATTATCTCCCATGGCTCGTTTCATTTTATATCTTTGGGCAAATTTTTCGGAGACAGATTCAGATCATCCGATTGGATGCCGAAATTTGGTGTATAACGTTAATGATTACAAGAAAGGATCACAATGAATTTTGTTGACGAACTTAAATGGAGAGGCATGATCCATGACATCATGCCTGGTACCAAGGAACAACTTGATAAAGAATTAACAGCCGCCTACGTGGGCATTGACCCAACGGCTGATTCGCTGCATATTGGTCATTTGGTAGGGGTGATGATGCTGAAGCATTTCCAGATCGCCGGGCACAAGCCAATTGCCTTGGTTGGCGGGGCAACAGGCATGATAGGTGATCCATCAGGAAAGTCACAGGAAAGAAATTTACTGGACGAATCAACGCTCAGGTACAACCAGGAATGCCTCAAAAAGCAACTGTCCAAATTCCTGGACTTCGAATCCAACGCTTCCAACGCAGCTGAAATGGTGAACAATTATGACTGGATGAAAGAATTCAGCTTTCTTGATTTTATCCGCGATATCGGCAAGCACATTACCGTGAATTACATGATGTCCAAAGATTCGGTAAAGAAACGGCTGGATGCGGACAACAGTGCCGGGATGTCATTTACAGAGTTTACCTACCAGTTGGTGCAGGGGACCGATTTCCTTCATCTGTACCAGGAGAAAAATGTAAAACTGCAGATGGGTGGATCGGACCAATGGGGAAATATTACAACGGGCACTGAACTGATCCGTAGAATAGCCGGTGGTGAAGCTTTTGCCCTGACTTGTCCACTGATCAAAAAAGCAGATGGCACCAAATTCGGAAAAACAGAATCCGGAAACGTTTGGCTTGATCCAAAGCTGACATCGCCCTATAAGTTTTATCAGTTCTGGCTGAACACTTCGGATGAGGATGCAGAAAGATACATCAAAATATTTACCCTTTTGTCCAGGGAAGAAATAGCAGAACTGATTTCCACACATGCCGATGCGCCCCATTTGCGTTCGTTGCAAAAGAAGTTGGCCGAAGAAGTAACTGTTATGGTCCATTCCAGGGAACAATATGAAATGGCAGTCGAAGCTTCCCAGATTCTGTTCGGGCAAGGGACTGCGGAATTACTCAGAAGACTTGATCAGGAAACTTTTCTGGCTGTTTTTGAGGGCGTTCCTCAGTATAAAATTTCCCAAACAGAACTTCAATCGGGCATCAAAGTAGTTGATCTTTTGGCTGAAAAAGCAATGGTATTCCCCTCAAAGGGAGAACTGCGCCGCACGATCCAGGGAAACGGGTTAAGCATCAATAAAGAGAAAGTTTCCGACCCCGAATTAGTGGTAAATACAGAATTCCTGATTGGTGAAAAATATATTCTGATCCAGAAAGGAAAGAAGAATTATTATCTTTTGGTGGTTGAATAATATTAAGTAATACAGACACAAATATTTCGTTTATATATTGACCTAAAGACCTTTCTATGACAAACTATTTTAATAATCAGAATCTTTTGGAAATTGTGTGGAAATGGAAGAAACATTTGATTATTGTGGGCATTCTGGCAATTCTGCTATCGGCGTTTTTCTCCTCTGCCCTCTTCATCAAGCCCAAATATAAATCCACGGCCCGCATCTATCCCAGTAAGAACATCTATGTATTCAGTGAAGAGTCACAAAGTGAGCAGATACTGGAAATAATCAGTGCGCTGGATATTAAACTCCGCGTGATCGATGCCTTTAACTTGAGCGAGGTATACAAAATCAGCAAACAGGAACCACAATATCTGACCTATATGTTGACTGAATTCAACGACAACGTTAAATTTAAGAAGACAGAATTCGAAACAATCGAAATTCAGGTGTTGGATACCGATCCTAAAAGAGCCTGTGCCATGTGTGATTCGATCGTAACTTTTCTGGACGATAAAGTTAGATCACTGCACCGCCTGAAATATGAAGAAGTAGTTAGAATCGCAAGAAAGGATTATGCAGTTCTCAGCCATCAGGTTGACTCAGTAGAAGCAAAATTAGACTTTATCCGAAAGGAGTATGGCATTGTGGATTACAATGCGCAGGCCAAAGAGATTACCAAAGGAATGGTAAAGGTATTGTCAGATCAAAAAAAGGGCACCACCGGAGGAAAAGAAATTGAAAAGTGGATGGAGAACTTTAAGGAAAAAGGCGGTGAATTTGCACTGCTTGACCAGCAGCAAAAACTATTGGTCGTTCAGAGAAGTGAACTTAAAAAGTTACTGGATGCAGCCATTAGCGATGCAACGAAGAAAATTATTTATGGCCTGAAAGTTGAAAGTCCGGTTCCAGCAGATAAGAAAGCATACCCTGCACGTATGTTTATCGTATTGATTTCAACGTTGGCAGCCCTTTTTGTGGCCCTTTTGGCCATATTAGTCATTGAAAATAAAAGAAACGCCTAACCTGTGTACCAAGCAAGGACTAAAATTGCACTTTTTTATATTGTTTCAGCATTGTTTATTTTGCTGAATGCTTATTTTCTTGTAACCAGGCATTCAATGATAATCAATGTTTTACCTTTGGTTTTGGGAATCGTTCTGTTGGCGATCTATGCTTTCGACAAGATCTTATACCTGGTTGTATTTTTCACCCCGCTTTCATTACAGCTATCAGAAATGATACCTGGATTGCCTTTCGACATGTCCTTGCCCACCGAGCCTTTATTGTTTGGAATACTGCTCATATTCATCATGAAATATATTTTAACGGGCCAATTCGACCGGAACATCATGAAGCATCCGGTCACCCTGGCCATATACTTCAGCTTATTCTGGATCTTGGTGACAAGCCTTACCAGTACAATGCCCATTGTTTCCATTAAGTTTTTCCTTTCGCGCTTATGGTTTGTCGTCGGATTTTATTTAATTACTGCCAAGATCTTTGAATCAAGCAAGAAAATGGAATTGTATATCTGGCTGTATACCATTCCTTTAATGATTGTGATTTTTTATTCCACCTACCGCCATCTGGGTTACGGCCTTTGGGATAAACAAGCGGCTCATTTTGTAGTCAATCCGTTTTACAATGATCACACTTCATACGGTGCGGTGATTGCCATGTACCTTCCCTTTTTATTCGGCTTTTCGTTTACAAAAATCTATTCCCCCGGTATTAGGATGTTCGTACGCATTGCCCTGGGCGTGTTGATGATGGGCCTGATTTTGTCCTATGCAAGAGCTGCTTGGCTAGGTATGCTGGCAGCATTGGCAATATGGGTCATCATACGACTAAAAATAAAGTTTAGACCTTTGTTTGTTACCTTTCTGGTTCTGCTTTCTCTCATTTTTGTTTTTCAGAACCAGATACTGATGTATCTTGAGCGCAACAACACCGAATCATCGGCCAATTTAGCCGATCACCTGTCCTCTGTTTCCAACATTTCTTCCGATGCCTCCAATTTGGAACGCATTAACCGATGGAGCTGTGCCATCAGGATGTTTGAAGACAAGCCGATTTTCGGCTATGGTCCCGGCACTTACATGTTCAACTATGCGCCATACCAGCTCAAAGCTGAGCGCACCATCATAAGCACCAATTCAGCCAACAGAGGAAATGCGCACAGCGAATACCTGGGCCCTCTGGCAGAATCGGGATTCCTGGGAATCATTTCATTTCTAATCCTGATCATTACCATACTCTATACCGCCATTCATGCCTATTCCAGAACCCAGGATAAACGACTGAAGACTCTCCTGATGAGTTCTTTACTTGGGCTAATCACTTACGCCATTCACGGAACGATGAATAATTTTCTGGACACCGATAAGCTTTCAGTACCCTTCTGGGGATTTGCCGCCATTATTGTGGCGATTGATATATCTACCCGCAAGTCTTTGAATACTGAAGATATAACGGGAAACAAGGTATAAAAAAAAATGGTCCCTTTTTAAGGAGACCATCTTTTCTATCTATATTGACTTTGATATTACTTTTTAACCCGTTCATAGTAACAACGGTCGCGGGTGTCGATTCTGATTACATCGTCATCATTGATAAACATTGGAACCATCATTTCACCGCCTGTTTCAAGAGTTGCAGGTTTAAGGGCGTTTGAACTGGCCGTATTTCCTTTTTCTCCAGCCATGGTCGAAGTAACTTTCAATTCCACAAAAGCTGGTAATTCAACTGTGAGGGGAGTTTCAGTATCGGCATGAATATTTATTTCCACCATCTGGCCCTCTTTCATCAAATCCGCATTGTCAATGAGTTCTGATCCAATAGAAATCTGTTCAAAAGTTTCAGCGTTCATAAAATTAAATCCCGCTTCATCCTTGTATAAGAATTGGTAGGGACGGCGTTCGATTCTAACGACTTCAATTCTAACTCCTGAATTAAATGTATTCTCAATTGTTCTTCCCGTTTTAAGGTTTTTGAGTTTTGTTCTGACAAAAGCCGGACCCTTACCCGGTTTAACATGCTGGAAAGATACTATCTGGAACAACTGTTCGTTGTACTCTATTGTCAATCCATTCTTAATATCTGCTGTTGTAATAGCCATAGAAAATTTTTAGAATAATTTCAAATCGAGTGCAAAAATAAAGAAATATTGCTGAATCTAAATCTTTAAGCCTTTTTTTTCCTAAGCTGTTCAATTCTAATATGTTTGACCTGTAAGTTAAGAAGTAAAATTAATATTCGCCTTCCAAAGTGTCCTCATTTCTTATTTTGATCCTTCTTTGTTTTTCTTTACTATGGGGATTTATTGGCTTCAAGTTGCCTGTTTGTGTATAGCTTGTGTATACCTTGTGTATACCTTGTGTGTAGCTTGCTTGTTCTCATACACACAAGGTATACACAAGGTACACACAAGCTATACACAAACAGGCAACTTGAACCAACCCTGCAGTCAGGAAAGACAGGAACAATGTTTTTTTCAAAGAGATAACTATCAATAAATTATTGAGAGATCAATTGATTCACCCCGCCGATTTTATATTCATTCAATTCGCATTTGAGCGAACCGAGTGTTAAACTAAATTCCGCATAGATGGGCAGCCTGTTTGCATCGGCAGTAATGTATATTCTCAGGTCGTCTGATCCCTTTAATAGTTTTCCCTTTGGTACCTGTGGCGAAACCACATAACAAAGCTTTCTGCCTATTTTCGTATCAATGGTTTTAGTACCCAGATAGGCCAAGTGCATGATAAACAATTCATCCCCGTGAAAAACAGGAATATCTATCTCTTTCCCGGCCAGCATCTGTTCAAAATATTTGTTTTGACGGATAAAGAAGAATACGCTTACCAAATCGTTCACATTCTTAGGCACTTTCTTTCGGCCCTTTTTCAGGCTGAAAACCGAGTCATTTTTCTGGTCGTAAATCACCTCATCATAAAAACGGTATTTTTGTTCCTTCACATTTCGTAACGACTTCACAGGGAGAAAGGTAAGAGGATCTACCCAGCTTTCGTAAACATCGTTCACTTCAAATAATTTATCCACCAATCCGGTAGTCTTGCCCCTCATTCGGTAATGAATGGTTTGTTTCTTATTTAATTTCTCATTCTGTGCCGTCAAGGTGGCTTTTCCCCCTTTGATAAAACCAAACCGGAGGATGTATTCCATCTCTTCCAATGGCTGGGCATTAATTTGCAGGGCAAACACCATTAACAAACAAATAATCATTGAAATTCTCATCCTGGAATGTTTTTCTTCGAAACTGTCGCTACAAAATCTTTCAGATAGAAAGGTTCAAAATAAGCAACGTCTTCAAATTGGTTTTTGTTATACAATTGCCATGCCAAATTACACATATACTTCGCCGAAGCCTCTACATGTGGAATAAACAATGCATTGGGCGATTGGATCACCTGACTGCATTTTTCAGAACCGTTCCCAAAAAAGACAACCTGGTTTTCGCCCAATTCTTCCGACAGGAAGGTTTCATCGATAATCAAGGCAGATATTGGCCTCATGACCGAACCATCTTCTTTATACAACATGGAAAAAACTTCCATTCGGCGTGCATCAATCATTGGACAAAATAAAGTTGGTTTATCCTGCGAAATAGCGAAAAATGTACGATTCTCAATAATGTGCCCTGTCATCGCTTCCAACGTACCAATGGCAATAAGCGGAATATGACGGGCAAAACAAATTCCTTTGGCCGTTGAAACACCTATCCGTAAACCGGTATAGGATCCCGGACCTTTACTTACGGCAACAGCTACCAAATCCTGCGCATTTATCTTGTTGCGGATTAACAGCCTATCTGCATAAACAGTTACCAGCCGTGCATGGTTTTGACCCTCCTTCGATTCGATCAGATCGACTTGCGTTCCATCAATGGTCAATGCAACGCTGCACACTTCAGTTGAAGTTTCAATAACAAGAATAGCGGCCATATAGATTTTATTAATGCTACAAAATTATGCATATAAACAAATTAAATACTGTTTTGTGCAGAAGAAAAAAGATAGGACTGCTTTGCTTGAAATAATTTTAATCAACTAATTTCGCAAGTCCAATCTATTATACTATTTTTAAAAAAAATATCAGAATCAAAAACTAGATGTATCAAACCATAATTATTGATGACAACCAACTGGCCCGCAGAGGATTAAGACACATCCTGGAACAGAATTTCGAGGAAATAGAAATTATGGGAGAAGCAGATTCTGTCGCTTCTGGTTTATCGTTGATCAATGAATTTGATCCGGATTTGGTTTTTTTGGATATTGAGATGCCTGATGGAACCGGTTTCCGCCTCCTGGAACAACTTCCCAAAGTTAATTTTAAGGTTGTTTTTACCACCTCGTATAGCGATTATGCCATCACGGCCTTTAAATATTCCGCCTTCGACTACATTGTTAAACCTGTTTTGCTTGAAAATGTCAAATCTACCATGAGCCGAATCAAGGAGATTCCCGTGATGGCAGAAAAGCAACGCATTGAAGTGCTGAGGAAAAACCTGACCCGTCCAAATGATGAGGATACAACCATCGCCCTGCCTGAAATAAACGGATTTTCAATTATCAAGGTAAAAGACATTATACGGTGTGAAGGAGAACGAAACTATTCGCGCATCTTCTTTATCGATGGCAAATCAGTGCTGATCAGCCGCACTTTACTCGAATTCGACAATATGCTCGTTTCCCATGGTTTTTTCAGGATTCATCGTTCGCATTTGATTAGCCTGAGGAATGTCAACCGGTACCTTAAAAGTGATGGAGGGGTGATTGAAATGATTGATAAAACACAATTACCCGTATCGCCCAAATTCAAGGACGAACTCCTTAACAGGCTATTGTACAACAGAATCTAAATAAAGACACCTATTATATTTTGCACTCATTAAGATTTGCAGGTTCTTTTGACATTATTTCATCATACAAATAGTTATTTTCGTTTAACAATCTCCTGGTTCGACAACTGCCATGCATACAATAAAAGACATACAGAAACTCATTTCGGAAGAAATACTCAAGGAGATCAGCCTGTTAAACGAATCAGCGCCAAAGAACCTTTACCAACCGATCGCCTACACACTGGCCATGGGTGGCAAACGGCTTCGTCCTGTGATGGTCCTTCTGGCCTGCAACCTTTTCACCGATCAAATTGAAAAGGCCATTCCTGCTGCTGTCGCCATCGAAGCTTTCCATAATTTCACCCTCCTTCACGATGATATAATGGACGAAGCTGACGTGCGCAGGAATTGCGCTACCGTCCATAAAAAGTACAACAGGAATATCGCCATTCTTTCGGGAGATGCCATGTCCATTATGGCCTACCGTTATCTGCAGAAGAGCGAAACGGCAGATCTTGGGAGCATGTTCAGTCTCTTTTCTCAAACTGCCCTTGAAGTCTGTGAAGGCCAACAGCTGGATATGGATTTTGAAACCGTGATGGACGTATCAATTCCTGAATACCTGAACATGATCCGCTTAAAAACGGCGGTGCTATTGGCCTGTAGTCTGAAAATGGGTGCTTTGGCAGCCAATGCCCCGGAGAGAATCGCTGATCTACTGTATGCTTTTGGGATCAACCTTGGAATCGCCTTCCAACTTCAGGATGATTTACTGGATGTTTTTGCAGATCAAAAGAAATTCGGAAAGAAAATTGGGGGCGATATTGTATCCAACAAAAAAACGTTTCTCCTGTTAAAGGCCCTTGAATTATCTGCTCCCGACACTAAAAAGGAACTCCTGGAATGGATTGACAAAAAGGAATTCGATGCCCCTGAAAAAATAAAGGCATTCAGAAGAATCTATACCAATTTAAATATAAAGGAAATAACCATTAATAGCATAGAAGAATTCTATCAATCGGCGATCAATATCTGGAATGAAATTGATCTGGGGCTTGACACCAAATCAGAATTGCTTCAACTGGCTCACACGATCATGGACAGGGACCATTAAGAGGAGCCTTTAAACACTTTATTTGATTAAATATCGTTTTTTTTCTACGATAAGAATACAGATTGTTTCAATTTTAT
Source organism: Prolixibacteraceae bacterium (assembly GCA_003450125.1). Lineage (GTDB taxonomy): Bacteria > Bacteroidota > Bacteroidia > Bacteroidales > Prolixibacteraceae > Aquipluma. The sequence continues at coordinate 3,067 of DMFR01000004.1, read as the reverse complement.
TAAATTTCCGCTTTACTGCATAAAATATAGAATATGGCCCAAAATATTGGAAAAATAGTACAGGTGATCGGACCTGTTATTGATATCAGCTTTGACCTGGAAGATGGTCATCTTCCTCAAATTTATGATGCCCTGGAGGTTATACGAGAAGGACAGGAAAACCTTGTTGTCGAATGCGAGCAACACATTGGTGAAAATACGGTGCGTGCCATTGCCATGGATTCAACCGATGGGTTCCGTCGTGGAATGGAGGTCATTGCAACGGGTAAACCCATCACTATGCCCCATGGAATTAGCGCTTTGGGTCGTTTGCTCAATGTGATCGGAAGCCCGGTCGACGGATTGGAAATGCTCCCTAAAACCGGCCTCAGTATTCACAATGAACCCCCTCTTTTCGAAGATTTAACGACCGAAACCGAAGTACTTTTTACCGGTATAAAAGTCATTGACCTCATTGAGCCCTATGCCAAAGGCGGTAAAATCGGATTATTTGGAGGTGCCGGTGTTGGTAAAACAGTACTGATCCAGGAATTAATCAACAATATTGCCCTTGCACATAGCGGATTGTCGGTATTTGCCGGCGTAGGCGAACGCACCCGTGAAGGGAATGATTTGCTTCGTGAAATGATTGAAGCCGATATTGTCAACTATGGGGAAGAATTTAAAAAGTCCATGGAAGAAGGCAATTGGGATTTATCCAAGGTCGATCCGGAAGCCGTTAAAAAATCTAAACTGGCCCTTGTTTTTGGCCAGATGAACGAACCCCCCGGAGCCCGTGCACGGGTGGCATTGTCGGGCCTTACCATTGCCGAGAGCTTGCGTGACGGTGACGGAACTGTAGGAAAAGGACGTGATATCCTGTTCTTTGTTGACAACGTGTTCCGCTTTACCCAGGCCGGCTCTGAAGTTTCGGCCCTGCTTGGACGTATGCCTTCTGCTGTAGGTTACCAGCCAACCCTGGCCACAGAAATGGGAATCATGCAGGAAAGGATTACCTCCACCAAGAACGGCTCCATTACTTCGGTACAAGCGGTTTATGTTCCGGCAGATGACTTGACCGATCCGGCCCCTGCCACCACCTTTGCCCACCTTGACGCCACCACTGTTCTAAGCCGTAAAATATCGGAATTGGGCATTTACCCGGCAGTGGACCCCCTGGATTCAACTTCCAGGATACTTTCACGTGAAGTGGTGGGTGATGAGCATTACGATTGTGCCCAGCGCGTGATCATGATCCTTCAGCGCTATAAGGAATTACAGGACATTATTGCCATTCTTGGAATGGACGAACTCTCAGAAGAAGATAAACTGATTGTTCACCGTGCCCGCCGGGTTCAGCGCTTCTTGTCACAGCCCTTCTTTGTAGCCGAACAGTTTACAGGGCTCAAAGGACAACTCGTTGCCATTGAGGATACCATCAAAGGTTTCAACATGATTATGAACGGAGAAGTCGATCAATATCCTGAAGCAGCATTCAACCTTGTGGGAACAATTGAACAGGCCATCGAAAAAGGTGAAAAGTTGCTTACCGGCATTTAGGGGCCTTAAAGCTCAATTTACCTTTTAACTTTAACTTGAAATCATTTTAAAACATGTTACTCGAAATTATTACACCCGACAAACTCATCTATTCAGGCGAAGTTAAACTGGTTCAATTACCCGGTACGGTGGGATCTTTTGAAATCCTAAAAAACCATGCTCCTATTATTTCCACCCTCGAAAAGGGAAAGATAAAAATAGAGGAACAGAACGGTCAGGTTCTTTTTTTTGAAATCGATGGAGGCATTGTTGAAAACAAAGACAACAAAATTATTGTACTTGTAGAATCAATTTAGCTGACCCAATCGATAAACTCCTTATATTTAAACCCTGAAGAAATATCAACTTCAGGGTTTTTTATTTTGAAAACTAAATTCCTCATTATACGCTTTAGTTCTATTGGTGACATCGTTTTAACCTCACCTGTTGCCCGCTGCCTGAAAACCCAGTTTCCAGAGGCAGAGGTACATTACCTCACCAAAAAACGCAATGCGGACCTTTTGATCGCCAATCCCTACATCGATAAAATACAATTACTCGATGATTCCCTGACAGAAACCATTAGAAGGTTAAAAGCGGAGCGATATGATTTCATCATTGATTTGCACCACAACCTACGCAGCCTGAGGGTAAAAGTCGGACTTCAAACCAAATCATTCAGCTTTGACAAACTGAACATCAACAAATTCCTGCTTACCAATTTCAAGATTAAAACCATGCCTGACGGTCATATTGTTGACCGCAACATGGCTACCCTGCAGCATTTCAATGTGACCAATGATGGTAAAGGACTGGATCATTTTATCCCCCAGACTGATGAGATATCAATGGATGAATTGCCTGAAACCTATCGGATTGGATATATCGCCCTTGTTTTGGCTGGCACCTATACCACCAAGAAAGTACCGGTTGAAAAATACCGGCAACTGATCAGTGAAGGGAATTACCCATTTGTATTGCTTGGCGGGAAAAATGAACATGAACTGGCAGCCATCATTCTGGGGTGGAATACGGGGAACGTACTGGATTTTACAGGCAAACTTCGGATCAACCAGTCGGCCTCTCTGGTCAAGCATGCCCAGTTGGTCATTTCAAACGATACCGGTCTGATGCATATTGCAGCAGCCTATCACAAGAAGATTCTTTCCATTTGGGGAAATACCGTGCCCGAATTTGGCATGTCGCCCTATATGCCCGGTGAAGGTTCACAAATCATGGAAATCAAAGATCTGACCTGTCGTCCCTGTTCGAAGCTGGGCTACAATGAATGCCCCAGGAAACACTTCCGCTGCATGAATGACCTGTCCGAAATCCGCATCATGGACTGGGTCAAAAGGGAATTTTAATTCTATCCATAATCCTCTTCATCCCTGCCTGATAGAACGCCCAGTTGGAGCTGCCAGTATCCAACAGATGAAATTCGTACTCACCTGTTATAAAGCCTATTCCAATTCTATACCAAAGCTATACCTTGTCTACATTTTAGTACAGTTGGAGTAGCCTTGGAGTAGGGTTGGTGTAGGGTTGG
>DMFR01000079.1:10017-11472 GCA_003450125.1 Prolixibacteraceae bacterium | reverse complement strand
GTTCCTGGCACTTGGGCCCAATAGTAAATCGTAAATCATTAAATAGTAAATGCTTATTGGATGTCATATTCTTTAATTTTCCGGTACAGGGTCCTCTCTGAAATGCCCAGTTCCCTGGCAGCGTATTTGCGTTTGCCCTTGTGTTTTTCTAACGCTTTCTGAATCATCTCCACTTCCTTGTCTTCCAGGGATAAGGACTCTTCGACGAATTCTTCGGTATCAAATATATTTTCATGCGTCGGGTTAATCGTTACCCTTGAAGCGGCCGGCTGGTCGGCCATGAAATTTCCATTCTCTGTCTGGTATAGCTTACGGATCAATTGGGCATTGTCATCCTGGATGTTGGCAACCGCAGCTTCATTCTGAAGAATATCATGCACCAGCTTTTTCAGGTCGTTCATGTCCTTTTTCATATCGAAAAGAATCTGGTAGAGAATTTCCCGTTCCGAAGAAAAGGTTTTCTCATCTATTCCCCGATACAAAGCAGGCAGCTTATTCTCATTCAGTACCGGAATATAGTGCTGCAGTGTTTTGGCATCGATAAGTCGTTCCTTTTCAATGATCGATATCTGCTCTGTAATATTTTTTAACTGCCTGACATTTCCCGGCCAGTCATAGCTCAGCAAAATCCCAACAGCCTCATTGTCGAGCCTGATGGTGGGCATCCGGTATCTTTCTGCAAAATCGGAAGCAAATTTACGGAACAACAGATGAATGTCTTCCTTGCGGTCACGCAAGGGCAACACCTTCAGTGGTACGGTATTTAATCGGTAGTATAAATCTTCACGAAAATCTCCTTTTTCCACTGCTTGGGTAATTTCCACATTGGTGGCAGCTACTACCCTCACGTTGGTCTTCTGGGCCTTTGATGAACCTACTTTCATAAATTCACCTGCTTCGAGCACACGAAGCAGCCGAACTTGTGTAGAAAGAGGCAGTTCCCCGATTTCATCCAGGAAAATAGTTCCACCGTCAGCCTCCTCAAAGTAGCCTTTACGATCGGCCATTGCGCCTGTAAAAGAGCCCTTCTCGTGGCCGAAAAGTTCGGAATCAATGGTTCCTTCGGGTATCGCACCACAATTGACCGCAACGTACTTTCCATGTTTGCGGGTCGAAAACTGGTGAATGATCTGGGGAAAAGACTCTTTCCCTGTACCGCTTTCACCGGTGATGAGTACACTCAAATCAGTTGGGGCCACCTGTACCGCAATTTCAATCACCCGAAGCAGGCCTGGTGAATTCCCAATAATTCCAAACCGCTGTTTTATTTCCTGAATATCCATTCTAAGGACAATATGTTAGTTTTGCAAAATTACACTTTTAACCATTAAAGTATCTTTCAAATATAAATTAACTTTGAACTCACCTTACGCAAAGAACACTGATAATAGTTAAAAAAGAAAAAAGAACGCTAATTTACAGGAAAAAAGAAAATGGAACACTGATTTTACTGAT
>DMFR01000079.1:5175-9894 GCA_003450125.1 Prolixibacteraceae bacterium | reverse complement strand
GTGTAATTCGTTTTAATTCGTGTAATTCGCATTTTTACCAAAAATACACTAAAAATGAATTTCATAGGAATCATTCCAGCCCGTTTTCAATCTACCCGCTTCCCGGGGAAACCACTCGTTTTGCTCAACGGCAAGCCCATTGTTCAATGGGTTTATGACAATGCAAGAAAAGCCCTTGCCGAAGTTTATGTCGCTACCGATGATGAACGCATCTTCAAGGCCGTTGAAGCCTTTGGCGGAAAAGCCATCTTCACCTCTGCGGATCACCAGAGTGGTACCGACCGTTGTGCCGAAGCCGCCCGTCAATTGGCCAATACAATGAACGTGGATGTTGTTGTAAATATACAGGGCGACGAGCCGTTTATCCGACCAGAGCAGATTGAAAGCCTCAAGGACTGTTTTAATACCAGGGAAACAGAAATTGCCACCTTGATCAAACCCATCACCAATGCTGCCGAAATTACCAATATCAACAGGCCAAAGGTGGTCATTAACGGACAGGGTGAAGCCCTTTATTTCAGCCGTTGTCCCATTCCTTTTGTGCGCGGCTGTCCTCCTGAAGAATGGATAAACCGTCAAACATTTTATAGTCATATTGGCATGTATGCTTACCGCTACGACATTCTGCTCGAACTGACCAAACTCCCCGTTGGCACACTTGAAATGGCAGAGTCACTTGAACAACTGCGCTGGCTGGAAAACAGGTACCGGATTAAAACCGCCCAAACCCTTTTTGAAAACATCGGTATTGACACACCGGAGGACCTGGAGCAGGCCGTGAAGTTTTTAAGGTTGACTTAGAGGTTGATCGAGGCGATGGTATCTTTAAAGGCATTGGAAAGCCCAACTATCATTCCAGCTTACCGCTTATATCCCTGAAAGCATTGAGTCTACATTTCCTGCTGTTTGAGATATGATTGGTTGTATCTATGAGTACTGTTTGAGTACTGTATATGCGTCATTTCCGAATCATATGGGATTCACCAAAATGATGTAAACTACGAAATGGAATGAGGGAAATAAGAACAGAAAATAAATTGCATTCTCAATGATTAAAAACTTTCTGTCTGAAAGATTTTAAAGACAGAGGCATGGCCCAGACCCAAGGATGTGAAGCACGCCTACGCCTTTTTTATTTCAAAACCACCACGAGTCATTTGTCCCCAGCCACTTTTCTTTCGGATGAAATAATCAAAGTTGCCGCTGAGCGCCCAATAAACGATAAAAGGATGGAAAAAGAACGGTTCGAGCCATGCTGTAAGGACTAACTTGGCAATCATCCTTCTTTTCTTGTACCGGTGAAATGTAAGGTGATCATACAAAATGGCATACGTTGAAAAGGAAATAGAGAAAAAATACATAAAAAATAACAACACAAAGAAAAAAGGCCAGTTGGGTTGTCCAAGTATGGCAATAAGAATAAAATAGATGAATCCTCCAAACTCAACAATGGGGGCAAGCCATTCAAAAAATACCCAAAATGGGTGTGAAATAACTCCCATGAATCCATATTTGGGATTAAAGAAAATATTCCAGTGCATGAAAAGGGTATCAATCGTTCCTCGGGTCCAACGGTTACGTTGGCGTCCCAGTATTTTATAACTGGTTGGAGCTTCTGTCCAGCACAATGGGTCTGGAATATAAACAACACCGTACTTTTCCCTTTTATCGGTCATGTATTTCCTCATCCTGACCACCAGTTCCATGTCTTCACCTACCGTTTTGGGGAAATATCCCCCGCAGTTGATTACAATTTCCTTATCAAACAATCCCAGTGCACCTGATATCAACAGTAATCCATCCATACGACTCCAGGCCAGTCGCCCCATAAGAAATGCACGGTTGTATTCAATCACTTGGCACCGGGGCAGGAACTTATCGGGAACATTAATTTCAATGAGCTGACCGTCTTTTATCACGCATGAATTGGCAATACGGATCACACCACCGGTAGCAATAATCCTCCGATCAGTTTCTTCCATAAATGGCTTTACCAGCTTTTGAAGGGCATAGGGATCAATGATTGAATCAACATCAATTGAAATAAAATAATCCCCCTTGGAAATATTGATTCCGGCATTCAGCGCATCAGCCTTTCCACCGTTTACTTTATCGATGATGGTAAGATTGTTAAAAGACTTCTTCTTTGATTTGTACACGCCTCTTATTTCAGCACATTGAATTTTGTAATCCACTACATAAGGGGCCATTTCAAGGTCAAAAGCAGCAATTACCTTTTCCAGTGTATCGTCTTTACTCCCATCGTTGATCACTACAATCTCAAAATTGGGATAATACAAGGCAAGTAACGCTTTCACATTTTCCACGATGGTCAATGATTCATTATAGGCAGGTGCTACTACCGAGATGGATGGTGCAAAAGGAGAGGAAAGAATGGCATCGTAATTGGCTACTTTGCCCATAAAGTATTTTTTGCGTAGTTCAATGGCAGAAAGAATTGCCAATATAAAGTAAATGCTATATATACTGACAGAATATAAAAGAATAACATTCTCCACAATCGCTTTCAATATTCTTACTATCATACCTTTTTAGTTTCGGGGGTCGTAAATATGAGCAATGTAAGGTTGAATGTTTAGTTCCTTTTCCAGATTAAGTCTGAGCAGATACTCCATGCCTAAACTATTCATGAAATACATGGAACGGCAAGCTTCTATTTTTAAGGTTACATTATTTTGCCTGATGATATATTCCAGAAATTCAAAGTCATCCGTATCACCGATATGCTTAAGGGCCTTAATAATTTCCAGCCGGTTCATATAGGTTTCTGTTGTGAACGCTTCTTTTAACTGTGTCTTTGCTTCATGTATTCCCAATTCATTGATGGCCTTAATTGCCAGGAAACGGGTTTGTTCTCGGTTGGCATTCAACAGCTTAACAATTTCATCTGCATTCTCCTTCTGCTGGAAATAGATAATCATGCGCAGGCTGAAATTCTGTACATTGTATAAATCCGACTTCAGATATTCCACAAAAGAGGGTGCCGGAAGTTTATGTAGCTTAAAGATATAAAATGATGTCAGCTGCGTCCATTGGGTAAAGGGTTTGGTAAGGCTCTTCAGAAATCTGAATGGTTCAACCTGGTTAAGACGCACATAAGAAGTTTGTGCCTGTGCTCTTAATTCATTGTTTTTATCATTGATATGTCCTTCCACAATTGGAAATGCACCTGAAGGATATAGGTTGGTCAACTCGCTCAATCCTATGATTTGAAGGTAAAAGGATTTGGATTTGGTCTTTTTGATGGCATCTTCATGAAGTCCTAGCCTGAAAAAGATATCCAGTATCTTTTGATCCAGGTCCCCACTAAGGTTCTTTTGAAAATTGAAAAGTACCGATACAAATATCTTCCTGTTCCTGGTACGGTGGATATTCTTAATACGTTGAACTGCCGTTTCTAAATCATATTCCTGGAAGATATAACCGGTCAAGGCTCGTTCATACATATTCCCGTATAGCTGATCAAAGCGTTCAATTCTATTTTTTAAGGTATTGCTCAGTTCAAGAACAATCATAATGATAACCGCGTTGATCATGAACAGGATAATCAACATGAGAAAGAATAAAATAACGGGAAACCGGATAGCCCGATCAACCATTTTGATATAAAAAGGCATAACTGACCGGGGTAAATATGGTTCAGCCCCATCGATAACAAAAATCTCAACCTTTCGTAGGTTCTTCCATCCAATCAGTTCAACCCATGGATTGTATTTGGCAAACCTATCCTGAGTTTCTTGAGTTGGATTTTCTTTACCCTGCAAAGCCATGGCATTATCGGGTATCGCTTTCTTTGCAAGCGTAGAATCCGATGCAGTTGCTTTAACTACATCCATTTTCTTTACTGCCGTTTGTGTGAAAGTTTCTTTTGCCCTTACTGATTTTGCAGAAAGTGAATCAGGAAGCGGTATTGGATAAGGACCCGGCAATCCGTTAGACTGTAAATGTTGGTTGATATAGTTTAATGCTTCACGTTCACTTTCGAATTCCCCAACAACATATTGATACCAGGTCTTTCCCTTTATTTCCCGGATCTCCGTTTCGATATGGTATTTTTTGCAAAACCATGGGATATCTGTCGGGTTCCTTGAAGCCGCAATCTGTATGGTATAACTTGTATTTCCAAAACAAGTTAAACCAATGAGTCCAAAAAGACAAAAAAATAGAGATAGGCTATATAAGGTCTTTTTCACTTATGAAATGTATAGTAATCCTATTTATTACAATCTATCAAATATGGTTACAAGTCATCAATGCCTGATGATTAACAGCTTTTTTACCCGAACCGTCAACTCTCCCAAGCTGAAAGGCTTCACCATATAATCATCGGCCCCCAACTCAAACGCTTTTAATACTGTTTCTTCTGAACCGGCAGAGGAAAGTACCATGATGGGCAAGTTCTTTTTCCATTCATTTCTGATGGTGGAAATAACTTCATGTCCATTGATGAAAGGCATGAACAGATCGGTAATTAAAAGATCAACTTCCAAACTCTCCAGCTTTTCCAAACACGCTTTACCATCATCAACGGTGATGACTTCAAAACCATCCTTTACCAATTTGTAAGCAATGGTCTGTTGTATTAGTTTATTGTCCTCAGCAACTAAAATCCTTTTCATTTGAATAGTTTACATGCAAAAATAAAATCAATATTCAGAAAATTAATTTTTAAGAATATATATTTCTCAACAAGAAACA
>DMFR01000079.1:2412-5118 GCA_003450125.1 Prolixibacteraceae bacterium | reverse complement strand
TTCAATTCAGTGTTTAATTATCTCGTTAAATGTATAAACTTTAATTTTACTTTTGTGTCTTCTATGAGCTAAAGTCTTGAGAATTTTAAAACATTAAACCAACACTCTGACCATCATAGCAATAAAAAATACTCTTGCTTGAATTTCATTTCGCTCCCAGGCAGATTGTCATCCTAAAATTCCAGCTTAAAGTAAAATATTCTTACAGTAATGGAATTCAATATACAAGTATTTGCTTGAACCGATGCAATTGCCTCCCTTACTTTGGGAATCAATAGCCCCCAGAAAGTAAATTCCAAATTCCATATAATTCAGGATTAAAATCCGAAAATCACACCACTTCAACTCCTTTTTTTGAAAGCAGTTCAAGGCTTAATTCCCTGAGTTTGTATTTCTGGATCTTCCCGCTGGCTGTCATGGGAAATTCCTTCACAAAGAAAATATACTGCGGGATCTTATATCGGGCAATCTTTCCCCGGCAGAATTCCTGGACTTCTTCCTCCGATAAATTCTTACCCGCTTTTAATTTGACAAATGCCCCTACCTGCTCCCCATATTTCTTACTTGGAACGCCTACCACTTCAATAGCTTCTACTTCCGGCATGTTGTATATGAAGTTTTCAATTTCTCTGGGGTAAATATTCTCACCCCCCCGAATGATCATGTCTTTTATCCTTCCCGTGATGCGGTAAAAGCCATCAGGTGTTTTTACGGCCAGATCTCCTGAGTGCATCCAGCCCTCAGCGTCAATGGCTTTTGCAGTGGCTTCTGGGTTCTTGTAATAACCCTTCATCAGGTTATAGCCACGGCAGCAGATTTCGCCCTGCTCTCCTATCGGACAATCTTCACCCGTTTCAGGATTTACGATCTTAACTTCTACATTGGGAAATTCAAAACCTACTGTTGTTGCCCTTACTTCAGGCGAATTGTGCGTACGCGTGGCTGTCATTCCAGGAGAAGTTTCAGTCAGGCCATAAACGATGATGATGTCTTTCATGTTCATCTTCTGCATCACCTGGTTCATCGTTTCTATGGGGCACAGTGAGCCTGCCATGATGCCCGTACGCAAGGAACTTAAATCAAACATGCTGAACATCGGATGATTCAATTCAGCGATAAACATGGTCGGTACCCCATACAGGGCCGTACATTTTTCCTTTTCAACTGATGCAAGTACCATCAGGGGATCAAAATCCTCCACCATGACCATTGTAGCCCCATGGGTTATAACGGCACAAAGGGCAAGCACGCAACCAAAACAATGGAATAACGGAACACAAACCAGCAACCGTTCTTTGGAAGTGAATTTCATACATTCCCCGGCAGCATAACCGTTGTTCAGAATATTATGGTTGGTGAGCATCACCCCCTTGGGGAAGCCAGTGGTTCCAGAGGTATATTGCATGTTAACCACATCGTGGCAATTGATAGTCTCCGTGATTTGTTCCAGTTCAAAATCGTCGATATGGCTGCCCAATAGAATCAATTCGGCAGTGTTGTACATTCCCCGGTGCTTTTGCGGCCCGATGAAGATGACATTCTTCAGCTCCGGGAACTTCTCGCTTTTCAGGTTGCCCCGTGGACTGTCTTTCAGTTCGGGAACCAGGTCAAACATCATGTTCACGTAATCACTGTCGCGGTATCCATCGATCAGACAAAGGGTATGGATATCCGCATTTTTAAGCAGGTACTCCAGTTCCGAAGTTTTATAACTGGTGTTGATCGTTACCAGTACTGCTCCAATCTTGGCAGTGGCAAACATAAAGGTAAGCCAGTCAGGAACATTGTTGGCCCAGATTCCCACCTTATCCTGAGGCCTGACTCCGATATACAGCAGGCCTTTGGCCAATTGATCAACTCTTGCGTTGAACTGGGAATACGTAAACCGTAAATTCCGGTCTGGATAAACCATAAATTCCCTGTCAGGCGCTTCCAGGGCATACTTTTCCAGTAATTCGCCAAAGGTGTTATCGAGTAACTGCATCAAATCAGATTTTCAGAAGTTAAAAAGGTGCATACACTACTGCCAGAATCTTGGCCGGTTGGTTGTTGCCTGCATGTACATTGTGTAACACGATTGAATCCAGGTAGATACTATCGCCTTTCCCCAGCTTATAGATTTCCTTCCCGTAGTTGATTTCAATTTCGCCTTCCAGGATATAGATAAATTCTTCCCCTTCGTGCGATGAAAGCATGTAATCAGATTGAAGGCCGGGTTCAATTTCAACTATAAAAGGTTCCATGTTCCTTCCTGCCTTGTCAAAAGCCAGGGAGAAGAAGTTTAAGTGTTCCCGGTTTTCACTAAACTGTGAAGTAAACTGCGCTCCTTGGTGATATTCGCCTGAACGTACAACCACTGGACCGTATGAATTGCTGTCATCAAGAAAAGTACCCAGACGAACCCCCAATGCACGGGCAATTTTAACCAAAGGAGCCAGTGAGGGGATATTCCGTTCCTGTTCAATTCCCTGAACGATAGAAATGTCCATGCCACTTCGCTCAGCCAGCTCTTCAAGGCTGACCTTTTTCATTTCACGAATTTGTCTGATCTTTCCACCTACAGTTTTTTCAAAAATCATAACAGGGGGGTTTTATGGTGTGATGTACAAAATTAGATTTATTTTGCTATCAACAAAAAAAGAAGTTGTCTAAAAAGTAAAAATTTAAACACAAAAAAAAGTTAAAAAGGAATTCACCACAGATTAC
>DMFR01000079.1:0-2344 GCA_003450125.1 Prolixibacteraceae bacterium | reverse complement strand
ATTCACCACAGATTACTCAAATGAACACAGATAAAAAAAATAAAACTAATTTGTGTCTATCTATGTAATCTGTAGTGAATTCCTTTTTAACTTTTTGTATTTGTGTTTAAATTACTTTTTAGACAGCTTCTTTTCTATTTTCCTATATATCTGAGTTCCCTTTTTTTTAGAATTTAGTAGCCTGCTTTTTTGCCAGGTATTCTACCCGTAACATGAGCAGCATCAGCACCAGAATACAAACAATGGCCCGAACAGAATAAATGGTAGCTAGTAGCCCCTTACTCGACAACATGGACAACATGGGAGCCACCAACATTCCACCCCAGACCAGGAATGATTCCCCATTCTCCCGGGTCTTCCACAACCGGCGGACAACAGGAAAATAAGCAATGACCAGGATGCCTTGGGTGAGCCCATGAGTGATCACATGATTTTTGGTAATGAACCAAAACAGTAATATAACCAGCACTGCAACCAGGCAGCCTTTATCGAACCGGGTAAAGCGGGTGGTATGGTCACCAAAGAAATAAATGGCAATAGAGACTGCTACTGCCAATGCCAGATCGGTCGTATTGAGAATATTGTCCAGCAAGCTGAAATGATCTGACTGAAGGTATGTTGCCAGGCTGATAGCCACTGCTATGGTAAAGAAAATCCACATGGCCAGTGCAGGCTTTATTTTTTGCTTGTAAGTTAACCAACAATATGACCCTGTGATCGATAAGTTCAATACCGATACACCAATAATGGAGATTTGCCGGATCAGAATTTCATTCATGTTGATTGTTACGGAGATTTATCGTTTTTATTGCAAGTATATCACATTATTTGGAACTTACATCACTTATATTTGAGGATTGAATTGTACATTTGGAAAAAATAATGTAGGCTGGTTACTAGTAGCTAGCTGCTGGCTACTGGTTGCTAGCGGCCAGTAGCCAACAGCCAGATTCGTATCACGACAATACTATAAATACATGAATACCCACCATTCTCCATTTATAAACGAAGAAGAAATCTTCCGTATTCTGGAACAGAATATTAAACCAGATCCGGCAAAGGTACGTGATGTGCTTTCCAAAGCAAAAGAAATGAAAGGACTGGATCTTGAAGATGTAGCCGTTTTAACTAACATCAGCGATTCCATGCAGCTTTTCGAGCTATTTGAAACAGCTAACCACATCAAGGAAAAGATTTACGGCAAGAGGCTGGTGATTTTTGCTCCCCTTTACATTTCCAACTTTTGTTCCAACGAATGCAGTTATTGTGCCTTCAGGGCAAAGAACGATTTAATGGTTCGCCGTTCGCTTTCCCAGAAAGAAATCATTCAACAGACTGAAACCCTGATCAAACAAGGCCACAAGAGGGTTTTGCTCGTTGCCAGCGACCTGAATCCCACCCAGGATTTTCAGTACGTGCTTGATTCTATTGCCTCAACTTACCAGGCCAAAGTGGGCAATGGAGAGATCCGCAGGGTCAATGTAAACATAGCCCCGTTGGAAATTGAAGAGTTTAAATTGCTACGCGAAACCAAGATTGGAACCTACCAGCTCTTTCAGGAAACCTATCACCGGGCCACCTACAAGGAGGTGCATCTGGATGGCAAAAAGAAAGATTACCAGTTTCGGGTCACTGCCCTTCACCGGGCAATGGAAGCCGGCATCCAAAATGTGGGAACTGGTGTTCTGTTTGGATTGTATAATTTCCGCTTCGAATTGCTAGCCCTGATGCAACATATCCGGGAACTGGAAACTGTCTTTGGCATCGGGCCCCATACCATCAGCGTTCCACGCATTGAACCTACCGTTGGAGCCAACTTTCCAGCCAATCCTCCACATGCGGTATCTGACCTGAATTACCGCAAAATCATAGCCATCCTTCGCCTTGCAGTTCCTTACACAGGCATTATCATGTCAACGCGTGAGACTGCCCACATGAGGCGAGAAACCTTTGCCCTTGGCGTCTCCCAGATCTCTGCCGGAAGCCATACCGCTCCCGAACGGATTGCCCGGGAGGTTAAAGCAGAACATGGAATCGAATGTTCATTGGGAGATAACCGATCACTGGATGAAGTGGTCCGCGATGTAGCAGAAATGGGTTACCTGCCTTCTTTCTGCAACAGCTGTCATCGTCTTGGCCGTACCGGGCATGACTTTATGGACATGGCAAAACCGGGCGACATCAAGACCCATTGCAATCCCAATGCCATTTCAACTTTCATGGAATACCTGATGGATTATGCCTCCTATGAAACACGGTTGATAGGCGAAGACCTCATTGAGGATGTAATCGACTCCATGGAAGAGGTTGCCCGTGAAAGGGCCTATATCTTGCTGGATAAAAT
>DMFR01000037.1:1931-3473 GCA_003450125.1 Prolixibacteraceae bacterium | reverse complement strand
AGACACGGTACATATCATTGGGTCCAAAAACCGCGTAGCGGTGAAAGTATGGTATCGGCAACCATGAATTCAAGAGATGTTCAAAGTTCAAAGTTTCAGGTTGTGTGCCTATCTAGAGCGATTGCTAAGTTGACAGTTGTCAGTTGAACACTGATGGGCACGCAACTTTAAACCTTAAACCTTGAACTTTAAACTGTTTTCTTCAACTTAAAACGTTAAACTGATTTAATGAAAAAACAAATAGGCCATTGAGATGGCTGCAACGATTCCCACAAAATCGGCAATGAGCCCGCATGTCAAGGCATAGCGGGTATTTTTTATTCCAACCGAGCCGAAATAAACGGCCAGGATATAGAACGTCGTATCGGCCGATCCCTGGATGGTGGAAGCCACCCTGCCGGCAAATGAATCGGCCCCATAGGTTTTCATTGTATCCACCATCATCCCGCGGGCGCCGCTGCCGCTCAAAGGCTTCATCAGGGCGGTAGGCAAAGCGGGTATAAAGTCGGTATTGACACCCATCTGCCGGAAGGCCCAGCTGATGCCTGAAATCAGCCAATCCAGGGCCCCTGAGGTGCGAAATACCCCAATGGCGACCAATATGGCAATCAGGTAAGGAATGATCAATACGGCCGTTTTAAAGCCATCTTTTGCCCCTTCAATAAAGGCTTCGTATACATTCACCTTCTTGCGGAAGGCCATGAGAATAAAGCTGATGATGACCGAGAAAATAATCAGGTTGCTCACCACAGCAGATATGGTTTGAATCTGTTCTTTTTCAAGGCCTGAGAAAAACCAGATAATGGCCGCAATAAAGGCAATCAGTCCTCCAAGATAAGAGAGGATGGTTTTATCTAATAGATTGATCTTTTGGTGCCATGCTACGGCCAACAAGCCGGCCAGGGTCGAAAAGAAAGTAGCCAGCAGGATGGGGATAAACACATCCGAGGGGTTGACTGCACCCAGTTGGGCCCGGTAGACCATGATGCTGATGGGGATGATGGTCAATCCCGAAGCATTTAAAACCATAAACATGATCTGGGCATCAGAGGCCGTGTCGGGGGTAGGATTGGTCTCCTGCATTTCCTTCATGGCTTTCAAACCCATGGGGGTAGCGGCATTGTCGAGGTTGAGCATGTTGGCCGCAATATTCATCATGATCGATCCGTAAGCCGGATGGTCCTTCCCCAGGGAAGGGAAAAGCTTGTTGAAAAATGGCCCGACGATCCGGGAGAACACCTTTACCACTCCACCCTTCTCTCCTATTTTCATGATGCCCATCCACAGGGTGAGCACTCCGGTAAGCCCCAGGGAGATGTCAAAACCGGTTTTGGCCATTTCGAACGTGGAATTCATCATCTCCGAAAAGATGTTCATGTCTCCAAAAAAGATCAACTTCACCAGGCCGATCACAAAAGCGATTACAAAGAAGAAAATCCAGATATAATTGAGTGCCATACCAACAAAATCAGGTAGATATTTTGGCACTAAATATATAAAAAAAAGCGGCTGCTCATCAAGGAATGAAGCAGCCGCCTACAT
>DMFR01000037.1:0-1829 GCA_003450125.1 Prolixibacteraceae bacterium | reverse complement strand
TAAATAATATGACTAACTAATAACCTGGGTTTTGTTTCAGTATTTCACCATTTTTATTCTCCAAGTCCAGCTGAACCTGAGGAAGCGGCCAGTATTCATTCTTGCCTGCTGTAAAATTGGCATCCTTCAAATACAATCTCAGGGTCTTTTCTTTGGCCACATAGGCGTTTAAAGTCGGTGCTGCAATACCCCAGCGGACAAGATCAAAGAAACGAAGGCCTTCCATTCCAAATTCAAGGCGAATTTCCCACTGGATGGCTTTTAAAGCCTGGTCTTTGCTGGTAAATGCAGGATATAAGCCCACATTGTAATTGGCCGCCGGCTGAGACATGTCGATGGTATATCCACTTACCTTTCCATCGGACCCGATGACCTGTGTGCCTTTGCCCATCAGTTTACTATCAGCGGCACGTTGACGAACCATATTGACATACTTCAATGCAGTTGCCAGGTCATTTTGCTGGGCAGCCACTTCAGCACGCCATAAATAAACGTGTGCCAGGCGATAAGCCCTGTAATTGTTCGCGTTCACACCCGTGGCCCAACCAGTAGTGGTGGAAAAGTTCCCCTTTTCTGATTTTTTGAACATGTTTTTCACATACATGTAAGGCCCGCCATTGGCAACTTCCCTGGTCCAGATTTTCCCGGGATTGATTCCCCAATCCAGGTATGGAATTCCACGACGTCCAACGGTATGATCCAGGCGTGGGTCAACTGGGCGTTGATCAATTTCAAAGGATTCGGTTGGATCTACAAATTCATCATTTTTGATGTCATCGCTATTGAAGGTATCAAACAATGGAAGACCATTGGCATCTACCTTGAAGGCATTGACCAGGTTCTGGCTGGGCTGATAGAATCCGCAGCAAGTTCCAAATGGACCACCCTGAGGAAAATTCAGTGAACTTCCCCATCCTGCATTCGAGGAACCATCGGCGCCATCGTTGACAGAATATTGGATTTCAAAGATTGACTCCTTGTTGTTCCTTTGGGCAATCATGTAATTATCAGAATAATTGGGCATCAATGAATATTTGCCGCTGTTGATAATGTCATCCAGTAAAGGTTGTGCATCCGTCCATTTCTGTTGGAACAGATAAACCCTTGCCAGTACCGCTTCGGCAGCATATTTTGTTGGACGGCCAACTTCAGTCTGGCTTTCAGGAAGCACGCTAACGGCCGCCTTTAGATCTGCTTCAATCAATGGCCATGCATCGACGGTATTGGTAACGGTAGCCGGATCAGCAGTTTCGGTGATATAAGGGATGTTATTGAATACCCTTTTTTGTTCAAAATGAAACCATGCCCTTAGGAATTTGGCTTCCGCTTCAATCTCAGCGGCGGGGGCTGCCTCGATATTCTTATTGTCAATAGCAACTTTCAAGGCCTTTAAACAATCATTTGTCCGGGCGATCCCATCATAAAGGAGGTGCCACCGGTTGGCCACATAATCGTTGGTGGAAATAGCCTGATAAATTTCAATTGAATTGATCGGCGGCTGGTCACCGTAGGAGGTTCCCTTATAGGCATCATCAGAGGCCACACCGCCCCATACCCAATTGTCGACCGACGCCGCCCAGGAAGCCCCGTCAGTTTGCCATGCTCCGTCAATCATTGAATAGGCGCCTGTCAGCAAAGAGTTTACCCCCTTCTCAGAGTAAAACATATTATCTGAAGCCATCCCCAGCGGGACCGTTTGCATGAAACTGTCTTTACAGGAGTAAATCAGTGTCAATATTAATACCGTTGATATAAATAATATTTTTTTCATATTCATAAAGCTTTAAAATGAAACACTTACCATTAAATTATAAACCCATATTGATACC
>DMFR01000118.1 GCA_003450125.1 Prolixibacteraceae bacterium | reverse complement strand
AATATAAAATAAAGTTATGATGCTAAGATTTTTATTATCATATTTTATAAAATTTTATATTTTGTTTTTAAACCCAATATTTTTTGGTCATTCATTTATATTAGCCATATATATTTAATCAGCTCAATCCTCCAATCATCTTCAATCTGCGGTTCCAACCTCTGTTGCGACCAATCCGTGTAATCCATCCCAATCCGTGTAATCCATCTTAATCAAAAAAGCCGCTACTCCTTTCGAAGTAGCGGCCCTTTGCTTAATATTTAAATTTGGTTCTCTTATTTCCTCCAGAGTTTTTCCATTTCCTCTAAGGTCTTTCCTTTTGTTTCAGGAACCATTTTCCATACAAAGACAAAAGAAAGGAGACTCATCAGACCGTAGAAGCTATAGGTCATTCCACCGCTCAATTCCATCATGGCCGGATAGGTTGATGAGATAAAGTAGTTGGCAGCCCATTGTGCAGCTACTGCAATAGCAATTGCACGTCCACGGATCTTATTGGGGAATATTTCTGAAATAAGCACCCAGCAAATAGGTCCCCATGACATCATGAAAGAAGCTGTATAGATGATAATGAATACCAGTGTGCTGATACCAATTACGTGCATGAAAGCCAATCCTCCGATGGCAAACATACCAATAGCCATACCGATTGAACCGATCTCCAACAGAATCTTGCGACCATATTTATCAACCGTCATAATGGCAATCACTGTAAAAATTACATTGACCAATCCCATTACTACTGTTTGAAGCATCGATGAATCTTTGGCAGCTCCCATGCTTTCAAAAATACGTGGGGCATAATACAAAGCCACATTGATTCCTACAAACTGTTGAAATACTGACAACAGGATACCAATCACAATTACAATCTTACCATAAGCAAACAGGTTTTCAGAAGCAGCATCCACTGAGGTCTTAATGTCCTTCAGGATTAACTTGGCTTGTTGCAACCCATTGATCTTGGTCAGGATTTCCAGTGCCTTGCCGTCCCTGTTGGTTAGTGCAAGATAACGTGGAGTTTCAGGTACAAAGAACAACAGTATTCCGAAGATCCCTGAAGGGATAGCTGCTGAAAGGAACATCCATCTCCATCCGGTTTCGTTGATCCATTCAATGGTCTGTCCATGGGCGATAAAGTAGTTGACAAAATAGACTACCAACATCCCGAAGATAATGGCAAACTGGTTAATTGAAACCAAGCGTCCACGAATGTCTGCCGGTGCAATCTCACCAATGTACATCGGACAGACAGCAGATGCCAATCCAACGCCAATTCCACCAATGATGCGGTAAAAGTTGAACATGTACAACAATCCCATAGTTGGAACACCTCTTTTGAAGAAGAGCATTTCAGGAAATCCTGATCCGATTGCTGCTACAAAAAAGAGTACAGCCGCCAACATCAGTGATTTCTTACGTCCTAATTTTAAAGAGACAATACCGGATAACAAACCTCCAATGATACATCCAATTAAAGCACTTGAAATAGTAGCACCGTGAGCCAGCGATCCCAGACCATTACTTGTAATTAAATAAGCCTGAATTGATTTTTCAGCCCCTGAAATTACAGCAGTATCATACCCAAACAGAAGCCCACCCAAGGTAGCCACAAGGGTAATACCAACTACGTATAACGTATTACGATCCTTCATTGGACTAGATGTAACAGTTGATGAGTTGTTCCAACATTTCCTGCTTTCCGCTGGTCTGTTTTGGTTCGCCAACTTCTTTGGCTACGTTGTAAAGGTCTACCAGATTCAGTTTACCTGCTTCGTATTCAGCGCCTTTGCCTGCATCGTAGCTGGCATAACGGTTTTTACGCAGTTTCAGGTAATCAGAGTTCTTTAGGATATTGTCAGCAATGGTCAATGCACGGGCAAATACATCCATTCCAGAAACGTGAGCGATAAAGATATCTTCCAGGTCTGTTGAATTACGACGTGTTTTTGCATCGAAGTTGATACCACCGTTGGTGAATCCACCGGCCTGGATGATTTCCATCATGGCTTCGGTTACTTCATAGATATTGGTAGGGAATTCGTCAGTATCCCATCCGTTCTGGTAGTCACCCTTGTTGGCATCAATTGAACCCAACATGCCCTGGTCAGCAGCCATGCGCAATTCGTGGGCGAATGTATGTCCGGCCAGAGTTGCATGGTTCACTTCAATGTTCAGTTTGAAATCATTTTCCAATCCGTGTGCTTTCAGGAAGCCCATTACGGTTTGGGTGTCGAAATCATACTGGTGTTTCATCGGTTCCATTGGTTTTGGTTCAATGAGGAAGGTTCCCTTGAATCCAAGTTTGCGGGCATGGTCACGTGCTACGGTAAGGAATTTACCCATGTGTTCCAATTCACGTTTCACATCTGTATTGTGCAGGCTCATGTAGCCTTCGCGTCCTCCCCAGAACACATAGTTGGTTCCACCCAAAGCAATCGTGGCTTCCATGGCGTTCTTCACCTGAACGGCTGCATTGGCCAATACGTTGAAATCAGGATTGGTTGAAGCGCCATTCATATAACGGGCATTCGAGAATACGTTGGCAGTCCCCCAAAGTAATTTAGCGCCTGTAGCTTCCTGACGTTCTTTTGCAAAGTCGATCATGTTGGCAAGACGTGTTTCAATTTCGAAAACTGAACCATCACCCACCACGTCTGTATCGTGGAAACAATAGAAAGGAGCGCCTACTTTGCTGATAAATTCAAAAGCAGCATCCATTCTGTTTTTGGCAGCTTC
This sequence comes from Prolixibacteraceae bacterium, assembly GCA_003450125.1. Classification (GTDB taxonomy): domain Bacteria; phylum Bacteroidota; class Bacteroidia; order Bacteroidales; family Prolixibacteraceae; genus Aquipluma. Next base: position 334 of record DMFR01000118.1, on the reverse strand, counting down.
CATTTTGTCGGTAGCGCCTACCCAAGGGAAAATCTGTGTTCCTGGTCCAAAAGGATCTCCTCCGTCGCCACAGAAGGTGTGCCAGTATGCAACTGCAAAACGAAGGTATTCCTTCATGCTTTTGCCCATTACCACCTGGTTGGCATCGTAATATTTGAAGGCCATCGGGTTTTTCGATTTTGGTCCTTCGAACTGAATCTGTTTAATACCTGGAAAATACTCTTTGTTTCCTTTAAAAACTGTCATAGTGTTAGATTTTAAATGTGATTATTTCTATTTGTTATTTAATTGCAAATGTTCCTTTAGTCAACTGTTTAAAGTTTAAAGTTCAATG
>DMFR01000452.1 GCA_003450125.1 Prolixibacteraceae bacterium | reverse complement strand
GTTTTATAAATATTTATAAAACTTTGGAAAAGGTTAATAATCTATATAAATATACTCATAATCAGAACCGTTACAATCCCCACCAGCCCCACCGTGGATTCCATCAAGGTCCAGGTCTGAAAGGTCTGTTTGATGTTCAGCCCAAAATATTCCTTGAACATCCAGAATCCCGAATCGTTGAAATGCGACCACATCACGCTTCCCGCGCCTGTAGCCAGTACCATCAACTCGGGGGAAGCGCCTGTCTGCTGCATGATGGGCAGCATGATGGGGGCTGTTGTCAATGTTGCAACGGTAGCAGAACCAACGGCTAACCTAAATATGGAAGAAATCAAAAAGGCCATGACCAGTGGGTTCATCTGTATCGAACCGGAAATAGAGCGGATGTATTCAATCACATGGCTGTCTTTCAGCACCTGGGAGAAAGCTCCCCCGCCGGCAATGATCAGTACGATCATGGAGATTGCTCCGATGGATTTGGCCGAACTTTTCATCACCTCATCCATACTCTTCCCATTACGCAATCCCAGGGTCAGGATCGCTACAATCAAAGCCATGAACAGGGCGATGTTGGCATCACTCATGAATTTGAAAAAGGTCAGGATGCTGGAGATGAAGGACGAAGAGCCTGAACTAAAGCCCTTTTGGGTAAAGATATGATAGTAAAACCCTGTAATATTTTCAACCCCAAGCCTTGTCAGTTCCGCTTTTGCAGGCGGAGGACCAAAGGTGAGGTCGGTCAGTGCGCCCATGAGCATCAATAGAATGGGGGTAATGGCACAAAGTATGCTGATGCCCAGGCCGGGTAACTCGCTCTGTACAAACTGCCTTTCCTGGAACAACCCCTCAGGCGGGGCTGATTGGATGTTCTTTGAAAAGCGCGACAGCCATACCCCTCCAATCAGGCAAGCGGGCACCATGGGAATCAGTCCGTAGAGCAAGACAGTGTTCACGTTGGCTTCATAGATGAAGGAAACATAAGTAGGAGCAGGGTGCGGAGGCAGGAAACAATGCGCCACCGACAAGGCCGAACAAAGGGGAAGGGCCAGCCAGACGGTGGGTAATTTGGTGGTATACGCAAAAGTGAAAATCAAGGGCACCAGCACCAGGAAACTGGCGTTGTACATCATGGGCAGCCCAACGAGGAACCCGGTAATGAGCAGGGCATACTGGATATTTCTCAATCCCATAAAATCAATCATACGAAAGGTAATGGTGTGAGCCGCCCCGCTCTCTTCCAGTATTTTGCCCAGCATGGCCCCAAAGGCCAGGATCAGTACCACCTTACCCATCGTGTCGCCTACTCCTTTGAGCACGGAATCCAGGATGTCCAGAGGGTTCATCTGGCTGAGCAATCCGACGGCAAAGGAAGTGACCAACAGGGCCAGGAAGGCATTGACCTTCAGCTTGCTGATCAACAGCAAGAGGATCAGTATTCCGACTCCTACAATCAATAAAGGCATAATCGTTAGGTAAATTAGTTGGGCCTAAAGGTAGGAAATTAGTGATTGACAACTGCCCCTGTGAAATGAAATTAAACGAATGATGATCCGAATCAGCACGTTCAGCCATCAATTCGTAAAAAATCCCTTCTTCACCTCCGACATTTGTTTTGCTGCGGATAAAGTTATATCCCAATTTACCTATCTGTGTACTTTCTGTGCATTATCTGTGTATTATCTGTGTATTATTACATAGTAAATACACAAAAAGTACACGGATAATACTCAATAATCAAAAGTATGTTAGGACTCAGATAAAGCACAATGTGGAAGGTATCCTTTCGGGAAAGATGGGAGGAGTGGTTTTTGTACACCTGGACGGTGAGACGTAGTACCTGCTTTCGCATAACCACACCAGCGGAGGGCTGATGCATTTGACGGATCATTTCCATAGACCAGGTCAGGGTGTACAATTTATTTTTACCTTTGATCTTCGTCAAAAGACTAACCAAACCTAACTATGAAATTAATTTTTTCTCTTGGCATAATCCTTCTGCTGGCCAGTGGACTTGGGGCTCAAACGGCCACCAAAATCACCATGTCCGACTATATGGGCGTCAATACCAACGTGGCTTCTTATGACAATAAATACCTGCTGGATTTGTCGAAGTGCGTCAAATGGATTAGGGAATACCACGACTGGTCGCAGTATGAGGCGGCCAACAATTACTACAAATGGGATAACATCACTACGCAGCCACAGGGATGGACATGGCCTGAACACAACCTGTTTATGGACCAGTGCAAAAAATATGGCATCAACGTGCTGATTGATGTTTTGGGAAAACCGTCATGGGCGGGAACTTCCCCTCTTCCTACCAATACTGGGACGGGAACACTTGCTTCTGATTATATCGAAAGGCTGGAGTTTATCGGTCAACTGGTGGCGCGGTATGGTTCTAAAAAAATCAATACTTCATTGTTGGAAACAGCTGATAAGGTGACGGGCCTGAATTACATCAAGTACTATGAAGATGACAATGAGCCGGACTATACCTGGAAATCACCCCTTTGGACGGCTGCCAACTATGCCAAGTACTGCAATGCGGCCCACGATGGCTTTGGGGTTCAGACCGATGCCACGCACCCGCTGTTGGGCATCAAGTCTGTTGACCCGGATGCCAAGCATGTGATGGCAGGACTGGCATCAGCAGATACCACTTATGTAACCAATGTACTGAAAGCTTCCGCAGGGAGAATTCCTTTTGATGTGCTGAATGTTCACTGGTATTGCACCGACATGACCAATGCCTATTCTCCGGAAAATGAGAAACATGGCTATGAGGTAGGGTATCAAAAGTTTTTCAAATGGAGAAACAGGGTATTGCCCAATATGCCTATCTGGATGACTGAATTTGGCTGGGATACTTATTTGACAGCGGATAATAAGCATTCATATACCTACGCCCCTGTGCAACAGCAGGCCAATTACATCGTGCGTTCCTACATGGTATTGCTCAAGCTGGGATTCGAAAAGGCTTTTCTTTTCATGGATACCGATACCGATGGTAAAAACACAATCCAGTATGCTACCAGCGGACTCTTGACCGATAAAAGTACACTGTATTCAAAGAAGATGTCCTACTACTACCTTTCCACCATGCAGAATGTGCTTGGCAAAACCGAGTATTCGAAGGCTGTTTCGTACAAGGAGATTTCAGGAAAGAATGAAATCTATTGCCTTGAATTTAACAATCCGGTCACCTCGCAAAAGGTATATGCCCTATGGACCAGGGCTACGGGTTCGTACCTCGACAGCGGAATCAATACTGCCTACAAGTTCAATCCGGGCTATCAGGTTGATGATGCTTATTCGGTTTTGCTGGCTGACAAGGACATGGATGGGGATACCATCAGGCCTGTCGTTACAGACAATGTGATAGACTTGACCCTTTCTGAAACACCTCAGTTTGTAGTGGTATCAGGAACCAATACGGCTGCAAATGTGATGCCTTCAGGAGGTTTTGAACTGAATGTTTATCCCAATCCGGCCAATAAGGAAATGCAGATATCGCTGGTGGTTCCCAACAAGCAGGAGGTCAACCTTTCCGCATACTCTTCCGACGGAAAGTTGATACAGACCTTGGTAAACGGCCTGATGGAACAGGGCATTCACCATTATTCGTTTGGCTCTGGACAATTGCCGGGGAGCTACCTGTTAAGCGTAAATAGCCCTTCAGGAAAGATTGTCAAAAAGGTAATCCTTGTGAACGATTGATTTTCTTATTTTTCCTGTTGATAGTAGGATCTGCTGAAAATTGCATTTAACCACAAAGTGGTTAAATTTGAATAACCCCGGATGAAATCCGGGGAGAAGATAACACCCCTGACCAGAGCCCTGAAAGGGTTCAATATTGTCTGATACATTATTATTGAACCCTTTCAGGGCTCTGGATGGGCCCTTGTTCTCATCCCATGGGTTTCACCCATGGTTATTGAAATTCAATCCTTTCAGGATTTCAATAATGACCCGGCAGATTACTTTAACTGATAGACCCTGACATAGTCAACCAAGAATTGAATCGGAAGGTTCGAATCATCGATTCCCTTTTGTGCGCCCCAGCTACCGCCGTAAGCAAGGTTGAGGATCATGTAGAACATTTTGTTGAAAGGATAGATGTGCGGGTCATCGGCTGTTTTGGTATAAGTATGGCACAACTGATTATCGGCATACCATTCGAGTTTTGTAGGGGTCCAGACCAAGGTATAAGTGATGAACCGGCTGTAAGGCTTAACGTTGGTAGTGGAAACACCTGAACTCTCATGCCCTTTGCCCCCGTTGCCTTGGTAATGGACCGTGTAATACAGGTTGTCGGGATTCATGCCCACGTATTCCATGATATCAATTTCACCGCTCTTGGGCCAGCCGCCATATTCTCCCTTGGTAGGCAACATCCAGATGGCAGGCCATGTTCCTTTACCGGCAGGTACCTGTGCCCTGATCTCAAACTTGCCATAAGTCCAGTCGCCTTTGGCTTTTGACATCAGGCTGGCTGAAGTATAGGCAGCGCCCTTATAGTCTTCCTTACGGGCTTCGATAATCAGAACGGTGTCCTGAATACGGGCATTCTCGCTGCGTTTATAGGTATAATACTGTAATTCGGAATTACGGACTTTGCCCACTTCATAGCCCCATTTGGCGCTGTCGGGAAGACCGGGGGTATTGAACTCATCGCTCCACACCTTGACGTATTTCTGAGAATAAGACTGAAGTGCAAAGCACAAGACGAACAATACAAGAATAGATGGTTTCATTTGGTTTGAGTTAGGTTAATTAGAAAGCAAATTTAGTAAGAATTTAAGAGAGTTTAAAGTTTAATGTTCAAAGTTTAAAGTTGCGTGCCGATCAATAGTCACCCAGCTTTTAACTTTAAACATAGGATTGTTACTTGATCGGCACGTAACTTTAAACTTTGAACATTAAACTTTAAACTCTAATTTCGGTTGATGATCAATTTCCTTGTAATTGATCTTTCAGGCGTTGAAATAGTTACCAGGTAACTTCCATTGACAAGCTTGAATTCCTTGAGATTGATGTGAATATGCTGGCCTGCTGCAATTGGTTTATTCATTAATAGATTACAAATATTCTGGCCCTGAAGATTGCACAGGTTAATAGTTGGATTCAAGGTCTTAGTGGATTGATTGGTAATTTCCAAAAAGTCACTGGCCGGATTGGGGTAAAGTTCAAAGGCATCCACAGAGACGGGCAATTGACTGATGCCTGCAATAATTTGCTTTTGAACGCTTATATTGTCGAGATAAACATTGCCTGTAAACCTTCCGAAGCCAAAGCCAAAGCGGCATTTGGGGTCACTGGCCTGCAGCATTTTAAAGGTCCAGCTAAAATGCTGCATATCCTTTGTAATGGTTTTGACCGTTGAATAGTAAGTGCCATAATCGTCATGGTTTTTCGAAATATAGTTATCCATGGTGCCTGGGTTATCGGCTTTAGCATCGAAGGAAACCAGGTAGGTATACCCCTTTTCAATGGATAGATCGCTTTGCTGGTCACAGATATGCCAGTTGGCTGTGCCGGGTTTGGTCACGTTCATCACATAGACCCCATCAACAACCGAAGGAGCAGCTGCCATGGTGGAAGCATCCTGAAAATACAGATGATTCCAGTTGGTCAGGCCCAGGGTAAAATCCCCGTTGAGGACCAGCTCATTCTTTTTTTTGAAAAGAGGAATCAAGGTCATGTCCTTGTTAACTTCAATGGCGATGGGATTGGCCGAGCCTACATACAACCATTTATCGAATTCGTAATTCTCATTGGGGGTGGCTGTGACTGTTACTTTTGTTCCTTCGGGATAAGTATCCATCTTGGGTGATACTTCAACCGTTCCCCCGTTTGCCGGTTCAATATGCAGGGAGAATGGCCCTGCGCTTTCCTGTAATTGGTAAACCCTTACATAGTCGACATAGAATTTTTTGGGAAGTTTTGTATCGTCAAGGGCTCCTCCCCAACCGCCGTAAGCCAGGTTCAGGATCATATAGAACATCTTGTTGTAAGGCCAGATCTTAGGGTCATCAGCAGTCTTGGCATAAGAATGGTACAATTTGCCATCGGCATACCATTCCAGTTTTGCAGGGGTCCATACAAGGGTAAAAGTGACGAACTTGTTGTATGGTTGGAGGATGGCAGATGTATAAGTACCTGACTGTGAATGAGTGCCTGTAATTCCCTGGTAATGGGTGGTGAAATACAAATTGTTGGGATTAACGCCGATGTATTCCATGATGTCAACTTCACCACTATTGGGCCATCCGCCATATTCATCATTGGTGGGCATCATCCAGATAGCAGGCCAGGATCCGCTTCCACCGGGTACTTTGGCCCTGATCTCAAACTTGCCATAGAGCCAGTCTCCTTTGTATTTGGAAACCAACATGGCAGAGGTATAGTTTGCGGTAAGGTAGGCTTCCTTTCTTAATTCAATGATCAGGGTAGTATCTTGAATCCAGGCATTTTTGGACTCTCTTTGGGTGTAATACTCTCGTTCGTCGTTGTAGCCTTTTTGATTTAAAAAATCCCATTTGGTGCTGTCAGGAAGGCCCGGGGAGTTAAATTCATCGCTCCATACCTTGACGTATTTCTGGGGAAAGGCATGGAAGGCAAGGCAAAGGCAAAGGCATAAGAAAATAGAGAATTTCATTTGGTCTGCGGTTATAGGTTAGGTAAATTTAGCAAAAAAACTAATGCTGCAAATCTATTGTATATTGTTTTAAAAATCCTATATTGATGGATATTTAAAACACGACAATAGTGTTTATATTCGCCCCTCAAATTATTAGTTATGAAGACTTTTTTTTCAGCGCTGAGCATAGTATTTCTTTTTATCCTGAGCATCCCGCAAGGGTTTGCCTGCACCAATTTCATTGTCACCAAAGGGGCAAGCCTTGACCAATCGGTGATGATTACCTATGCCGCTGATTCTCATACCCGCTATGGCGCTATGGCCTTTTACCCGGCTGCAGATCACCAGCCTGGGGACTTGTGTGAAGTCTTCCACTATGAAAACGGAAAGCTATTGGGAGTAATTCCTGAAGCGGCACATACCTATTCGGTCATCCAGTTTATGAATGAACACCAGGTGGCTATCGGGGAAACGACCTTCGGAGGACTGGACTCCCTGCAATCGCAACCGGGAGCCATCCTGGACTATGGATCCCTAATGAGAATTGCCCTTCAACGCTCCAGGACAGCAAGGGAGATGATCAAAGTGATGACCGAATTGGTTGCTCAATATGGATATATCACAGAAGGAGAATCATTTTCCATTTCCGATACCAACGAGGCATGGATCATGGAGCTGATCGGCAAAGGGAAGTACGAAAAAGGGGCGGTATGGGTAGCGCGCCTGATCCCTGACGGGTATGTAAGCGGTCATGCTAACCAGGCCCGTATAACCACTTTCCCCTTTCAGAAAAGTAACAACTGGGCCGATGTGAAACAGACGGTTTATCATTCGGCTGATGTCATCAGTTTTGCCAAGAAACATGGGTTCTACAAAGGAAGCAATGAGTCTTTCAGTTTTTCGGATGTGTACAATCCTTTGAAGTTTGGGGGCGCCCGCTTCTGTGATGCAAGGGTTTGGTCATTTTTCAGGAACATCAATAAAGAAATCAGGGAGAATAAGGACTATACCAACTATGCTTTGGGAAAGTTTGAACGCAATGCCCAGTTGATGGATCAGAGCGCGAATCCCAATGGCTTTGTGTCCAATCGTCTGCCCTTATGGGTGAAGCCGGATTCTCCCCTTACCCTTCAGCANNGAATATGGACTATACCAATTATGCGATGGGGAAGTTTGTGCGCAATGCCCAGATGTTAGATAATAGTTTGAATCCCAACGGCTTTGTTTCAAACCGTCTGCCCTTATGGGTGAAGCCCGATTCGCCCCTTACCCTTCAGCAGGTGATGGCACGCATGAGAGACCATTATGAAGATACGCCCATGGATATGCGCAATGATCCGGGAGCAGGGGCCTATCAATTGCCTTACCGTTGGCGTCCGATGGAATATGTGGTGGACAGCGTGATGTACCTCAACGAACGGGCCGTTGCAACCCAGCAGACCGGCTATAGTTTCGTGGCACAGTCCCGGTCTTGGATGCCAGATCCTGTAGGGGGAATCTTCTGGTTTGGCGTAGACGATGCTGACGGGTGTGTATATGCTCCTATGTATTGCGGGATCACCAGGATACCTTCCAGTTATGCCGTGGGTAATGGGTCTATGATCAGCTGGTCGGAAACATCGGCTTATTGGACCTTCAGCCAGATGAACAACTGGGCCTATACCCGGTACAATGTCATCCACCCTGAAATTGAAGCCTACCAGTCAGAACTAGAAGGAAAGTTTATTTCCAAGGTGAAGGAAATGGACCAGAAAGAAGCAGAACTCTTCAAACAAAACCCTTCTTCGTCGAGGGAAAACATCACCGGCTTTTCTGTTTCAACAGGCAATCAACTGGTCAGCGACTGGAAAGTGTTTTATCAATACCTGTTTATGAAATACGTGGATGGAAATATAAAAAACACCGAAGGACACAAGCTTTTGGAAAACGGGAATGGAAAGAACATCCCCAAAGCACCTGCACAACCCGGCTACGGCAAAGAATGGGAACGGGTCATGATTCAGGGAACGGGTGATCGGCTGAAGGTTATAAAATAAAAATAGAACTTTGGGAAAGTTTTATTTATTTATATAAAACTTTCCCAAAGTTGTTTCATCAGGGAATATACACCATCTTGCGAGTACTGGTTTGTTTTGCAGTAATCATTTGAAGATAATAGATTCCTTGGGTTAGTCTTTCAGAGCCCAGGTTCAAATTGTAATTGCCAGAGGATTTTATACCTCCATCAATTGAACGAATTTCCTTTCCTGTGCTATCAAGAACCTTAAAGCTTACTTTCCCAGATTCCGATATTTCATAGGGGAAAATGGTATGACTTGAGAATGGATTGGGATAATTCTGGCCTAGGCCTACGTTCGGGCTTTCCTGGATTTGCTGAACGCCTGCAGGAATAGTCATTGCATTTCCCAATAAGGCAACCTGATCAGCGGTCAGAGGGACTTCCCAAATGGCCAATTCAGAACAATTGATCAAACCATCGTCCCCATCTTCATCTGCAAAAACCAGAAGGTCACTCGACAAGGCGAAACGTCCATCCACGGGTTGACCTGCAGCATCAAGCCACAGTTCTCCATTCATATAAATTCTGAAGAATGAACCATTTTTTACTGTTATAACCATACGATACCAGGTGTTTGCCGAAATAGTATTGGTGGTATATGAAGTGGTAGCAGTTCCAATGGCATTACTTTTATTGGTAAACAAATCGGCATCGTTGGAATTGGCAGGATCGGTCTGAAAGAAGGCATGCCAGATTCCGGCTTCAGGAATAGAAAAATCAATTTGGAGCGTGTATTCATTCACCATGCTCCCATCGCCATTGCCGTAGATTCCATGTTGCATTTTAAGGTAATTGCCCAAATCAACATGAATGGCTTTGTTTGCAGCAACAGGCCCGGCAACAGGAGATGCATTCCCAGAGATCGTCAACGGGAGGCCTATATCTGCTTTTTCAGGATTGGTATTGTCTTCAAATTTCCACCAACCCATTCTGTCAGGAATCTGAATGGCAGGATTTCCACCAATGTCGGCAATTTCAGATTCAGTCAATGCAACTTCCCAAATCCCTATTTCAGAGCAAAGGATATTTCCATCCCCGCCATCATTGTCGGCAAATAATAAAAGTTCATTGGCCAAGGCAAATCTTCCGTCAATTGGCTGGCCGGCTGCATCAAGCCAAAGTTCTCCATTGATGTATATTTTAAAATAACTTCCGTTTTTCACCACAACAAACATCCTGTACCAGGTATTTGCTGAAATGGTATTGTTGGAGAAAGTAGTGGCAGCGGTTCCGATAGCATTGGAGGAATTTGTAATTAAGTCGGCATCACTTGTATTTGTTGGATCGGTCTGGAAAAATGAATGCAATATTCCAGATTGTGGAACTGAAAAATCAATTTGGAGCGTATATTCATTGACCATTGCACCTCCACCATTGGGTAATATTCCATGGGTCATTTTTAAATAGCTTCCCACATCAACTTTAGTGGCCTTATTTCCATTCGCAGGACCATCAACCGATTGTTGTGTCCCGGTTAACTGGAGTGGATTTCCAAGTTCTGCCTTGAGCAGGTTGGTTGAATCATCAAATTTCCATGCGCCTAATTTGGTTCTTAGTGGGACTCTTTCACCTGTTGCACCGCCTAATGCAAGAACTTGATCTTCGTCAAGGGCAGTATCCCAGATTCCCAACTCTGAACAGAGAATGGTTCCATCTTCGCCATCGTTGTCTGCAAACAGCAA
>DMFR01000211.1:4869-7813 GCA_003450125.1 Prolixibacteraceae bacterium | reverse complement strand
TTACAGATTGCTTCGTTCCTCGCAATGACGCCATGATGGAGATACTACCAATGCCATAAGTGTCAAAACAAATAAGACGCAACAGTAATCAATTACCGGGGACTTGGAACCTTGAACTTGAAACTTTGAACTTGAAACTCTTTTATGGTTGAGCAGTTTTTAAAATACATTCACCAGGAGAACCTTTTTCACTCCTCCCAGCGCATCCTTCTGGCGGTAAGCGGTGGAGCCGATTCTATGCTCATGTTGCACCTGTTTGTCAATGCCGGGTTTCCGGTAGCTGTTGCCCATTGCAACTTTGGTTTGCGGGGCCAGGAATCCAAAGAGGAGGAGCAGTTCGTTGTCCAATATTGCGACCAGCACAACCTGACTTGCCATATTGAGCATTTCAATACTTTAGAATTTGCATTACAGGAAGGCATTTCCATAGAGATGGCAGCCCGCGATCTACGCTACGAATGGTTTAACCGACTGCTCGATCAACACCGGTACGATTACCTGGCAACGGCTCATCACCAGGATGACATGATTGAAACTTTGCTGATCAACCTTTCGCGGGGCAGCGGAATTAAAGGCCTGAGCGGCATTCAGCCCAAATCAAGGCGCATCATCCGACCCATGCTTTTTACCAACCATACTGAAATTACAGATTATTGCCACCGGCTGTCAATTGCTTACCGGACCGATTCCTCCAATGTTGAAACGATTTATAAACGCAACCTGATCCGCCAGCAAATTCTTCCCCTACTTGAAAAGGTGAATCCAGCCTTCCGGAAAAATGCCTTGAAGACCATCGCCAACCTTCACGAAACAGGGCAACTCTTTCAGCAACGCATGGGTGAAATAAAGTCTGCGGTCTATTCAGAAGATGAACAGGGCGCAATGATTCACATCGAAAAGCTTCAGCAACATACGCCATTAAAGACCATTTTGTTTGAACTGATCCGACCCTTTGGTTTTCAGCCTGAACAAATACCCGATATCATTGACTCATTGGCAAGGGAATCGGGCCGCAAATTCCTTTCCAATGATTACCGCCTGGTGAAAGACCGGGAATATTTAATCATTGCACCTCAGGCCCAAAAACAGGATCAGTTGTTTTATATTGAAGCGGATTGTACTAAAATAAGTTTCCCCATTCACCTGTCCATTGAAAAGATAGAGCGGAGCCCAGATTTCAAATTTTCTCTTCTCCCCCATGTTGTTGATCTTGATCTGGATCAGCTAATCTTTCCCCTTATCCTGCGACACTGGCATGAGGGTGAATACTTTCAGCCCCTAGGCATGAAAGGATTAAAAAAGCTGAGCGACTTTTTTATTGATGAAAAGTATTCCATTCCAGAGAAAGAGAATGCATGGGTTTTATCTTCTGGCAATCAATTGGTCTGGTTAGTCGGCAAACGCCTGGACGACCGCTATAAAATCACCTCTCAAACCAAGAAGATTTTACGCTTGAAGTTGAAATAATACAGCCGCTTCATTTTTACACCATCCAATTGCTATCATTTATAATCCCTTACAAAGTTTATACTACAAGGCAACCCATTCTGGTATATTGTCTCATTTTTGAGATGTCGGATCAAGGACAAAAGCCAATGGACGGTACCTACCTGAGTCCTATTTTCTGATACCTTTCTGATACTCATCTGATACCTTTCTGTATGGTGAGGTTACAGAAAGGTTACAGATGAGTTACAGATGAGTTACAGATGACAGGAACCGGGCAGGGAGAATGATATGCGTCAGGGTAACGGCGGAAGGGTACTATCTGCCCCTGTGATTGAAAGTGGTTAATGGCTGCAACAGGTCCACCTGATCGGGGATCAGTCTGCCGGCTTTTTAGATTGATCCGAAATATCCCCTCTGGCATTGCAAGAATCGAGAATAAAAAAGGGCAAAAAAAAAGCCTCGCGTAGGCGAAGCTTTTAAGTATCTTTTAGGAACAGAATTATTTCTTTCTGTCTTCCATGTGTTTGGCATATCTGGAATTGAATTTATCGACACGACCTGCGGTATCAACAAGTTTCATTTTCCCTGTGTAGAACGGATGTGAAGAACTTGAAATTTCAAGTTTTACAACCGGGTACTCAACTCCGTCAACTATTTCTGTTTCCTTGGTGTTAACAGTCGACTTGGTAATAAAAACGTGACCGTCTGACATATCTTTGAATGCAACAGTACGATAATTCTCTGGATGTATCCCTTTTTTCATTTTTTGTTTCTTTACTATTTTTTATCGGCTTGCAAAGTTACATACAGGAATGTAATTTCCAAATGTTTTGGTTGATATATTCCTCTTTTTTTCCATTTATTCTTCTGCACCAATGATTGGCACCCTTTTAAAGGGCTTCGAACGGTCAAAAAGATACCTCATCGTATAATGGGTCTTTACGTGAACCCCTCCCACTGACTTGTAAAGGGCAATAATCTTGGGGTTAAAGTCCCCCGCCCATGACAATTCCACCTCGGTGTATTCAGGCTTGTGCTTCATCAGCTTATCCTGATGCCAGAAGATGGCCGATTCGATGCCTGATTTCTGGTATTTGGGAGTTACCCCCATGATCAGTATCCGGGTGCGGGTCATGATCTTCTTTCGTTTGTAATAAAGGAATTTAAGGATATTGATGACATTCAATTTGCCGTTGAGCTTTTTCAGGATCTGGTTGATATCCGGAATCATCACGAACAATGCAATGGGAACCCCGTCGTGGTAAGCATACCAGATCATTTCAGGATCAATGATGGATTTGGCCGTTTTGATAAAATCGCGTATTTCATCCTTGTCCAGAGGCTGAAAATGTTCATGAAACCGCCACGCCTCGTCATAGATGTAACAGAAGTCGTCAATATATTTTTCTGTTTTATCAAATGAAAGGTGTTCAAAGGTGTATCCGGGCTTTTGGGCCACCCATCCCGCTATCTTCCAGAAACGTTCGGGAAAGGG
>DMFR01000211.1:943-4851 GCA_003450125.1 Prolixibacteraceae bacterium | reverse complement strand
GCCATGCCTCGTCATAGATGTAACAAAAGTCATCGATGAACTTTTCAGTCTGATCAAAGGAAAGGTGTTCGAAGGTGTATCCCGGCTTCTGGGCTACCCACCCTGCAATCTTCCAGAACCTTTCGGGAAAGGGCTTTGAATAATCCAAATGATAGCTGTATTGCTCAAAATAGATCTCAAAACCATATTGTTTAAACAGTTCCAGGTAGTAGGGTGGATTATAGGGCATCCCGAAACCCTGGTGCATGAACCCTTCGACCAGCAATCCCCAGTTCATATAGTTCTCGCCAAAATTAACCGGTCCATCCATGGCTTCTATACCCCTTTCCTTCAACCATTCACGCGAAGCATCAAACAATAGGCAGGCGGCTTCAAAACTGTTCACACATTCAAAAAAGCCGCATCCACCGGTAGGCTGATCAAAAGTATGGACTTTCTTCAGGTTATAAAAAGCGCCGATGCGTCCAAGTAATTGCCCCTGATCGTCCTTTAAAATCCAGCGAATGGCTTCCCCGGTTTTAAAAGAAGGATTTTTTTCCGGCGTAAAAACATCTTCCACCATCCCGTGTAAGGGACAGGCCCAATTGGAATCATTCTGATAGATCAAATGTGGAACCTTGTGAAATAGTTTCCTGGATGCTTTGTCCGTTACTTCTATAATTTGCATTTTATCAGATTGTTGTGTTCATATTTTGACATTTTACCATCGGTTGCCAAGTGATCAATGAATTGATATTCAATATATGTTATTCAATGATCGGCAACCTTTCAAAAGGCTGATTCCGATCAAACAAATAACGCAATGTTTCATGAGTTTTGGCCTGTTTACCTCCAATAGAATTAAAAAGCCGGATCATTTTTGGGTTGAAATCCCCTACCCAACTCATTTCCATTTCTTTATACCAAGGTTTTTTGAGCAACACCTGCCGCAGTTGCCAGAAAATACCGGATTCGATGCCTGTTCCCTGGAACTTGGGAATGACCCCCATGACCAATACCCTGCAACGGGTCATGGTTTTTCTCCTTCTCAGGTAGATCAGCTTTAATATATTCCACAAATTCAACTTCCCATTTTTCAGATGCCGTAAGATCTGGTTCAAATCGGGGATCATCATGAAAAAAGCAATGGGTTCATTTTTATAATAGACATACCAGATAAAGTCCTCTTCAATGATCATTTTGGCATCCCTTACAAGCGTTTTCAGATCATTTCGGCTGATGGGCTTGTAGTTGGCATGTTTTGCCCAAGCTGACTGATGAATGGTTAAAAAATCATCAATACACCGGTCCTGCTCTTTGAATGAAAAACATTTGTACTCGAAGTCATTCTTCTTGGCTACCCATTCGGCAATTTTCCAAAACCGTTCAGGAAGATCGGGACTGGTGATGTCCAAATGATAACTGAACTGCTGGTAATAGGTTTTGAAACCATATCTTTCAAAGAGCTGCCTGTAATAGGGAGGATTGTACTGCATCCCAAAGCCCTGCTGCTGAAATCCATCCACCAGCAAACCCCAGTTGAAGAAGTTCTCTCCAAAATTCACAGGTCCGTCCATGGCCGTAAATCCTTCACTTTTAAGCCAATAGCGGGCGGTATCAAACAAAAGCGTAGCAGCCTGATCATTATCGAAACATTCAAAGAACCCTATATTTCCAGCCTGCTCCTCTCCTTCCTCTAACTTGCTTCTATCGTAAAAAGCAGCAATCCGGCCTATTGTTTGACCATTCTCCCTAACCAGCCATCTGTGCGCTCCGCCATGCCGAAAACCTTCATTCTTCCGGGGATCAAAAACATCTTCGATCAGCTTTTGTAAAGGTGGAACCCAATTTTTATCGTACTTATAAATCAGAAATGGCAACTCGTGAAATGCTGCAATAGTGGGTTGATCATCCACCTGAATAATATCCATAGAAATGCCCTTGCTCTTTTTGTTTAAAAAGACGAATGTAACAATAATAGCCGGATAATAAAAGCTGCCGTCACAAGTGAAATCAATTCTTAGTGAAAAGTTTAAAGTTTCAGGTTTAAAGTTTAAAGTTGCGTGCCGAATATAACTTACCCACCCTTTAAACTTTGAACCTGAAACTTTAAACTTCAAACTTTGAACCTGAAACTTTAAACCTATTTGACGCTGATTTCTTGCGGCGGATTCTGGTCTCCATTTGATTTTGCCAGTGAAACCAAGCCTCCCATGGCCCCAAGATTCATGGAATCCAATGCAGAACTTGGCACAATGACCATCGAACCCTTTTCCTTTAATCCTTCGAACAACATATTCATCCCCCGCAGGTGAAGAGCCACCGGATTGTTAATGTATTGAAGGCTGGCTTCTGCAAATTTTTCTGCAATTTCTGTTTCCGCAGTTCCCAGGATGACCCTTGCCTGACGTTCCCTTTGGGCCTGAGCCTGTTTACTCATGGCATCGGCCAGATTTTTAGGAATAATGATATCCCGGATACCCACATTCTGGCAGGTAATTCCCCATGGACTGGTATGCTCATCAAGTATCAGCTGAAGCTCTGTTGATATCTTCTGCCGGTCTGACAACAAGTCGGAGAGTTCATGCTTGCCGATGGTATCCCTTAAACCGGTTTGTGAGATATAGGAAATGGCTTTTTCATATTCCTGAACCTCCAGGGCTGCCTTTTCCACATCCCAGACCGTCCAGTAAACCACTGCATCCACATTCACTGGAACGGTATCCTTGGTTAAGGTCTCCTCTGCTTTAATAGCCGTAACCCTGACCCGCTGATCGATGTATTTATCCACACGGTCAATGATTGGAATGATCATAAAGAAGCCGGGGCCTTTTAAACCTATGAATTTTCCCATTCTCAATACCACTGCTTTTTCCCATTGATCCGCTATACGGATGGATCGGGCAATGAAAATAGTCAACAGGATTCCTCCAACAAGGACTGGTATTGTAATGAATTGAAAAACATAGAGTGCAATAAAAGCGCCACCTAAAATGAAGAATAGGGCAATTGAAATCGGGTTTACATACTTGTTGGTTTCCATTTCTTTTGGTTTTTAAGTTCATTTATTAATTCATCTATCGTAAAGCCGTAACTTAAAGAGACGGTCGTAAAATCGCGAATAATACTCTGTAGTTTCTGATGGCGTTCGGATTCAAACATTTTATTCTCTGTTGAATTGATAAAAGTCCCCGTTCCCTGCTGAGTTTCCAGGATATTTTGAATTTCAAGTTCCTTGTATGCTTTGGCGATGGTATTCAGATTCACCTTTAGCTCCACCGCCAAGGCCCTTACTGTTGGCAATTGTTCACCCACGGCAAGTTTTCCTGAGGCAATCCCGAACCGTATCTGATCGATGATTTGCCTATAATAAGGAATTCCTGTCTTTTGATCGAGATGAAATTTAATCATTTTTGTATCGTTTTACTATTGTAATAGTCTTATAGTACAAACATACAACTTATTTCTGAATAATGGTATATTTTTAAAGGATTTATTTTTCGGAAGAGAAAGAGTAAACCCATTTCGAAAAATCTGCTCATCCGAAGACTATAAAAAAAGTTTTTTGCCATAAAGACTCAAAGACCCTAAGAAAATAAAAAAAGTTAGACACTTATTCAGTTATGTTTTTTTTGAAAGAATCTTACTTTTTTAATTCAATCTTAGTAACTGAGATCGGTCCACACAATCTTAATCTTATCTATCTTATCAAAATAGGATTCAATTATAAGATAGATAAGATTTGGCTTTGGGGTCATTGCTGGGTTACTAGCCATCGGAACCATTGGTTTTGCTTTTCCCCAAGATATTGTAATTGATCACTGATCTGACGGATGTTACAGATTTACACAGATTCTTTTATTTCGTGAAATTCGTTTCAATTCGTGTAATTCCTATTTTTAAAAAGATCAGTGTAAATCTGTAACATC
>DMFR01000211.1:0-864 GCA_003450125.1 Prolixibacteraceae bacterium | reverse complement strand
ACATCTGTCAGATCAGTGTTCCCTTTTTTTTGTATACCAACAAAAACAGGGACCGAAGTCCCTGTAAAATATCTATCTCAATTATGAGTTAAAATCAGTTGCGGCTGTTCAATTTGGAAAGTAAACGAAGCATTTCCAAATACAACCAGATTAAAGTAACCATCAGGCCGAAGGCGCCATACCATTCCATATACTGAGGTGCCTGGGCGTCAGCTCCCCTGGTAATCATATCGAAATCCAGGATCAGGTTAAGTGCGGCCACTACGACCACTACCAAACTAAAGCCGATAGAAACTAAGCTATTTCCCTGCATGAATCCCAGACTGGCACCAAACATGGAAGCGATAAAACTGACCAGATATACCAGCGCAATACCGCCTGTAGCAGCAATGATTACAGTCCTGAATTTATCGGTCACACGGATCGTTCCTGAACGGAACAACAGTAGCATAATCACAAATACCCCAAAGGTCAGTGATACGGCTCTCATGACAAGACCCGGATACATGGCTTCGAACATGGCAGAAATTGCTCCAAGGAATAAACCCTCGCAAACTGCATAAATAGGGGCTGTCATTGCGGCACGGCGTGGACTAAATATAGTGATCATGGCTGTGATAAAACCACCAATTGCGCCACCGAGCATCCAACCAATAACTCCCTGAGGCATAGCTCCAGGAACAGCAGGATCAATGGCTCCAAAGAATTGTCGCCAGGTAAAAGTCGCGGCAAAAATGACGATCAAGAGCATGATCGCAGTTTTGTTAATTGTTCCGTTTACAGTCATTACACCTTCATCAGCACTGGTAACAGACCGATCAAATATGTTTTTACCGAATACCGGATTTGTTGATTTTGTAATAT
>DMFR01000418.1 GCA_003450125.1 Prolixibacteraceae bacterium | reverse complement strand
ATTTTTAATTCTGCCACAAAGACACTAAGAAACCAAGTTTCACTAAAGAAAGAATACATTTCTTGGTGTTCCGAGTGCTCGGGAAGTAGCTTAGTGCCTTGGTGTCACATTTTTAATCAATCTCTTGTGTGTCAAATTAGGATTGACATGGTAGTTTCACTCAATTTTTATGGGGAATATCACAATGGGTATCCCAAATTTAAAAAACCTTTTCTGGATGCCGAATATGGTATGGTTATGCAGTAGTTGTGACATATAAAAGGTCTTTGAAAATACCAACTGACCTCCAAAGAATGTTGGATTGGGAAGTAAGGGCATGAGTTTTTTCACGATCATGTAAACTTCATCGATGGGGTCAGTACCTATGGTCCAGATACTTTTTCCATAAAAGCCAAATTGATTGGCAATTTTCACATATTTTTTCCCATCCTCTTTCACCGAAGTTTTGAATTGTTCCAGTTCTTCTGATCCCCGGTATATTTTTGAATTGATGACGCCAACCCTTATAAAAATATAATTCTGGTAAATTCCCTTAAAACTTTCATTGATCCTTAAAAAAGTATGAAGCCCTGTACCGCCATAACCCTTTACCAATATAATAGCTGTTTTTGCATCAGGATTGAATTTGACTGTTGGAGCATCTTGAGTTGGATCATAGGTTGGTAATTGTTCAAGCGCAACATGAAGATCGGAGATGGCTTTTTGTCGTATATGATGTAAGTGGACCGTTGTTTTGTAATAATGTTTCTTAATCCTAATCGCCAAAAAGACAAATAGTCCAGTGATAATCAAAGTAATCCAACCACCTTCTTCAAATTTAATGATGGTCACTGAAACCAGGATAAAGGAAGTGAGTACAAAACCAATCCCGTTGATGGCCAGTTTTCTTCTCCAGTGATTCAATTTACCACGTTCTACCCACCAGTGTTTGACCATGCCAAGTTGTGAAATGGAAAAGGTGATAAACACATTGATACTATAAAGTACCACTAAAAAAGCGACTGAACCTCTGGAAATGGCCATCAGAATAATGGCAGAAATACCCATTAACATTACCCCGTTCATTGAAACTAAACGGTCACTGAGGGAGGAGTATTTTTTAGGGAACCATTTGTCGATGGCCATGTTAGACATGATCCTTGGGCCATCAATAAACCCGGTTTGTGCGGCAACGAATAACAAGGCAGCTTCAGATACTAGCGTAGTAAGGATAAAACCTTTCGACCAAAAAGGGCCCCAATTGGCCGTAACGTTATCGAACAAAACTGCATTCAGGGTCTTATGTGAACTGATCTGAACATTATACAGGGCATAAGCCACCATCAAGCCCATTACGATAAATGACAATGATACGGCCATTAACACCATCGTTCTTCCGGCTGTTTTTACCCTTGGCTGCCGAAGAATAGGCATCCCGTTGCTCACCGCTTCAATTCCGGTAAAGGTTCCGGCCCCCATGCTGTAGGCTTTCAGAATGATGAACAAGGTTCCCAGCACTCCTAGCTCCGAAATGGATGAATGTAATTGATTAGAAGTTTCAAGTGATACCGCCTGAAAATCGTTGGCTTTTAGCACAATGGCGTAAACAATAATAAATACATGCGAAACGATAAACACCACAAAAATGGGAGTAAGTGATACAACTGATTCCTTTACCCCACGCAGGTTCAATAAAATAAGCAGGCAAACACCCCCGATGGCAACCCCCAATTTATACACCTGCATCGATTCGGGGAAGAAACTAAAAAGGGCATCCGAACCGCTTGACACTGATATGGTAATGGTAAGTACATAGTCAATGATGAGGGCGCAACCGGATACCATCCCAACAGTTGGGGATAAAAGCTTGCTTCCTACCAGGTAACCCCCTCCCCCTTGCGGGAAAAGCTTGATGATCTGGATATAGCTTGAACTGATGATAAAAATGGTAAATACGGTGCCTAGTGCAACAAAGATAGCCAGCATGTGATGTCCCTGCAGGTTTCTAAATGCTTCTTCCGGCCCATAACAAGATGATGAAATACCGTCTGCTCCCAAGCCTATCCAGGCAAAAAAGGCTATTAACGAGAGCTTATGAAATATTGATTTGTCTTGTAAGGTCTTTGCCCTGCCAATGAAAATATTCTTTAATCTTCCTACAAACTTAAACCCCTCTACATCATTAACCATACATCAAATAAATAAGTAAGTATTTCCGGACTGAACCTATCAGCCCCTTAATTGATAGTACAAATGAAGGTATCCTTCCGTAAGGATATTATTAAGAATGGAAGGGGAAGTATAAAGATTTTATAAAGAAGAAATTTGCAGCCTTTATTTTTTTTATTGATCCATCAACGATACCTTTGACAGTATAGTCAAGTCTGAACATTCGACTTTGCTTTCATTCCATGGTTAAATACTTCTAAAACCATTTTACCACATTTTCATTTCAAATAGCTACCACCAAGGCTACTCCAACCCTACTACATCCCTACTCAAACCCTACTACTTCTATACTAATTGGTAGACTTGGTATAGATTCTGTATAGCATTCAAATAGATTTTAAAGAGGATAGTCATTGTTCTTATCGGAAGGATCATTCGCCCTGCTTTTGGCAAAAGCAGGTTCAACAATAGGTTGTGAATAGGAAATGATTCCAAATTCAATCAACAAAGTATATTTGATTTATGTAGAAATTGAACGAACACACTTATCCCTCAGAAGGGAATTTTGAATTATGGAATCATTTCCTTATTGGAAGTTGATGAAGTTTTAGGTTTGTTGTTATTTTTCAGTTTTTCCTTCCGTTTCTTGATATAAGCACTAAGTTCTTTCCGTTCTTCCTCTGTCCAAGGTTTGTCAAAAACGGTAAAATCAATATTTTTTGGTTCTCTTATTAGTCCCATTGTTATTTTTTAAAGTATGAGCTCACTATGAAAATTCTAATTTGCCACAAAGACTCAAAGATACAAAGTTTCACTAAAAAGACAGACAATAGAATTCAGATTGGCCAGGGTTGTTCAATTCTAAATAATGGTTAAAATGGAAGGCATACTTCCTCATTTTTTTATATTCATTTGTAGCTTCATCACAAGATCTGTGGCATTTCATTCTTTGTTCAAAACTGAATTGACCCTTGTGGTTTATCTCTCTGTTTCTGTCCTTGAAAAGCCATTATTTAATCGTGATCTCCTCAATGAGGTTATTCCACTTTGAACCCGGTTATTATGGCCAACCATTTAAACATCATTCCATCCTACATTCCTGAACGTATTGAGCTGGTATCTCCTGCTACCTGAGAGCTACCTGAGAGTGGATTGCTGGCATCAATGAGTACTGTTTTAGTACTATATCTGTACTAAGTTAACCAATTTAGTACAGATACAGTACTCAAACAGTACAGATAGAGGCCAGCAATCCACTCTCAGGTAGCAGGAGATACCAGCTCAACTTCGAAGGAATAGATGTAAAATTTAAGGGGAATTCGATTCAATAACAAAAGCAGCTCTTTCAACCTGATATCCAAATGGATTATTTGGATATTTTCATGTCTGTAAAAGTACAAATTTTAATCAGTAGAATAAGAACAATCAATCATTTCCATAGAATTGAACAATCATGACAGATTGGCGTGTACTTTATACTATTTCAGTGCTTTCCTATAAGTTTCAATGGCCCGGTTGCGGGCAAAGGCATGGTCAACAATGGGTTGTGGATAGGCTTTGGTTTTGTATTCGGGCACCCATTGCTGGATGTATTTGGAGTCATGATCAAACTTTCGGGCTTGCAGGGTGGGGTTAAAAACCCGGAAATAAGGGGCGGCATCACAGCCTGAACCACTCGCCCACTGCCATCCTCCGTTGTTGGAGGCCAGTTCATAGTCGAGTAAATGATCGGCAAAATAAGCTTCGCCCCATCGCCAATCAACCAAAAGGTGCTTGGTCAAGAAGCTGGCCACTACCATTCGTACCCGGTTGTGCATGTAGCCTGTCTGGTTCATTTCACGCATACCTGCATCCACCAATGGATAGCCGGTTTGACCCTTGCACCAAAGGTCAAACTCTGCTTCATTGTTCCGCCAGGGAATAAAGTCATAGGCGGGTTTAAATGAATTTTGGGCTACATGGGGATAATGCCACAGGATATCCATATAAAAGTTGCGCCATATCAACTCATTGATAAATACCTCAGAATATTGTTGGGCAAACAGGGTGAGTTTACGAATGGAAATGCTTCCAAAACGAAGGTGGATACCCAGACGACTTGTTCCGTTTTCAGCAGGATAGTCACGCTTGTGCGCATAATTTTCAATGACATGTTGATCAAAATCCTTCTTTGCAAACTGTATGTTTTGGGGTTGATAACCGATTTCAGACAATGCAGGAAAATAGCCTGAGGACAGGTGCTTTAGATTGAACAACAGTTTTTCACTTTCATAAAGCTGAATCTCATGGGCTAATAGTTCTTCTTTCCATTTTTTACTGTAGGGAGTAAATACCGTATAAGGCGACCCGTTGGCTTTGACCACTTCATTTTGATGAAAAATAACCTGGTCTTTAAAGGCATGAAATCCTATTCCAGACCTGTTGAGCAGCTTTTCTATTTGCTCATCGCGTTCAATGGCTGCCGGTTCGTAATCTGTATTTGCAAAAACATCCTGGATGGCGTATTTGGCTGCAAGTTGTCCAAAAACCACGGCGGGAGATGAAAAGTAAACCTGTAAACTACTTTTCTGCTTCTCAAATTCATGGTTTAGATCAGCCAGGCAGCGGTGAATGAAGGTCAGCCTTGCATCGTTTGGATCGGGAAACCGGGTAAGAATGGAAGGGTCGAAAATAAAAACAGGCACTACAGGCAAGCCTGCATTGAGGGCCTGAAATAAGCCATGATTGTCATCAACTCTAAGGTCACGACGAAACCAAAAGATGTTAACTTTTTCCATTTAAAATACGAATTACACGAATTTAAAACGAATTACACGAAGGTACAATTTTCACGAATCAGAAGACCTGTGCTGATCTGTTTGTTTCGTTAAATTCGTATATTAAATTCGTCCAATTCGTATTTTTTGAGTTCTTTTATACCGACAATAATTTCAAGCTAAAGTTATCAATTTAAATTATGAAACGAGGTTTTGCAAGCGACAATAATTCAGGAATTCATCCTGAGATTTTACAAGCCCTATTTACGGCCAATGAAGGACATGCTGTAGGGTATGGAGGAGACCAGATCACGGAAATGGCCATCCAAAGGTTCAAACAAGAGTTTGGTCAGGAAATAGATGTGTATTTCGTGTTCAATGGAACGGGTGCCAATGTACTGTCCCTTTCCACCTTATCCCATTCCTTTCATTCCATCATCTGTGCAGAAACTGCTCATATTCAGACAGACGAATGCGGCGCCCCTGAAAAATTAACAGGTTCCAAATTACTTCCTGTACAAACCATCAAAGGTAAAATTACCCCAGAAGGAATCAGAAAATATCTACATGGTTTTGAATTCGAACATCATTCTCAACCAAAGATGATTTCCATTTCGCAGGTTACAGAACTGGGAACCGTTTATTCGCTGGAAGAAATCAAGGCCATTACGACCCTGGCGCATGAATATGGATTATTTGTACACATGGATGGAGCCCGCCTTGCCAACGCAGCTGTAGCCCTCAATCTTCCTTTCCGCGCCTTTACAGTAGATGCAGGCATTGATGTATTGTCCTTTGGAGGTACCAAAAACGGTATGATGTTGGGCGAAGCAGTAGTGTTTTTCAACCCTGCCTTATCGAAGAATACCAAATACATCCGCAAGCAAAGTATGCAGTTGTTTTCGAAAATGCGCTTTGTGAGTGCTCAGTTCCTGGCCTACTTCAACAACGATCTTTGGAAAAAGAACGCTGCCCATTCCAATAAAATGGCGAAGTTGCTGGAGCAGGAAGTGAAGAAAATACCGGCCATTCAACTGACACAGGAAGTGGATGCCAATGGCGTATTTGCCATTGTGCCAAAGGAAATCATCCCTTTGCTTCAGGAAAAATACTTCTTCTACATGTGGGATGAACACCGTTCGGAAGTTCGGTGGATGACCTCATTTGATACCCAGGAAGAAGATATCTTGAATTTTGTAGCATTGATTAAATCACTGGTATAGATGCCTTTATTTGATTATTACCCACGCGGTCATGAGCCTATCGATCAGGATACGGAAAAGAAGATTTTCAAGTACAGTCTCTTATTTCCGGTTTTGATCGTTGGCTTATTCTGGCTGGTAAAAATCATAGAAAATGCATACGGTCTTGATTTGACCAGGTTTGGGATCTTACCCCTGCAGATCGAAGGCTTACCCGGTATTTTATTTTCGCCCTTTATCCATGGGAGTTGGGACCATTTGATGTCCAATTCCGTCCCCTTCTTGGTATTGGGATTTGCGTTATTCTATTTTTACAGGAACCTGGCCTACAGGATTCTTTTTCTGATTTATATTCTATCAGGTATCTGTGTATGGCTTGGGGGACGCGACTCCTATCATATCGGTGCAAGCGGGATCGTTTATGGACTGGCTTCTTTCCTGTTCTTTAGCGGAGTACTCAGAAAAGATGCCAACCTGCTTACCATCGGCATCATTGTTATTTTCCTCTATGGAAGCATGTTTTGGGGTATTTTCCCCATTAAGCCTGAAATATCCTGGGAGAGTCATCTTTGGGGCGCTGCGAGCGGATTATTGCTTTCCATTTATTACCGTCATCAAGGTCCTGTACGTCCAAAGTCCAGTTGGGAGAACGAACCGGAGGAAGAGGAAGATTCACCTGATGCGGAATGGAACCAGCCTGAGGAGACGGAGGGCCAGGATGGAACACGCATTGAAAAATAGTTTAAAGTTTAAAGTTTAAAGTTTAAAGTTTAAAGTTTAAAGTTGCGTGCCGATCGTGGCTGCGCACCTTTAACTTTGAAGGTATATCCAGATTGG
Source organism: Prolixibacteraceae bacterium (assembly GCA_003450125.1). Lineage (GTDB taxonomy): Bacteria > Bacteroidota > Bacteroidia > Bacteroidales > Prolixibacteraceae > Aquipluma. The sequence continues at coordinate 1,039 of DMFR01000418.1, read as the reverse complement.
CACGTAACTTTAAACCTTAAACTTTAAACTTTGAACTTTAAACTTTGAACCTGAAACTTTGAACCTGAAACTTTATGCAGCCTATGTGACTAGGTGGTTAAAAAATACCTTCCTGTCTAATAAAACGATCGTGCGTTTAACTGGTATGAGAAAAAATTCTAACTTTGCCCTCCCATATTTAAACAGGTTCTAAGACAATGATTAGCAGAAGAATAATTCGAATCAAGGTATTGCAAATATTGTACGCGTTCTTTACATCACCTGATACCTCTATCAATAACACTGAAAAGGAACTTTTTTTCAGTCTACAGAAAACATACGATCTGTATCATTATCTGATGGCGCTCGTTCTTGAAATTCAGAAGTTTGCTGAAGAGCGCATCGATCTTGGCATGAAAAAGCATCATCCTACCAAAGAAGATCTTGCACCCAACACCCGGTTTATCACCAACCAACTGCTCAGCCAGCTCAAAATAAATATCCCACTCAACAAATATATCACAGCTTCCAAACTCAACTGGGATGACAATGAAGATCTGATTCGGAAGATCTATATGAACCTGATCGATCAGGATTTTTACAAAGAACACATGCAAGCCTCCACGCAAACGTATGTTGAAGACAAAAAGCTCATCGAAGATATCTTTAAGTATATTATCCTTGACAATGAGGACATTGAATCTTTACTTGAAGATCAAAGCATCTATTGGAACGACGACCTGGATTTTGTGGTGAGTATGATCCTGAAAACGTTCAAGAAATTCAAGGAAGAAAGTGACGAACGTCAGGCCTTGCTTCCTATGTTCAAGGATGATGAAGACCACCAGTTTGCCAAAGACCTTTACCGAAAAGTGGTGGTGAACCACCCTGACAATGTGGTGCTGATCAAACAACACACGGTGAACTGGGACATCGAACGTATTGCCTTTATTGACAACCTGATCCTTGAACTGGCGTTGAGCGAATTCCTGTATTTTCCTTCCATCCCGACTAAGGTGACCATGAATGAATACATCGAATTGTCAAAATATTACAGTAC
>DMFR01000018.1:7003-7844 GCA_003450125.1 Prolixibacteraceae bacterium | reverse complement strand
CACCGTCTTTTGCATTTGATCCACTTTTATAGGAAAGATCGAACATTCGGGAACAAGAAAATAACAGTATTTTCCTATTTTTCATATTCTTTTAAGTCTAGTATTTCTTTTTCTAAAACCGCAATCTTTTGCTGTTGAAGCCTAAATTGTTTTATCCCCCAAACAAAAGTGAAAGCTAAAAGTGCGGCCATATAAAGAATGAACTTAGTATCAAAATTAAAAGCTTTCCATCCGATTAATAAAACTCCCGCAAAAAGTGCTAAACAATTGATAAGGTAATATTTTTTACTGCCATTCATTATGCTACTGTATTCATTTACTTTATGGGCCGATTCAATGACAGGATCTGCTCCTAAATTTATTTGCTTTAAAGCATTAAAAGCCTTAAGATTAGAATAGCCAAGATAAATAAGTACTGCCAAAGAGAGGATACATCCTACGATAAATTTCAGATCTATATTTTCAATTTTAAACAATGGATGAAGCGCTAAGGGTAACACTATTGGACCGACAAGAATGCCATATATACTGCGAAATTTCAATCGATTTAATTTACTCTGAGGATTTTTTAAAAGTGTTTCCATAACTAATTTTTTATTTAATTTTTCAAGATTATTCAATTTACGATCATATTGTTGCCATATTGTTTTCAATTCTTCAATTTCCATGATGTTTAGTTTTAATTGTTTGACAAATAGCTTTTTAGCTTCATTTTAATCCTGCTGATTTTTGTAGCTACATTGGTCTTTGAAATGCCGATAATCTCTGCTATTTCTTCATACGAACATTCGTCAAGCAGTAAAAGGATTATGGCCTTGTCTATTTTTCCCAGGGAATTGAT
>DMFR01000018.1:0-6854 GCA_003450125.1 Prolixibacteraceae bacterium | reverse complement strand
GTACGATCTGTTTCATCTGATAAATGAGGGATCAAATTGGTATATTCGATCTTTTTTGATTGTTTTGAGTAATCGCGAAACCAGGTGATCGCTATATTTAAAGAAATCCTGTACACCCAGGTACTAACTTTTGACTTATTCTGAAAGCCAGGATATGCAATCCACAGATTAGAAATAATATCCTGAAATAAATCTTTTTTATCAATGGTGTTATTGCAATACATGTGACTGACTTTATAAATCAATTTTTTGTTATTCTCGATCAAGTCAATAAACTCAGTTTGTAATTTAGGATTATCCATTCTGAAGTCTTTAAATATGTTGTATAAGTCGAAATAACGAAGAGAAAATCACAAGTATGTAAAAATTATTATTTCCCAAGGTTCATTTGACCACCAACCCTACTACAAGGCTACTATAACCCTACTTCCGAAATACAAAAACGTAGCATTTGTTTAGCCTTTGAATAGGTTCACAATACGATTCATTTGGTTTGGGTAGTAGCCTTTCATTGAGAAAAAGCTCAGGCGATTAATTGCTGATTCATTCTTCACAACATTTTCAAGTGAGCTCATCCTTTCAGTCACTATCACACACTTACTTTAGCCGCCCTGTTAATTCATTATAGTCTGATCAAATTTTCAATTAATTATATTGAAAAAAATAAGACTTTATTATTCTCAAAAATCGGCCATCAGATTCTTGTTTTACTAATACTTATACTACATTTGAATTCTTTGTCAGAATACTTCATAGAAGAAGAATTCATAAAATTGAAAATGTAAATGCAATTTCTCGAGGGAAAAATGGTGAAAAAGATCCTCCGGTCAAAGTTGTTTTTGTGGAGTACGATGCCTATTGTCGTTTTAGGTATGCTAATTCTTGTCTATTTTTCAAGCATTAAAGATTTTCCCGTTTTTCCAAATAACCAGGTATTTGAATATAAGTTTTACTCCGATAGCACTGCAGGGGGAGGGACAAGGATCCTTCGCAAACTGTTTACCGATAGCCTCCTTCAGTTGGATTATCAAATTAGCGATAAAACCCATAATCCGTATGCTGGATTTAGTTTTGCTCCCAAAGGAAGTCAATCCATTGACCTTGGACAGTATAACCAGCTAACGATAACACTCAAGGGAGATGAAATCAATGGAATTGGAATCGCATTAATTACGCAGAATTCCTTGAAAGGAAATGAGGATAAAAGTCAGGAAATTCTGTTTTATCATATTTCCAAAATTTCACTGGGGGTTCATACCTACAAGATCAATACCAATAAATTTGAGATCCCCAACTGGTGGGGAGAGAATAACCGGATTGAAGATGCCTCCACCATAGAGCCCGATCTAAACAACATGAAGGCCATCAATGTGAGCAGTGCATTTACCGACAATACGGGGAAAACACAATCCATCAGGATCTACTCAATGGCCTTTTCCAGAAATAATAAGTCACTTATTAGCTTGATATTGGCATTTGAATTGGTGTATATTCTCTTTGCTTTTTTTACCTTACTTGTCATTGAAAAAATGAGGGAGAAAAAACAAACTATCACAATTACCTATAAAGCCATTGAAAATAAGCCTATTGAAGCTTCGAAATCCGATTTCATTGATTATATCAATACCAATTTCCAAAACAGTCAGCTTACTCTCGATACTGTTTCCACGGAAACAGGCGTTAGCCAACGCAGGATAACGACTGAGATTCAAAACCAGTTTGACTGTAATTTTAAGACCTATATCAACCGGTTACGCATTAACGAATCAAAACGATTGCTGGGTAAAAAAGAATTGAATATCGGAGAAATTGCTTTCCAGGTTGGATTCAACAATCAAAGTCATTTTAACAGGGTTTTTAAATCCGAAGTAATGATCAGTCCCACTGAATACCGAGACAAACAAAAGATCTGATACTTTTTGTAAAAGTATTTGACCCTTTTGTACAAACATTTATTCCCAATACCAATTCTGCAAATAGATTGTCGCTTTTTGTCAAAGGGAAATCATCGACTACAGCTAACTTTGTAAACCTTCAAATGAAAATATGAAGGGTATAAAGTTCAACTAAATGACAACGATGAAACTAAAACTAAACTCCTTATTGCTAACAATTGGAATTGTTTTCTTTTCTGCATGGGGCGGTTATTCTCAGCAATTGTATGTAGGGGCCAATTATCATCCCCATGATGATAAGAATCTTGAAAAGATTAAAAGTGACATTCAGTTGATGAAAGCTGGTGGATTTACAGCTGTCAGGATGGGGCATTTGGCCTGGGATAGTTACGAGCCATCAGAAGGACAATTTGATTTTGAATGGTTTGACAAGGTGATGGACATGATGCATGAAGCCGGAATCAAAGTCATTCTGGATATTGCAGTAAGGCCTGCACCCATGTGGTTACACCATAAATACCCCTCAATAGACATAGTCGATAAAAATGGGGATGTGCAGTATCCGAACCATCGTTACATGGAAGATATAGGCGATCCGAATTATCAGAAATATGCCTTGCGCTTTGCTGACGCCATTACTGCGCACTATGGAAAGCATCCTGCCTTGGCGGCTTTCGGTGTAGATAATGAATCAGGTGACGGCCCTATTTCCTATTCAGAAACAGTCCGGCAAAGATTCATCATTTGGCTACAGAATAAATATTCGAACCTTGACAATTTAAACAAAGCGTGGGCTACTCAACGCTGGTCAAGAAGATTTAACCAATTTGAAGAAATTGGATTCCCGGTGGCAACACATACCAATGATGTGCCGGAAAGGATGCTCGATTTCAGGCGCTTTATTTCAGATGAAATCAATCAGTTCCTTTTAAAAGTCATTGACAAGGTAAACACCAATGCGCCAAACGCCTTGGTAAATACAAATGCCTGGTATTACAGTGCATTGAAATATTTTGATTATTCGCAGATTGCCTATTCAGGTAAAATGACCCGTGAGGGTTGCGGCTTTTATCCAGGAACAACTTTAACAACCAATTGGGGGGTAATGAATGCTTTGTTCGGTATTGCCCGTATTCAATTCGAAAGCACAAATCCATTCTGGTGCAGTGAATTTACTACCATGACGGCAGTTCCAAATGCTATCCGGAAACAGGCATATTCTACTTTAATGTACGGTAACCAAATGGTTTGCGGATGGACCTGGCAAAGCATGCATGCCGGAGAAGAACAGTACCTGGAGGGAATACTTGACTGGGATGGTGTTCCAAACCGCAAGTACGATGAATACAAGAAGATTGCTACGGAATTTAAGAAGATTGAAAAATTCTTCCCCTACAAACTTCAGGCAGAAGTAGGATTGGCCTTCTCCTTTCCCAGCCAGATAGCAAGCACGTCCTTCCCAGAACAACATGACAATCAACTGCAAGCTTGTTTCGATCTGTTTTACTGGCGGAACATGGATACTCGTGTTGTTGAGATAAGCAGAAGTACATTGAATTATAAATTGTTGATTGTTCCCGGTGTGGCGGTAATGGATGAAGTGACAGCAACAAAAATTAGGAACTTTGTAAAAGATGGCGGAACAGTAATCATGACCAGCAATTCGGCCATTGTGGATGAAACAGGACAGGTATTTGCCACGACTCACCCAGGCCGCTTAAGCGATGTCTTTGGGATACGGATAGGAAGTTACGAAGAAACAGAAGCGCTGAACGAAATATCCCCAAAGTCATACAAGGGCAAAAAGATTGAATTTACCTATAAAGGGAAAGCCATAACTACCGAATCTGCAAGGTTTGATATTGTTGAACCCAAAGGAGCTGAAGTGATTGGCAGCCTAACCAGCTTGGACAAGGATTACCCGATCATGACGGTCAATAAATATGGCAAAGGCAGGGCTATTTATGTAGGTCTTCCTGCAATTGGCAATGTACTTAATCCTCTGGTGGATAAACTGATCAACGAACTGGGAATTAAAAAAGGACCCGATGTTCCATCTGGGGTAATGGCAAGACAAATAGATAAAAACCATTTTCTATATCTGAATGTAAGCGGTGAACCCAAGGAAATTAAGATGAAAGGTAACTCGCGAAGCATTCTATTCGATAAAGATTTTACGGGCAATTTTACGATTGCTCCTTACGAACCGGAATTTGTTGAAACGAAGTGATGGATTACTTTGGAAGAAATGAAAAATAAACACAAAGGGACATGGAAAATTTATGCACCACAGATTACTCAGATTGACACAGATTATTCTTTTTTTATTTGAGTCAATCTGAGTAATCTGTGGTGAATAATTTTCCTATGTGTCTATGTATTTAAAAAAATAAACAGATGAAAGCAATGATGATTTCCCATAAATACAAACAGTTCAACAAGTGATGAATCCAAGATCAAATAGATGGGTCATTTTTTTGGGGATAGTACTTTCCCAGTTAATCTTATTCCCTATTGTTGGAAACGCAGAAGTTTTAGAACAAACACTTCTGGGTAAAAGGACCAAGGAGAATTTTGATTTTAGCTGGCAGTTCCACAAAGGCGACATAGCTATGAAGCGTGTGGTAAAAGTAGGTGGTCAGGGCGGACTGACCGATATAAACGTGAAAAGAATCACCACCAAAGATACAGTCATAGATTACACCAATACAAAAAGCGGGACAATTTATAATCCTGCTGACTGGAAGGAGGTAAACCTTCCGCACGATTGGGCTGTAGAGGGTACATTTGTGAACGACAAGACCTTAGGAAACCAGCCGGCTGTAAGTGGATATTTGCCCACAGGCATTGGCTTCTATCGAAAGGAATTTGAAATACCTGAAACAGATAAAGGCCAGAAAATATCCATTGAATTCGATGGGATTTTCCGAAACAGCACTGTATGGTTGAACGGGCATTTGATGGGCAGCCATCTGAGTGGTTATACTCCTTCGAACTATGACCTGACAGATGTTTTGCGGTACGGTAAAGAAGGCAAAAACGTACTATTGGTAAAGGTCGATGCCAGCGAATACGAAGGCTGGTGGTACGAAGGCGCCGGCATTTACAGGCATACCTGGCTTGTTAAAACCGATAGGCTGCATGTAGCGCGTTTCGGGACATCTGTCACAACTCCTGTTATTTCTGCTGAAGAAGCTTCGGTAAACATAAAGACCACAGTGAAAAATGAGTATAAAGTGGGAAAGAACTTAACGCTTGTTTCAAAAATTGTCAACAATAAAGGTGTTGTACTGCATACAAAAGCTTCCACTCAGTCAATATCTTCTTTTAGTGAAGTAGAAATTGCACAGACAGGAGTCATTCAAAAGCCTTTGCTTTGGTCGCCCGAATCGCCCTGTCTTTACAAAGTTCGGACTGAAGTTGTAGAAAGCGGTAATGTTATTGATACTTATGAAACCACCTTTGGTGTACGAACCATAGACATCAACCGCAATGGGGTCTTCCTCAACGGTAAGCTTTATCCTGTGAAAGGTACCTGCAACCATCAGGATTATGCAGGTATAGGAGTTGCACTTCCTGATAAAATAAACTGGTATAAATTAAAGCTGCTAAAAGACTTGGGAAGCAATGGATACCGTTGTTCACACCATCCTCCCACCCCTGAACTGCTTGATATGTGCGATAGCCTTGGTTTGCTTGTCCTGGATGAGAACCGTTATTTGTCCAGCAGTGAAGAAGGGTTGAAGGATTTGACCACTATGCTTTACAGGGATCGGAACCATCCCTCGATATTTATGTGGAGTATGGAGAATGAAGAAGGAATACAGGGAACAGTAACCGGAACCAGGATCCTTGAAACACTGGTTGAAACAACCCATCAGATTGACCCGACCCGCAAGGTAACTGCTGCTATGAACCACGCCCGTAACGAGGGCGGTTATGCCGACGTGCTGGATGTTGTGGGATACAATTACGGAGATAAGGGTTTAGCGTATGTCAAAGACCATGAGAAGTATCCCGAGCGGATCATGTTTTGCACCGAAGGGACAAGCTTTGTATCCACCAGGGGTGAATATGAAAACAGTTGGGGTAAAGGCTATGCGTCAAACTCCATACTATGGCAACCCGACTGGGGACCCTATCCTGGAGAGGACTGGGCCGACATCGTAAAATATCCTTACCTCGGGGGCTTGTTTGTCTGGACAGGATTCGATTACAGGGGGGAACCAACGCCATTTAGGTGGCCCTGTGTATCCTCGCATTTCGGGTTTATGGATATCTGCGGGTTCCCAAAAGACGGCTATTATGCCTACAAAGCGGCATGGACGAATGAACCTGTAGTTCATCTATTTCCACATTGGAACTGGCCGGGAAAAGAAGGGGATTCTATCAAAGTACACTGTTATACCAATTGCGAAGAAGTTGAATTGTTCCTTAACGGCAAAAGCATGGGAAGGCAAAAAGCTATCCCTTATAAGAAACTGATTTGGGGGCTTGTATATAAACCCGGAAAACTTGAAGCACGGGGTTACAAAGCAGGAAAGGTCATTACTAAAGATATTGTAGAAACCACTTCTGCTCCTTTTCAGGTAGCATTGAACAGCGATGTCAATACTTTGAAAGCCGATGGGTGCGATGTGGCTGTCATAAGGGTCGCATTAAAAGACGAAAAAGGACGTGTTGTCCCAACAGCCAACAACCTGGTAAAATTCTCAATAGAAGGTCCCGGCAGGATTATTGGCACTGGTAATGGCAACCCAACGAGTCATGAACCCGATAAGGCCAGTCAGCGCATAGCTTTCAACGGGTATTGCTTGGTTCTGGTGCAATCCGACAAACAATCCGGGGAGATCAGGCTAATGGCTGTATCTGAAAATCTAAAAGAAACAGAATTAATTATTAGAGTGAAGTAGAAAATGAACAGAAAAAAGAATATTCCTTTTTTGATAAAAATAATTC
>DMFR01000017.1 GCA_003450125.1 Prolixibacteraceae bacterium | reverse complement strand
TTGCCTGAAGATCAGGTGGTCGTCCACTATAATGAGATTTGGTTTTTTCATTGGGCTGGATATGTATTTCAAATAGCTTAATTTATGACAAAAAATAATAGAACGCGAACTCGTGGCATGGGGCGTGGAGCAAACGCAACTGGCTCCAAGCACCATGCTCCACGCTCCCTGCCCTTGAATCCGCATTTCAAATATATTAAATTTTACTGATAAATAAGTTGATTTTTCCTAAAGATTTACGACAATTTGATAATCTGTTCCATTTCCGGGTTCGCTGACCAAGGTGATTTTTCCACCAATAGTTTCTATGCGGTTTATAAGGTTATACAAGCCCAATCCTTTCTTTTGGGAAAGCGTCTGTTCCAAGTTAAAACCAGTGCCATTGTCCCTGTAATGCAGGTGCAACTGGTTTTCGGTGTCATTCAGCAGGATAGAGATGGCACTGGCCCCAGCATGTTTGATCGTATTGTTGATACATTCGATCGCTGCACGATACAAGGCCGCTTCGATCTCATTGCCCAGGCGACGGCTGACATTGCTTTCAAAGTCAATTCTCAGAACTGAAGTTTCTTCCAGTTTATCTACAAAACTCTGAATGGCAGAGGTTAATCCATAATAATTCAGCAAATGGGGACTCAACTTATTGGATATTTCCCTTACCGTTGTAAGCGCTTCCTCAAGGATATCTTCGGCCTTGTGAATAATTTCTTCCCGCGATTTATTGCTTTTGGGTCTTTCAGACCATTGCAGGTATAACTTGATGGTGGACAGCAATGGGCCCAGCCCGTCGTGCAGCTCCTTTGAAAAGTACTCCCTTTCCTTCTCTTCGGTCAAAATGATGGCTTTGACAATATTCTTTTGAATTTGTTTTTTATCTGTAATGTCATGAACCACACCATAAGATACTTTCTCCTTAGCTACATAATTCAATAGAATTTCGACATAGATGATGGAATGGTCTTTTTTCAGGCATTCAATTTCAATGTTACGAAGTTGGTTTACCGAAGAGCTGATGGAGAGTATATTTTTCAATTCCTGCTGATATTCAGGCAATGCCAAATGAGAAAGCGCCAATCCATCCATCTTGTAGTCGGTATATCCGAACATGCGTTTCATGGCTTTATTTACATATTCAAGACACCCATTTTTGCAGATAAATATTCCATCTGAAATGTTGGCTGACAGCAGCCTGTATTTTCGGCTCGAGGTTTTCAACAGCTGTTCAATTTCTTTTCTTGCTGTAATATCCTTGTTGCTTCCCCTTATTCCCATAAAGTTTCCTGCTTCGTCAGTAATGGGTTGGCATTCATGGCCGATCCATCGAATTGAACCATCCGCCCGCACGATTCGATACTCTAATTCGAAGTCTCTGTCCTGATATAAATCTTCTGATTTCTGATGTCTTTGAAAGCTTTTCTTGTCATGGGGATGAATGATTTCCAACAGCAGCCGGGGGTTTTTGAGAAACTCAGATGCTTTATAGCCCGTCATTCTTTCGCAGGATGGAGAACAATACAGAAAATGATTGTCCTTATCGAGCCAGAATTCCCAGCCATGGGTATGATCGGCCACTGTCCGGTATTTCTTTTCTGCTAATTTTAAGCTTTGCTCATGCTGTTTGCCAATGTTTATTTCTTTTTTCAATAAATCGTTGGCAATTTGCAACTCCCGGGTTCTCTTTTTTACAAGATCTTCCAATTCACCATATGACTTACTGAGCGCTTCCTCTGCTAACTGATGAGCTTCCCGCAACCGGATGGTGGTAATTCCTTGCGACAGATCCTTGGCCAGTTCGGATAACAATTTAATCTCGGCCTCTAAAAATGAATTGGTTTTATTGGAATAAATGGTGATCGCTCCAAATGTTTTATCACCTGATTTAAGGGGGAATACGATGGAGGAGGCATAGCCCCTTTTCAACGCCTGTTCGCGCCAGGGTTCGAAAGCAGGATCTGAGTACATATTGTTGCACATGCTGATATTACCTGTTCGAATGGAGGTACCTGTAGGTCCCTGCCCCCATTCAGAATCATCCCAACTAATTTTAATGGATTGAAGATAATCTTCTTTAAACCCGGCACTAGCCACCGGACGGATGGTTTTTGCTTCATCCTCTTCGGCATAGCCAATCCATACCATGGCAAAATCAATATCTTCCACCACAATTTTACAGACTTGTTTCAAATAAGCCGTTTCATCCGCCGCTTGTGACATTGCCTGGCTGCTTTTACTCAGGGCTGCCAGTGTCTTATTCAATTTTTGGAGAGTTTCTTCCTTTGCCATGCGCTCGGTGATATCATGAATAATAACAGTTGCACCAATGGCTTTTCCATGCTCATCTATTTTGAATTTAATTCTCCGTATCACTTGTAACAGACGGCCATTCTTAGTTCTTGCTTTATATTCTATGTTTTCCTCCTGCATTTCGCCTTTTAATATCGCATCTTGCCTGGTCCTGAACGTTGTTTTACTTTCCTCATCAATTAAATGAATCACATCCATCGATAATAATTCTTCACGAGAATAACCCGATAACTGAATCATTGCATCATTAACAGTGACTATTTTCTGAGTTTTTAAATCAAATTCGTAGATCGGTGTCGGGGCATGTTCCACCAGTTCCCTGTATTTCTTTTCCGATTCTTTGAGCGATTGTTCTATCCGCTTGAACTCGGTAGTATCGCGGTTGAAGACCACAAACTGGTTGATTGCACCTGAGTTTTCATGGATGGGATAAAACGTAAGGTTGTAACTTCTATCCCCGCGTTCGTCATCAAAATGAATTGGCAAACCGGTTTCAACCAGTGCCTGGATTTGTAAAGGCAGTTTTTTCTGAGATTCCGGAGCAAGGAATGAATATACATTTCTCCCAGTCAACTCCTTTGCCGACAAGCCCCAACGCTGTGCGGCAGTTTGGTTGGCAGCCAGTATCTTACCATCAGTATCCAGCATCATGATTGTTTCGGTTACACCGTTCAAAATGGCATCCAATATAAGTTCGTTGGCCAATATTGCTTCCTGGGATTGTTTTTGCTGGGTGATCGCTCTCGCCAACTTAATATTACTATAACTGAGCTGTGAAATTGAAAGAGAGAGATTCAGGAAGAATGCCTTTGCATGATCTAGTTTATACTGGCTAAGGTGGGTTACTTTATCCAGGGCTTCCAAATATTCTTTTTCTGGAAAACCATATAGAGCAGCCTGTTTTTGAAACAGCTTATAATCTATGGGTTCGTCGTCAAAGAAAAACTGGCCCATAAACAGGTTTCCTTTGTGTTCACCTCCAATCATTAGAGGAGTAGCCATGTCCCACATGTTGTTTTTACACTTATATATCCTGAATTCACCATCAGGGATGCCTTGTGTGAGGAAAACATCACTCTCGATACAATTGGCGCAGGATTGGGGATTCACCCGGTGAAATTTAGTACATACATCCTGCCAGCCGACACCCACAAGCACTTTGCCACTCATATCAATGATGGCCATTGGGATTTGGGCAAGTTCATAAAAATTGTCCATGAGTTGCTGTATGGAGGGAACATCAATAATATCATCCAATTCAAGGTCTGCAATGTTCCCTTCAGGGGATAGAATACTTTGAAGTTTAAACTTTACTCTTTCCTCACTTTCGTGTAAGGCATCTTCTGCCTGCTTCCGCTCAGTGATGTCATTGACCATGCCCACAGAACGCACAATTTTACCTGATGCATCTCTGATATGTTCGCATTTCTCGCAGACATACCGAAGCTCACCGGTATGCCTGCGTACAATACGGTGCTCAATCTCGTAGGTGTCTTTGCCTTCAAGTACCGAATTGGTATAAGCTGAATTAACCGCATCACGATCATCAGGATGAACGGCCTCCAGGAACCCCTCATAGGTGGCAGAAAATTCCTGCGGTTGGAGACCAAAAATGCGGTAAATTTCGTCACTCCAGGATAGACGGTTATGTATAAAATCAAGCGACCAAGAACCCAAATGACCAATTTCCTGTGCCTTAGCCAAAATTTCTTCTTTTTCCCTTAACTCCCTTTCGGCTTCCTTGCGATAGGTTATATTGGTATTGGTGCCGAACCATTGAATAACGCGGCCCTCCGAATCTTTCAAGGGCATAACCTGCGTCAGGAAAGGCCTGAATATTCCATCGGCACCGCGAAGTGGAAACTCCATATTAAAAGTTTCTCCTGTGTCAACTGATTTTTCCCATTTTTCCAAGACCTTCGGAAGAACCTCCTGATCGTGAACCCGCTGCCATCCCCAGCCTTCCATTTGTTCCGGGATGCTGCCTGTATAATCGTACCACCGCTCATTGTACCAATAAATGAATCCGTCAGCATGTGCCATCCAGGCCAGTTGCGGTATGGCATTGGCCATGGTCCGGAATCGCTCTTCACTTTTATGCAATGCATCTTGTGCCTGCTTACGTTGGGTGATGTCGTTAAAGCAAATAGCGACATTGCAACTCTTCTGCCCACCCACACGAAAGGCACACACTTCAAACCACCGGTTTAAAGCTTTGGCTTCATTTTCAAATCGTATCAATTCACCAGTTAAAGCGACTTTTCCGTAGATTTCAAACCAATACTCCTCATGATCAGGAGCCAGATCGCGCATTAATTTTCCTTCCGCACCAATGAGCCCGGTTTGTTCCTGGAAAGCCACATTGGTTTCCAGAAAGCGATAATCCACAGGTTTTTGGTTCCCATCAAAAATCATTTCGATTAAACAATATCCTTCAATCAATGAATTAAACAAGTGATACAGTTTCTCACTTTCTCTTTCTGATTGCTCCTTGGCAAGCCTGAGTTCCTCTTTTTGCAATTCGAGTTCCTCGTTTTGCATTTCGAGTTCAATCTGGTGCACTTCCAGTTCATGAATCAGACGCAGGGTATCTATTTCAGAAAGTGGCAATCGGGATTTTAAAGGATTGCTATTCAAGAAATCTTCCGCTTTCTGGCGAAGGAGGGCTGCATCAGATTTGACTTCTTCTTCCATGATTTAAATTGTTCCGGTTAAACTTAGTAGGCGACAGGCTTATTGGGGTATGCAGCAAATTGCAGAATCTACTATCAAAATTGTCAACTTTGCCCAATTAACACTGTCTCTTATACACATCTGAC
>DMFR01000432.1:325-3915 GCA_003450125.1 Prolixibacteraceae bacterium | reverse complement strand
TGTTCTGAAACCAAACAGGTAACCATTAAAGAACCTGTCAAACTTACCTGTGACCTTAGTTGGCCGTATGCAAGTTCAATGACACAACCTGATTGTGGAAACAGTGACAAGAACACCTTGAATTTGAAAGTTAGCGGTGGAACAGGTCCTTATACCTACCTGGCTTACTTCATTGGAAATTCATCAGATTGGCAATTGAACAATACTACCGGTTCAATCACCAACCCAGGCGATGTGGCAACCATTAGTTTCTTTACCGGAAGCATGAGCAATGCAACAATTGGCGTTAGCATTACAGACGCACACGGTTGTACGACCACTTGTAGTGTGGAACTGAAACCATGTATCAAAGAAAAGGTATGTACTTACACCATGGGATTCTATGGAAACGTGAACGGTTTAGCTTGTCTGCCCAATGGAGGAAGTTCTTTGGCCCAGGCAATGATGACCAAGATCATGGATTCACAAAACGGAACTCTGGGTGACAACGTCGGATCTTTTGCTTTTGGTGCTGGTAGCAAGCTCTTTACCCTGACATTGAGAGACATTACTTCAGGTGATATTTTCAAAATGTTACCTGGTGGTGGAACTCCCGTAGCTCTTAAAGGAAGCGCAACTTTTGTAACTACAAGTACTTGGGGTAATGTGCCAATTTCAACCGCTAAAACAAATACAGGTAAAATCAATAATGTATTGTTAGGCCAGTTGATTACTTACTTCTTCAACATGAACCTGAACCCAAATCTTGGGACTATTTCATTGGCAAGCAAGGTCTTGGTTGTCGCCAAACCAGTTGCTTGCGGAAGTACTGCCATTCTTGTTGGATCGACCAGTTACATTGACTTATCCGGTGCGGTTTATACCTACCTGAATGGGTCTCATGGGTATTTACCAACCGCTGCAGGCTTGTTTAAACTGGCCAATGATGTACTGGGAGGTGCGAATACTGCTGTTACTCCTGCTGATGTTACCGCAATGCTCGATAAGATCAATGTAGGTTTCGACGGATGTAGCTTCCTGGTTGGTTATGCCAATGCTGTTCCTTCTTTATTGAAAGTAGCACACATCGATCCAACCGGTGGAGTTAACATTACAGCAACTGCTTATCCAAATCCTTATGTGGATCATTTGACCATTGAATTCAGTTTAAACAAAGCTGATGATCATGTCAATCTTTCACTGTATGATTTGTCAGGCCGTTTGTTGAAAGTTCTATATAACGATAAGGCTTATAAAGGATTGACTTACAGCATTCCTGTAGGACAAGACATTACAGGACGCGCCAATTCTATCATCTACAGGATTACCTCCGGTAATGATGTGATTGTTGGGAAAGTTCTAAAACCATAAACTTATCTTCTCTAATTTTAAGAGAGGCTGGCTTGAAAAAGTCCAGCCTCTCTTTTTGTTATGTCCTTGTAGAAGGGATTAAAATCTTAGGTTCTTCAAATACTGCGCACTTGATTGCAAACATTCCACCCCATTCATTTCACCATCTTTCTCCACGATGTAATGGCGCACGCCCTGATCCCATGCCTCACGGAAGATGGGCTTAAAATCAATGATTCCCGATCCGGGGCATGCAAATGACCTTTCTGATGTAGCATCCATGTCTTTGACATGCAGGATTTCATAACGGCCGGGGTATTTCTTCAAGCATTCCAAGGGATTGCCTCCTCCTTTCTCTACCCAGTAAAGATCGAGTTCACTCCTTACTGTCTGAGGATCGGTATTTTTCATCAGGATGTCGAATGGGTAGCCTTCTGTGGTGGCTTTCTCAAACTCCCAGTTGTGGTTGTGCCAGCAGAACTTGATGCCTCCTTTTTTGGCGGCCAGTCCTAGCTTGTTCAGGTTATCGGCTGCTGCTTTGGCTTCATCAGCAGTGATGTTCCTGGCATCTGTTTGCCAGGGCCAGTAACATACCCAGTATTCTTTGCCCGAATCAAGCGCCTCTGCAATTTGCTTATCTGGCGCTTTCAGCATATCTGCCATGGAGGAACCTCCTGCAAATGGATTGATGCCAAGACTTTTGCAAACGGCTTTAAATTCCGTAGGCGAATTGCCCATATAGTTGCCGCACTCCATCTCCGTGTATCCTAGCCGGGCCAGTTTCTCCAGGGTCCCTTTCCAGTCTTCCTTCAGAAAGTTATCCACGATTCCTGAAATGAAACCGATCTTATCCAGCCTGTCGGTGTTCTTTCCTATGGCCCATGTTGGGATTCCAGCCGATAAAGCTATGGAGGAAAGACCAAGGGCAGATATAAATTGTCGTCTGTTGATAGCCATAAGTATTTACTATTTAAAAAATTTACAATTTACAATTTGGGTACTGGCAGCCAGTTGCCAGTAACCCTTATACCGTAGGCAGTGACCAAGGGCTGCGGTATTGCGGAATAACATACTGGTTGGCGATATCAGAATTGGAGAACTTGCCTTCCTTTTCATCCCAAAGCAAGAGGTTTTCATGCGAGCGACAGGCTATATTGGCACAATGGGCTGCAACGGCCACTGTACGTCCTATTTCAGGAGTGCATACGGGCTTCTTCCTTGACTTGACACAGTCGATAAAGTTTTGGGCATGTTCCTGGTGGTTTTCACCCCCTTTGTCAAATTCTTCAGGTTCAACCTTGTTTTTCTTTTCCGTTTCATCCCATTCAGGAATGATTTTGTAGCCTCCCCTATCGGCCACAATGGTTCCAAGATCACCTATAAATTCAATTCCATACATCTTGTTCCAAGGCCCGTTCTGGGTGCCTGCTGTATGCTGCCATGTCACCTGGTAATCGTCCATATCAAAAATTGCGGACATGGTATCGTAAGTTTCATGGGCATTTCCTTTAAATGAAAGGTTGGCCCCTGAAGCCATAATCTTCTTTGGTGGTGAAGTAATATCCTTGGCCCAAAAAGCCATGTCCAGAAGATGCACTCCCCAATCGGTCACCAGACCTCCGCCATAGTTCCAGAACATGCGCCAGGAACCATGGAAACGACTGGCATTGAATGTACGTTCAGGAGCAGGGCCTAGCCACATTTCAAAATCTACCCCTGCAGGGACTGCTGAATCAGGTACAATGGGAAGTCCGACGCCATAATTGAAGTTACCCCATACATTGGTTTTGCGCAACGTTCCTATCTTTCCTGATTTGATCAGTTGGTTGATCTTGTTCCAGTGTGATCCGCTTCTTTGCTGCTGCCCCACTTGGACGATGCGCTTGTATCTGTTAGCCGCCTTGACCATCAGGTTGCACTCTTCGATGCTGTTGGCCATGGGTTTTTCAACATACACATCCATGCCCGCTTCACAGGCATTGACCATGGGCAGACAATGCCAATGATCAGGAGTTCCGATGATCACAGCATGTAGATCTTTGTTTTCGAGTAATTTCCGGTAATCACCATAGAGCTTGGGCGTTTGGTTGTAGGTTTTCTGAACCTCTGCTGCCCTGTCATTCAGTATATTCTGATCGATGTCGCACAGCCCGATACAGTTGACCCCTGGAATGTTGAGATGGTTTTTCAAATCACCAAAACCCATGTTCTTACATCCGATCAGGGCAATGTTGATTTGATCGCTGGGAGCAATGAATCGT
>DMFR01000432.1:0-149 GCA_003450125.1 Prolixibacteraceae bacterium | reverse complement strand
AATCGTTGAGCAGCCTGAAGGCCTCCCGGAAAACTGGAAACGATGCCCAATCCTGCCGTAGCAGCCACAGAATTTCTAATGAACACTCTTCGGTTTGTAGTCATGTTAGTTAGGTTTTTTAGGTAAATAATACTTTATCAGAAATATAT
>DMFR01000036.1:1193-5647 GCA_003450125.1 Prolixibacteraceae bacterium | reverse complement strand
TTACAGAAAGCTTACAGAAACTACGACGCAGGTAGTACCTTGGTAGTAGGAAGGTAGGAATTTAGAGGGATGAAAACCCGTTTTAGAAGCGCTTAGTGCAAGGGCCTTCAAAGGAGAAATCGGCAGAAATACAGGCCGGGTACCGTATTTGAACTCAAAGTATAAATATAGGAAATAAAACAATCCCATTCATCGACAGGAAGGATAAAAATACGAACACCGGGTAAGGAGATTTTCCATCCTCTTTCCCTTCAGGCCAGGTAAAACAAAAAAACCGGATCAAGCTTGTGAGTCCTGATCCGGTTTCTTAATTCCCTTAGGGAAAATGTCTTATTTTAACGAAGGCACCAACCGAAGGCGTTCGGCAGCCATCTCAAGTGTTTCGTTGTTCTTGGCAAAACAGATACGTACCATTTTCAGTTTGTTCTTTTCATGAAGGAACGCAGAAACAGGAATGACCCCTACCCCGTAATCGGTGGCAAGACGGTACGTGAAATCGGTATCCGGCTCATCGGAGATGGCTGAATAATCAAGAATCTGAAAGTAGCTACCCTGCGAAGGAATGATTTTAAACAAGCTGCCGCCCATCAAACGGTTAAAATAGTTCCGCTTGCCATTGTAGAGTTCCGAGATGTCTTTCTTGGCATCTTCTGTGCGAAGATATTCAGAAAGGGCATATTGCAGGGGGGTATTCACATTGGAAATCTGGAATTGCTGTATTCTTCTGAATTCATTCATCAGTTTCTCAGGTGCCAGTATGTAAGCCAGCCCCCAGCCGTTGATGTTGAAAACGGGGCCAAATGAAGAAACGATAAAACTGCGGTCAGCCAGCTTGTCAAACTTGGCCACGCTCTGATGGGTACTGTTGTCGAACATGATCGATTCAAAGATCTCGTCGCTCAATACCACGATGTTGGTTCCGATGATCAAACGTTGCAGCTGGATCAGGTCCGATTCAGCCAACACAGAACCGGTAGGGTTGTGCGGCGAATTCATGATGATCATGCGGGTTTTGGAAGTAACCATTTTGCGTACTTCTTCCCAGTCAATGTGAAAGTCGGGCAGCTTCAGGGCTACATATACCGGGCGGGCGCCTGTAGAGGCAATGGCCGGGGCGTAGGTATCGTAAGCAGGTTCAAAAACAATAACTTCATCTTCATCTTTCACCACCGAGTTAATGGCCGTCATGATGGCCTGAACATGACCTGCGGTGATGGTGATTTCTGTTTCAGGATTATAATTGTGCTGATACAACCGCTTTACCCGGGAAGAAATCACTTCGCGTAATTCGCTGATACCTTCATTGGGGGCATAGTTATTATAACCCGACCTGATGTAGGTAGCGGCCAGTTCAGCCAGTTTTTCTGGGCATGGGAAATCAGTTTTTCCAAGCGCCAGGTCGATAGAACCGGTTTCAGTGACCAGTTTATTGATGTCGGAAAATATGCTTCCTTTGATATTCTGTAATTTCGGTTGCAACATTGTTATAGCTATATAGTCCACAAAGTTAAAAAAATATGCTATTCTCTTGCCGGTGCATCGGACCAGTATATAAATATAGTGAATTATTTATCAAATTTGATCATTTTAAGACCTCTTTCAACACCTCCAGGGATCGGATTTCACCCAAATTATCAAAATGAATCCGGTAATATTCCAACAGTTTTTCAAGCACCAGGCGACGATCACCATGGGAGTAATCCAACTTTTCGAGCGAGGCATGGTCAGCCTCGAAGAGCCTTGACAATAAAACAGTTACCTGTTTATCGGCAAATTGGTTGTGTACCGGTTCATGGCTGACAAACTGGGCCTTTTGGAGGTCGAAAAAGTTGCTAATCAGTGCGTTTTCGCCCCTTGGATAGATTCCAAGAAACTGGGTGAGTTTAAATAGAAACCAGAGGTGAAAATTGCTGATTCCATGATCGGTTAAATCAAGATAACTTAATGAATTGTAGATAAAATCGAACAATCCGATGTTGGGTTCCTCCTCCTTTAAGCATTTGTAAAGAATTTCGGCCAGGAACATCACCTCTGAACTCTTGCGGATATCAAATGGAATAGTGGCAAAGGGATTGGCTATCCGCACATCTTTTAAACGATGGATCTCACGGCCCGGTTTGTAATAGATTTCAAGATCAAGCAGATAAAGTGGCTGAAAGGCAACCGTTTTAACGATCGACTTTTTACTTCTGGCTCCATTGACCATGAACGACTGGCGGCCATAAGCTTCCGTGTAAATAACGGCTATAATACTGGTCTCTGAGTATTTTATTGAACGTAAGAATATGCCCCTTGTTTTTTCGAGCACTGTTAAGGGGTTTAATGAATGAATAAAAGTTTGGTAATTTTGGTTTTATCTCCCGTGGGGTCATTCATAAAAACCAGGTACACTCCCGTTTTACAACGATTCCCGTTCAGGTTCTTGCCATCCCACACCGCCTGCCCCCCAAGGGAAGTGGTTTTATACACCAGGTTCCCGCTGATATCTGTAATTTTAACGTCCGTATTCTCGACCAATCCTTTGACCACAATCGGTCCATCATAGGTTTCCCGCACAGGGTTGGGGTATACATACACATCGGTAAATACATCGTTTGATTTGGTGGCCTGACCCATATAGGAAATTAACCCGGCGCTTGTACCAATGTAGACCTCCCCTGAATTTTGGTCAATGGCGATGGCAGAAATATCATTTCTCGGCAAAGGGCTATTCTGGGTATCAAAATGTTCAATTTCTGTCTCTCCATCTTCCGAGATCAGATAGACCCCTGAGTTCTTGGTACCAAACCACTTCCTGTTGGCTCCATCAATGGCTATGGCCGTTATGGCTTCTTTTTCAAGCAAAGGATGAAACAATGTGTCATGCACATTCACACCAGGCCTTGTGGCATACATGAACTTATCGTTCCATATATTTTGAGGATTGCTATAAACAGCTACCCCGGTAGAAGTGCCTACCCACAATTCCCCGTTCTTATCAACAACCATTGAAAGGAGATCAGTCATAGGCGTGAAAAGTTCATCTTTCCCATTGGTAAAATAGGCAATCAGTTTTTGTTCTTTTGCCACATCATTGGTGCTGTTCAGGACATACAATTCATGCCCTTGTGTACGGGGAACCAATACCCATTTGTCATCATTCTGGGTAACAACCACTTTACCAATAAATAAGTTGGCTATATCTTTCATTTCAAAGGACTCCCAGGTACTATCGGTCTTAAAAACGGAAAGCACCTTGGCAACACCCGTATTGGTTACCCAAAGGTTACCTTTGGAATCGAAATCCATTCCACCTATGCGGACATAATTCGGATCGGCATTGCCTGGAGACTGTGTTTGCAAACTGCTGTTAATATTGGTATAGCGTTTTTGATAGATTCCGCCTCTAAATTCGAGTACACCCGCACCCCAGGAAGCTGCAAAAACATGATCGGGATCTTTGGGATCAACAGCAACACTTATAATGTCATGAAAATCATAGGGTTGATTGAGAACCGGGAAAATTTTGTTGTTGAAAACCGACCATTTCCCTTCACGCTTAAGCTGAAACTGCGGTGGGACATTTAGATTGCCCCATGCATCATCAACGCCTCCGGAAGCAACCCAAAGATCGTTACCATGAGTGGTGAGTGAAAACACCTTGTTATCGGCAGGGCCTTCCGGTATAATCCTTTCAGTTTGGGTACCCACTTTAATCAATCCATACCTCATGTCTGCAATCCATAGAACATTCTGATCGTCCAAAACAGCGCTCCTCGTATCGAGGTGTTCTTCCAACTTATCTGAATATAAATTCTTTGGAACAGTTTTTACCAATTCAAATTGATCATTATAGACCAACACATCTTCCCTTCTTGAAAAGACAAGGTAATTTCCCGTAACTGTTACATCCGAAACAAAGAAGACATCAGGAAGAAACCGGGTCCATATATCTCCCTGCAGTTGATACAATTCATCCTTTGCCCAATCATCGTCATTATCATTAATACGTGTATAAGCATAATTGGCAATGATTTTGCCCTTGAAATTTTCTATTTTGCTGAATCTATTTTCTGAATGGGGGATATTGGTTTGTCGCACCCAGTTGTTGTAATTCTGAAGATTGGGTTCTGCAGCTAATGCCCTATAGATCCCATTGGAGGTGGCCGCATAAAGATAGGTGCCGTCGGTAGCCATATCATTGACATTGACATAGGCCCCTTCCTGACCGATAAAATAAGTATCTTTGATTTCCTGTCTTTCAAGGTTGATCACCACAATACCGAAACCACAGGAAAGGTAAACTAGGTTGCCATTAAATAACACATTGTTGATGGTTTTATTCCCGGCTATTTGTTTCCGTTTAATATCGGAAAGATTAAAGATTTTGTTGCCAATCAATAAATCGATGTTGGCATTCTGATAGGTTATCAATAGTAAATTATTCTCTTTGCTGTAAGCAATCCGCTCAACAG
>DMFR01000036.1:0-1097 GCA_003450125.1 Prolixibacteraceae bacterium | reverse complement strand
ATCAATAACAGGTTATGCTCTTTATTATAGGCAAGGCGTTGGACTCCGGCATCAGAAAGACCATTAATTCCTGACATTTTCAGAATGCTATTGTCGGATTTGGTATAGGAAAACAAACCGCCTTCAGTCACGCAATAAATCTTCTCTCCCGTATCGACCACGTTAAATGCATGGACGTAGGATTGATAGTCGGTCCATTCACCAATGATCGGCTGGGTGAATCCAGGCAGCATGGCCGCTGAAAACAGCAGGAAAGTCAACAAGATTTTAAACTTTATCATCCGGGTCAATTTGGGTTAGGTATTCTACTAATTTCTGAACGGCCCTTCCACGGTGACTGATTTTGTTCTTTTGTTCCACAGGCATTTGGGCAAAGGATAAATCTGATTCTTCGGGCTGAAAGATCGGGTCATACCCAAATCCCGTATTGCCACGCTTTTCTTTCAGAATATGTCCTTCCACCACCCCTTCGAATTGGGTTTCTCGTCCGTCAATCACCAACGAAATTACAGTTCTAAAACGAGCTTTCCTGTTTTTTATTATGGATAATTTATCTAAAACTAAATTCATGTTCTTTTCGGCATCTCGTTCCTCTCCGGCATAGCGGGCAGAAATGACACCCGGTTCTCCATCCAGGGCTTCAATTTCCAGTCCGGTATCGTCAGCGAAACAGTTAACGCCATATCTGTCGTAAATAAAAAACGACTTTTGGGCAGCATTTCCTTCCAGAGTTTGCTGGTCCTCGGGGATTTCATCCTCACAGCCAATATCCTTAAGGCTCAGCAGTTCGATAGAAGGATCGATCAATTTCTGAATCTCGTGAATTTTATGCGTATTATTGGTAGCAAATACAAGTCTCATCTGTTTATTTTTCGTTTCTGCCTTCAAGACTCAAAGATACAAAGTTCTAAAGAATAATCTTTGGTTCACCTTTGAATCCTGGGGTCTTACCGGCTCGAAACATACGGGTTAAAAAAGTCCGTGAATCTGTGCATCAATACGGTCAATCACGTTGCTCAGATCTTCCGGATTATTGGTGAAATCAATACGATCAACATCAATGATGAGCAATTTTCCTGCTTTATACCGGTTGATCC
>DMFR01000151.1:6954-17379 GCA_003450125.1 Prolixibacteraceae bacterium | reverse complement strand
AAATAGAATTAACCATAATAGAAGAAGAATTGTCAGGCTTTTCAAGTCTTCCATTTTTTAAAGTGCTGAAAGACGATATTGCTTATGATGTTAGAACAATGGGATTGGGGGAATTATCATTGTTTTATTTCTATTGGTTAATTGAACATGTTAGGCAACATGAAGGTAATAAAATTTTGTTAATAGAAGAGCCAGAAAGTTTTTTACCACCATCATCACAAGAGAAATTAGCAGATATTTTAGCAAAATTTATTGCTGAGACTGGTGTGTCATGTATAATATCTAGCCATTCGGAACATATTTTAAAACGAATACCAAGAGAAAATATACTCATTTTCAGAAAAGAACAAAGTAAAATTAAATGTAAACAGGCAAGTGCAAAACATGAATTTCTGAATGTGTTAGGACTAACTGCACCCAAAATTGGAATTCTTTTATTTGAAGATTCAGCTGCAAAATTATTTTTCAAAGCCTTAATTAAGCATTCAAAAGAGTTTGTAGTTGATAGTTTTTATTTTCATATTTCAGGATCAGAAAGTGGCATTGTTGGAGATTTAAAAAGAATTCCGAGTCAAATTGATTCTTTTAGGATATTGGGAATATTTGATGGAGACTGCAGAGGTAAACAATTAGGGTTAGGAGAAAAATCAATTTATACCTTTTTACCTTCAGAATATTCTCCTGAAGAACTATTGATAGATTTTATTGAAGGAGTCTCTCCAAATGAGCTGTCATTATTATTTAACAAAAGCGAAGAAGCAATTAATTATGCAATTGAAGAGACTTTTGGTAGCGATCCTCATGACTATTTTGAAATACTTTCGAAATTACTAGATTTAGATTATAATTTCATAATGACTTCAATGTTTGACAATTGGATTAACTCAACTACTAATAATCAAAGTGTTGAAGAATTTATTACTGAATTTGGAGTGAAAATTAAATAACGACCATCAATTAAGTAGATCGCAAAGTACAAAGACTACCACCTGTTGAAAACTTAAATCACTGGACCTAAAACTTTAAAATATCTTGATCTATCTATGAAATACTTTCATAAGTACGCTTCCACTTGTATACACTTTTCACTCCTCCGTGCAAGCGTTTGAGGATAGTTATCCATAGCCTGATCCATCACCTTGTTTTTTTGATCTTGGGAACTCAAACAGTTACCATTTCGATAATTCGTTTTTTTGAAGTAAAAAAAACAATTAAAAAGAGTTTGAATAGTTAACTAATTGGTTAACTTTACGAAATGATTCGAAAGATGATATGATTGAAATCCAGGAAGGACCTAAAATGAAAAATACAACGGATTTTGAGGATTTATTAATTGAGAAATATGGCGAAAAAGGCTCTCCTGAAAGGGATAAATATGATACTGATTCCCTTGCTTTTCGATTGGGTGTCATGTTAAAAGAAGCCAGGCAGGAAGCAAAAATAACACAGGAACAATTGGCCGATCGAACGGGTACTAAAAAAAGCTATATCTCCAGAATCGAAAAAGGTCAGAGTGACATTCAAATTTCAACCTATTATAAACTAATCGAAATTGGCCTTAGGAAACAGTTGAATATATCAATTGATTAGACAGTTATAAAAAAGTATAATCACCATGAACTTAATTTGGCTAACCTCAGCAGAACACCTGAACGATTATATGATCAAACTTGTATTTAGTGATGGGAAAGTAAAAATAGTAAATCTTGAAAGCCATCTGGATCAGCCTGTTTTTCAACCTTTACGGGAATCCTCTTATTTTAAGAAATTCACCCTGAATCCATTTACCATCGAATGGGAAAATGGAGCAGACTTTGCCCCTGAATTCCTGTATTCAATTGGTCAATAAAGTAGAATTATTTTATCTGCATGATCCTGATTGTTTGTTTACTTTTTCTGTAAACTTATTTCAGGACAAGACACATAGTGGATGGCATTTCAAATCCTACAAATATCTGAACTGTGATTTATGAGATTCATATGATTAATCAAATGAATCTCATAAATCACAGTTCAGATATTTTAGTCTATTAATGACCTTCCTGCAAAATACATTTCACACTTCTCCTTGCCAGCGTTTGGGGATAGTTCTCCAGGGCCTGATCCATCACCTTTGATTTTTCATCATGACAACTCAGGCAGCTGCCCACTTCCAGAATGTGTTTCTGTTCAGCTACAGAGAAGGGTCGAAGGGAAGTACGGGTTGCATAAGGCGCTTGAGCTTCCTTCAGGAATCCGGTCCAGGCATCTTCGGGCAGATGATCATTTGGATTGAGGGCAAAACGGGGTTCAAAAGTCCAGCTTCCGGTATTTCCGGCAACCTTGTAAACCAGTTCACCTCGTCCAAAGCCAATGGCCAGTGGATCATTGTGACACGATTTGCAGCTTCGGCCTTCCCGTTGGGTAGTATGCCCTGATGCAGGTGCATAGAGACGATGAAAGCTTTTGCCTTTCCCTTTAGCAAAAGTTTCTAAGTCGATACTCAATACCATTCCGGGCATAGCAGTTACCACTTGATTGGTGCTTGCATTAATACCCAGAACAGGAGGTTCGGCCAGGTTCTTACCGGCAAATTCAACCCATGAACTGCGGGTTGGTTGGCCTGTCAGCAAATCAGTTCCGGCTGTTTCCTTTTCATAGGTGTTGTGGCAGCCTATACACTGGGGAACCCATGCGGTATGGCAAGTCTCACAACTCAGGCGACTGTGTCCCTTTCCCTTCGTACAAACCGATGCTGCAGGTTTTGACTCATGGTCTTTGCCGGTCAATTTATCGGTCAGGAATACATGATTCGATGAATCAACACGGGTATTTATCAATGGCTGCTGGTTTTTAACCGTCAGTACTACCTTGGTTTTTGGATCCCTTTTCCTCAACCAGCCAATCATCTGTGATTCCTTATCCGGAAGTAAAGATACTTCAATTGAACGAATTTTCCCGGTGGTATGACAATCTATACATTGTACACTCACCGCATCTTCCTTGTGGGTGTGGCGGATGCCGTCACCCATCAGGTCATACGAAGTATGGCAGTCAATACAGGCCATTCCGCGCTGGTGGTGCACATCTGACTGCACAAATTCAAGAACACGCTGATCAGGCAATATTTTTGATTGAACAGCAGGATTAATCTTGGCACCTTCCCCTGTTTCATTCCAGCCCTCATAGTTCAAAGAAATACGGCCCGAACGACTGTGACAACTCATACAGCGGTCGTTCGAAACCTGGAGATCGATGGTCGGATGAATTTCTTGTTGGGCTACCAATGTTCCTGATTGCATGTGTTTCATGCTGGCAGTCGCTTCATTGGTATAGTGCAGATGGCAGGCATTGCAACCTCCTCCCCTTTCGAGCCATGGGGCATTTCCTGTATGGGTCTTTTCCATTCCAAGGTGACAGCCAGCACAAAGGTTGCGCAGATGGGTATCGGCTGCCGAGTGGCCTAGATTTTGAACGTGGAAACTGTCATTGAGCGAAGCCGTTTCACCAAAGACAAACTGATCGACAGCAATGATTCCGCTTTGGGTGGTCATCAGCGATTTCTGTGTCCTGTCAGTAATGTCAGCATGACAGTTTTGGGTTCCGCAGGTTTGCTTCACATTCGAAAAGTTGCCTGGGATAAGAATCATATTCCGGTGAGCCAGTGTCTTACGATTGGTGAAAGGATCGCCTTTGTGGCAGGCCACACAGCCCATCACTGAAGGGTTGTGCGATTCCGATAAACCTTTCATGGCTCCATGGCATACCAGACAACTCTCTGTTTTCTGATGATCAGCCACATTGGGCGACACATCAGATCCAAATAAATTAACAGGATCAAAAATCAGGATTTGTTCTCCGGAAAGCTTGTTCTCTTTCCACGATTTCCATTCCCAGTTTTCGCCCCTGAACAAGAGTACTACCAACGACATGACCAGGTAAAGAATACCCGTAACCAAAAGAGTTTGCTTGATGGTTTTACGGGTTTTTACAGCGAACCGGGGCAGAAAATAAATGATAGTCATGAACGCTGCAATCAAAAGAATGACATATACCGGATGGCTGGTCATGTGCAGCAACTCCTGTATTCCCACAAAAAACCAGGGCCCCTTGACCTGATTACTGTCGGCCAATCCTAAAGGAGCTCTCATGAGAAGACTTATTGCCAATACTCCTATAAAAACGATCAGCCATGACTTTCGTTTGGGCCAGATGGTTTTCACATGGTCGTATACAGCGATGAACAACAAAATGGTTCCGGCAGCAACATGCTGAACATAAACAACCTGTCCGTTATCTTCGGTTCCAGTAAACAAAGAACTTATAATCCGGCCTAAAAAAGGTACTGTCTCCAGAAGCGATGCCAGGATGCGCCGAGCCTGAATACCGGCAGTGTCGCCTTTAAGGATAAAACCTGAAATCATTTCGTAACCCAGAAACACAAGAGCAAGACAGAGGATCAGCCAGGTACGTCTGTTTTTGATGTTGGTCTCAGTCGATTTTTTCAGATGATCGTATACATGCAAGATACTGAAAATAAAAAATAGCTGGGCGCTCCAGTAATGAAAATTCCGCACCAATGTTCCGGCTGGATTATACAACAATAGCTCTGCTATAGATTGATGGGCCCGGGTAAAATCGTATGGGATGGCC
This sequence comes from Prolixibacteraceae bacterium, assembly GCA_003450125.1. Lineage (GTDB taxonomy): Bacteria > Bacteroidota > Bacteroidia > Bacteroidales > Prolixibacteraceae > Aquipluma. The sequence goes on along the minus strand of DMFR01000151.1, from coordinate 12,747 downwards.
AGCAACACTCCGCTGATAGCACAGATTAGCAGGGATGAACTTGCTATCCATCCGGCGGTATCAAATTGCAGGAGCTTTTTTAGTTTTTGCATACGTATTCTGTTTCATTCCCCATGGGTTTCACCCATGGTTATTCATATTTAACCCTTTCAGGGTTTATAGGATGTAATCTCACTACATATTGACCTTTAGAATTATCCAACCTACATTCAATTTCCTGCAAGGGTTTTAAGGCTGGCCCCTTCAAGGGTTTCCCTGTTTGGGCTTCAAATTGAGAACCATGACAATTACATTGCAGCATGGTTCCAGAGCCAATTCCAATCTGACAGCCGGCATGGGTACATTTGGTTAAAAAGGCCCGCACCGAATGATCAGTACGGTAGAGATAATATTTTTCAAAGTAGCTGATTCCCATCGGTATATCCTGACCATGCCTGAACTCCAGATTGTTCTCCCTTTCAAGCTGATAGTTGCTCAGTTTATATCCGATCCATGCTATCAGACCGATAATCAAGCCTGTAAGCATCCGAAGAAATAAGTTGCGCGATATCTTTTTTTGTTGTCCCATAATGAATACCATTCGGCGAGTCAAATCTACTACATTTATAACTGCACTAAGAGAGTCAGATTTATATCAGGACATGCTTTAGATCAGTTTAATTTATGATCTAAATCATAAATTATCATGACAACATTCAATATCACCTATCCATTTGATTTAATGACACTTACTACAACATCTGCAACTATCTACATATTTAGAGGAAATCTTCTTTGTTAAGCTCACCGATTCCTGTACTTTTGCTTATGGCTCAGCAAATAGAACAACAACATCTGGCCAAAACATCATATGAAACTCTAAATATCAACAGAATGCATACGAGGAGGAATTTTATAAAAATCAGTTCATTGGGCTTAGGTGCTGCTGCTGTTATCGGAGGTTCCGTCAAATGGGCTGTGGGTGCTGCTCCTTCCCAAAAACTTTCAGGTGGTTTGAAATCAACCCCTGTTTGGAAGAAGGTTTCTACCTATTGTGAAGTATGTTTCTGGAAATGTGCCGGATGGGCCTATGTTTCCGAAGAAGGGAACATTCAGAAAATTATTGGTAATGATAATGATCCTCAATGCAACGGTCGTCTTTGTCCTCGTGGCACTGGTGGTGTCGGCATGTATTCAGATCCAGACAGGCTGAAAACACCCTTGATGCGTGTAACTATAAATGGTGAACAAACCTATCGTGAAGCCAGTTGGGAGGAAGCACTCGACTTTATCGCCAAGAAGATGAAGGAAATTGCTGAAAAGCATGGGCCGGAAAGCATGGCTCTCTTCAATCATGGAAGTTCAGGCAAGTATTTTACCCAACTACTCAATGCCTTTGGGTCCAACAATGTTACTGCGCCTTCATTTGCACAATGCCGCGGCCCAAGGGATACGGGCTTTGATCTCACTTTCGGCGAATCGGTAAGCAGTCCTGAAGTAACAGACATACGCGATACCCGGTGCCTGGTACTGATCGGATCACACATCGGAGAGAATATGCACAATGGACAGGTACAGGAAATGTCGGAAGCCATCGATAACGGAGCAACCATCATTACAGTCGATCCCAGATTATCAACAGCCGCCAGCAAATCGAAGTATTGGTTACCGATTAAACCATCCACAGACATAGCCCTTTTACTATCTTGGATTCATGTGCTCATTTATGATGACCTCTACAATAAAGACTATGTAGCCAAATATGGAGAAGGCTTCAACGAGCTGAAAGAACATGTACGGAATTTCACTCCTGAATGGGCCTATGGGATTACTACCCTAAAACCTGAACTGATACGTCATACAGCCCGTGAAATGGCCAATGCAGCGCCTGCAACCCTGATTCATCCCGGACGTCATACAAGCTGGTATGGTGACGATGTTCAACGCTCAAGAGCCATCGCCATTCTGAACGGGTTGTTAGGCTCCTGGGGAAACAGGGGAGGAATTTTCTTCAAAGAAGGCATTAAAGTGCCCGACTTTCCCCATCCGGAATACCCAAAACCACAGTGGTCATGGCAGGATACGCTCAACGGAAGATATCCTTTGGCAAAAGAATCAATTACCAACACAATTATAGAGGCTTCCATTCCGGGAGAAGGAAATGAACACCAAATCAAGGGATGGATAGTATCGGGTACCAACCTGGTGGTTTCAGTGCCCCTGAAAGAGCAATTGATGAAGGCCATGCAATCGCTCGATTTACTGGTTGTGGTGGATACCATGCCTATGGAAATTACCGGTTTTGCAGATGTAGTGTTGCCTGAATGTACTTACCTGGAACGGTATGATGACTTAAGGGCTACGGCTCATCGGGAACCTACCCTGGTTTTGCGCATGCCAGCTGTTGAACCCCTGTATGAAACAAAACCGGCATGGTGGATTGCCAAACAAATCGGCGAACGTTTAGGCCTTGGAGCTTATTTTAACTATACGGATTTCAAAGAAGTCATTGACTGGCAGCTGAAACAATTGGGTTTAACACTCGATGAAATGGAGCGTATCGGCGTAAAAAGGTATGCACGTAAAACCCCAGCCTATATAGAACCCGGAGCAGATCATCAGTTCAAGACTGCTTCAGGAAAAATACAATTCAATTCTATGGAACTCCAGAAGGCAGGTTTCGATTCCATGCCCGTTTATACACCTCATGCTCAGCCTGAAGACGGCTTTTACAGACTGATCTACGGACGTGCACCCATGCATACCTTCAGCAGAACGGCCAACAATAGGAACCTTGTAGCACTGATGCCTGAGAATGCAGTGTGGGTAAATCCACAGGTTGCGGAATTGTGGGGACTGAAAAAAGACCAGCATGTATGGCTGAAGAATCAACAAGGCGTAGTTTCCAATTTCTCTGTTAAAGTGCGTGTTACAGAGCGCATCCGTTGGGATTCGGTCTATATCGTTCATGGATTTGGACACAAATATAAACCATTGACTTATGCCTTTGGACGAGGTGTAAACGATACTGAACTAATATCCAATGTGATGATTGATCCGATCATGGGAGGAACCGGAATGCGTGGGAACTTCGTCACTTTCATTAAAGACGAACCTAAAAAGGAGGCTAAACTATGAGATATGCAATGGCTATTGATACCCGCAAATGTGTTGGATGCAGCGATTGTGTGGTAGCCTGCCAGACCGAGAACAATGTACCCTTAGGTTTTTGCCGCGATTGGGTGGTAGAAGTTGTTGACGGAACTTATCCGAATGTGAGCATTGAACTTCGCTCAGAACGATGCAATCATTGCGCCAATTCACCCTGCGTCCGTTGCTGCCCGACAGGAGCCAGTCATTTCGAGGATGGTGGAATCGTATTGGTAGAACATGACAAGTGTATTGGCTGCGGAGCCTGTATCCAGGCCTGTCCTTATGATGCCCGCTATTCTCATCCTGACGGATATGTCGACAAGTGTACATTTTGTATTCATCGTGTACGTGAAGGAAAGAATCCTGCATGTGTAAGCGTCTGTCCAACCAAATGTATGTCGTTTGGTGATCTGGACGATCCGAATTCGAAGATTGTAAATGTATTGAAGAACAGGAAGTTCAAGTCTCTGGCCCCTGAAGCAGGTACCAAACCACAGATATTTTACCTCATTTAAACCGCGAAATAAAATATTATGAAAGAAGAATTATTCGCAAGTGGACGCAATATTCCAAATATAGACCCCTACCTGAATATCTGGCACTGGCAGATCCCCGGATACCTTTTCCTGGGTGGTTTAGCGGCAGGCATCCTCTTTTTTGCCTCTTTCTTTACCATTATGGGCAAGCAGCACAAAATGGAAGCCACTGTAAGGAAAGCACCGATGATCGTTCCCTTTGCCTTGGTAATAGGACTCTTTATGCTATTTCTGGATTTGAAACACAAACTTTATTTCTGGCAACTTTATACAACTGTCAGGTATCAATCGCCCATGAGCTGGGGCGCATGGGTATTGATGGCCATTACTCCCCTATCAATTCTTTGGGCTGCCAGTTATGTACGTGAACTTTTTCCAAGATGGGACTGGAAATATGATATTCTGAAGACTTTTGAAAAATGGATCATTGCCAACCGTATTCTGCTGGCATGGCCGCTTGCTATTCTATCGGTCATATTGGGGATTTATACCGGTATACTCTTGTCTGCCTTTAATGCACGTCCATTGTGGAATACCTCGATTTTGGGGCCATTGTTTCTGGTCTCCGGAATGTCAACCGGGGCGGCTGTGATCATGCTAATGAGTAAAGACCACAAGGAACGAAAGATCATTGGCCGGATTGATATTCTGCTCATTATCGTTGAATTGTTCTTCATTATCCATTTACTGATGGGCTTTCTGGCTGGATCAGAAGCACAAATTAATGCAGCAAATTTGTTCCTTGGCGGAAGATTTACCGCTCCATTCTTTGCTTTTGTAGTGATACTCGGACTTATTTTCCCTGCCGTATTGGAAACCCTTGAACTGAGAGGGTTCAAAGTACCCATAATAGTTCCTGCTGTACTTATTCTTTTGGGAGGTCTGATTTTCAGGTTCCTGATGGTAGAGGCCGGACAGATTACAAGATATCTGTATTGATGATTCAAAATATCTGAAACCAGACTAGTAAGTTGATTTAAACTGAAAAACACAAATTCAAATGAAAAAGATAAAAAACGATGGATCGTTCTACCTCAACCCCTACCTGGGGGGAGTGATATTGGGAACTGTTCTTTTGCTTTCGTTTTACATTTCCGGCCGTGGACTTGGTGCCAGTGGTGCGGTAAAAAATACGGTTGCCGCAACGGTTAATGCAGTTGCACCCCAACATGTCGAACATTCAGCTTACTACAGCCAGTTTGCCGGTGGGGATAAAAAACCAATGAATAACTGGTTGGTATATGAAGTTCTGGGTGTTTTGGCAGGGGCTTTCATTTCAGGAATAATCTTTAACCGATTGAAGCTAAAAGTAGAGCATTCGCCCAAGATCACCTCCCGCCGTAGATTGGTGTTTGCCTTATCAGGTGGACTTATCTTTGGGTTTGGAACCCAGCTTGCACGTGGTTGCACCAGTGGGGCTGCCTTAAGCGGGATGGCCGTTTTATCATTTGGCGGATATATCACCATGGTGGCAATTTTCGGAACAGCTTTCATTGCTGCATGGGTATTCCGTAAAAATTGGATTTAAATATTTAAAGCTAGAAATTATGATCGCACCAATCATTTCATCAGGAATAGTCTCACAGGCCTGGGACAATATATTTGCCGTACTACTGGGCATGGGATTTGGCTTTGCATTAGAATCCTCTGGGTTTTCATCATCGCGCAAGATTATAGGCACCTTTTTTGGCTACGACTTCGTGGTTGTGAAAGTATTCTTCACTGCCGCTATCGTGGCTTCCGTAGGTTTGCTTTACCTCAGCTATTTTGGACTTGTTGATTTCTCCTTACTTTATATTCAGCCAACCTTCCTGACTTCTGCCATTGTAGGTGGAATTATCATGGGAGTTGGGTTCGCCATGGGTGGCTTCTGCCCAGGTACCAGCTTATGTGCTGCAGCAGTGGGCCGAATTGACGGACTTGTTTTCTTTGGAGGAATGTTCATCGGCGTATTTCTGTTCTCCGAATCTTTTCCTTTATTCGAAAGCATGTACTATAGCGGATCGCAGGGAGCTAAAATGATTAATTCAGCCTTTGGCATATCGCCCGAACTGTTTACCTTCTTCCTTGTCTTGGCAGCTGTTGGAATGTTTTTCGGAGCAGCATGGGTACAGAAGAAAGTAAA
>DMFR01000151.1:0-6904 GCA_003450125.1 Prolixibacteraceae bacterium | reverse complement strand
GTACAGAAGAAAGTAAAGAAAGTTGAATATTAAACCACTGAAAATTATGGAAAGAAAATATACAATACTGGCTGTTCTAATGGTGGTAATGGCTTTGGGACTGGTAGTTCTCCCCAAAAGGAAGGAACAAAAGGAAATTGAGCCAAAAGCGCTGCTTTCGTCCCTTGTGGAAAAATCACGTTATTTATCCGTCGACCAGGTGACTCACCGCATCATTGAGAACGACCCTACCCTGATGCTGATCGACCTACGGCCAGCGGATCAATTTAAACTATTTGCACTTCCGGGAGCTGTTAATATTTCATCTGACTCTTCGTTGTGCAAGTCGACACTTGAACTATTGAACCAGAGCGGAAAAGACAAGGTCTTGTATGGCAATTCAGACTTGATTTCTGAAAAAGCATGGCTGATTGCCACGCGTAATTCAATGAACCGGATGTACGTCATGAAAGGCGGACTCAATGAATGGTACAACACCATCATTGTAGAAAAGCCAATCAATAGTGCGGCTTCTTCCACCGAACTTGACCTGTTAAGCTTCAGAAATGCAGCACGACAATATTTTGTAGGTTCAGGAGAAACTGCCATTGCTTCCGAGAAGCCAAAAGAAAAAGTAGAAGTAATCCGTAAAGCGCCTAAAGCATCAGCTGGCGGCGGTTGTTAGTCTAAATATCTACAACTATTCGTTTACAAGCGATCATTAAAGTAAACCCTCAAAATATACGAAACATGAACAGTTTCCTGAAAAATAATACAACCTGGCTGGGCCTACTTGGTGTAGCGGTGATCATTGTCCTTCTGGCATTCATTTTCAGTCCAAAGCCACCTGAATATAAAATCAGTGCCAGCCAGTCCTTGAAACTGATCAATGATCCCTCTCTGCAGGTTGATGTAAAAGACATTGCAGGAAAACAAATCATTGATATCCGGTCTGCAGAACTGTTTGCACAAGGACATTCAGAGAATGCGATCAATGTTCCTGTGCGCAATCTGCTGGATGAAGAATCAACAGCATTATTCGATAAACTATTGAAGGAGGGAACTCAGGCAGTTATCTGTGGAAGTGATGAATTGCAAGCTACCGCTCCCTTTTTGCTTTTACAGGAAGTTGGGTATCAAAACCTAAAAATCTTAAAAGGCGGCTTCACCTTTACCAATGAGTTCAAGGAATCTCCATTATCCACAACGGAGGCTTCAGTTCTGGATATTTCAGCTTTAAAGGCAAACCCTGTATTGGATGCATCAGGAACAAAAGCCGATCAAAAGAAACCTGAATCCATTCTACCAGTTCGTAAGGCTGGATCTTCAGGCGGAGGTTGCTAATATTTCAATTGTTGCTTCCGACCTTCAAATTAGAGTCGAATTGAAAGGATTGGATGTAACTTCCTGTCTTATTGTATAGTATTGTGTATCTATTATTTGAATCTCCTGACTACAGGAATCAGGATTGATCAAAAGGATAATAGGGACAAAGGGACAATGTTCAGTTTATCGTCATTCTTAGTTAATAGCCTAATTATCAGACCGAATTATCAATTATTAGTCTCATTCTTTGTTTACAGTTTTATTCTTAGTTTCAGATAATAATCTTAGATAACATTCACATTATCAATTCACAGCAATAACATGAGTTGGATATAGGTTTAAGTCAAAAAATTACTTTTATAAAACAGGTTTAAATCTTGGCAACTGCGCAAACAATCCTAATATTTCCGACAATCCGACAATCCGACAGCAGGCAATTGCATACCCTCACAGGGGATAAGCGAATACCTCAGTCTCTTCCGTCACGGCTTTGGTCTGCTCCTGTTGGCAAACCCATGAAATTGCCTGCTGTCGGATTGTCGGATTGTCGGAAATAAAGTTCCTAAGGAAATCAGGATTAAGCTGAGATTCCTCATTTATATTGCCCTCTCCAAAAATCGTTACATAATCTAAAAAACCATATTGCACTGTTTATCCCACTCATTCATGAATGTATCTATGCCTGACACATAAAAAAAGCCATCCCCCTTAAAGGAATGGCTTTTCATTTTTCAAGTTGTTTGGCTTACTTAATGACCAATGACTTATTTCGTATTTCGCCATCGGAGATCAGTACCACTTTATAGAAGCCTGCCGACAACCCATTAAGCGAAACATTCACATTGTGGATGCCTGCTAATCGTTCAGGGCTGCGTTGTGAATGGATTACCTGACCGTTGGCTGCGTAAAGCTTAATTTCAACATCTCGGGTGTTTCCTGTTGCGTAAGCTATCTGAAAGGACCCGGCGCTTGGGTTGGGATACAGGTTAATGAATTCAAACATTTTGGCCTGTGCTCCACCTGTTGTATTGATAGTAACTGATGTGGATACAGTATCTGATCCTGAAATTGCTATCCCGCCGGAGAAAAGGATATTTCCATCCATGTCGTAAAGGGTACATCCCAATTTAGGCAGTTTATTGCGGAATACAAGATTGAAGTATCCCAGGCTTTCATCTGACCGCTTTGGCTGTGAAAGTTCAAAAAACGCGTTGTTTTTCCCCATAAATGTAGCAGTTGTTGATGCCAGTTTATCAGGATATTCTTCTCCCTGGTTTGGAGTAGCGGAGATGGCATAGAATTCGGAAATGTTTTCTGCCACTTCCTTTTCATCACTAAATCCAAACGATACATATTTGATCAAGCTGCTCAATGGCGTATTTACCACGGGGCTGATGCTCACGGCAGCAAGACCTGTCTTGGCGGGATCTTTATCTACTCCCACTTCAACATCTGTCAGTACTGAATTTGTCCATTTGAATTCGAAACAGCATTTGGTGCCATCGCATTTGACCACACAAACGGTGATTAAACCCTTGTAGCTGGTGCTGATCAGGCTGAAGTCAACGGTATTTATGGCCGAAGGTGTCAGGTTTCCGGATGCAGGTATCCTTGTAGGATTCCAGCTCTGGGTAGAGGTTACCCCATTGACGGCAAGGCCGCTTGCAGTAAATATTCCAGATGGAGAAGGACTGATTTCAATGTAACAGATAGGCACTGAAGGATCGGCATTGGTGACATGGAAGCTACCAACCTGAGTTTTCCAGAATGGCCATTTGGCTTTCAGTTTGAAATCAACCAATGCACAGCATGAGGTACTGGTTGCAGTACAATTCAGCTTGGTACTCTTTTCGCATTTTTCGCCATTGGCAAAGTTGATGACATAACTCACCACAACTGAACCTGTAGCACTTGCATTGACACAAAGGTCCATCACAAGGGCCGTATTGTTGGCAGGAAAAGTAAAGCTGTTTTGTCCGGCATACCCTGTTGGAAGTGCTCCTGCATTCCAGACTACATTGCCAATCGTTCCATTGGTAATGGTGACGGAAACAGATTTCACTTCACATTCAGAAGTCAGCCTTGTACAACACTTTTCGCCATCGGGTGTGGTTAATTTCACCTTATCGCAACAAGTGGCTGTAGTCACTGAACAGTCTAGTTCAATCTTCTTTTCACACTTTTCACCGTTTTCGAAGTAAATCACATAACTGACTACAACGACACCTGACTGTATTGGATTGATACAATTGACCATATCAACCACACAACCGTTTGGTGCAAAAGTATAGGTACTTTGACCAACATAACCGGTAGGCACGACAGTCGTGCAATTCCAGCTGGTTGAACTAAGGGTACCATTGGTTACGGTTACATCAATTGCTTTCACCTTACAGGTAGTTGAAATTCTTGCACAACATTTGGTTCCGGTAGCATCCGTTACCTTTTCAATTTTCACCCCATCACAGCAATTGCCAGAAGCCGTGCAATCAAGATCAATCTTTTTCTCACATTTTTGACCATTCGCAAACTCGACCTGATAAGTGATCGTAACAATTCCTGTGGTTGTGGCATTGGCACATGTATTCATACTCACGTTACATGTTCCGGGAGCAAAGATATAGCTACTTTGACCAATATACCCAGTTGGAACGGCAGTTGTACAATTCCAACTTACAGAACTAAGCGTACCATTTGAAACCAACACGTTGATTGACTTGACCGGACAGGTAGTGGTTATATTGGCACAACAACCAATTACCCCGTTGGCCCCTGGAGCGTGTGTCACCTTGATGCTGTCGCAGCAACTTGCCGATGATACATGCGTTGTATCAATGGTCAGACAAACCGGTGGAGAGGCTACAGGGGTTAATGCCACCGATTGGGGAACTCCGTTCAACAAGAATTTAGCGGAGGCAATGGCTGCAAAATCATTGCAGACCTTCTGCAAGTTCAATGCCGATAATGGAATGCCCACATCGAAATCCTCCAACAGGTTGGTATTGGGCGCCAGGTTGTAAACAGATCCATAGTCGGTACTCACATTCCTGTCTGGAACTGCAGCCCATGTCGTTGGATTGCAACCGCCTGTAGTCACATAAGGAGGCAGACAAATATTCTGACCTGCGGCCCATGATAAAGTTCGTACAGGTGGCAATCCTGTGGGTACCAACGAGGTCCCATGGTTACCCACATAGGAAACGTCAAACTGACTTCCACGGGCTATGGTACGGTTAAAAATCAACCAATCTGAGGTACCTGCATCCCGGCCCAGCAAGTCAATCAACTTAACCGATGAAACGGGAACATTGGAAGTATTCTTATAATTCATGCGGTAACGGGCATTGCTACCCGGAGCGACTGTACCACTGGAAGCATAATTGGTTCCTCCATCTGTGCTGAGAAGTTTTGAGACTTCCTGCCCAAATGAGGCTACTACCAGAACATTAACAGTATTCGAGAGATAAGGTGTAAGCAGATTCCCACCTGATACCTGATAGAAGTTAGGGGTCACCCCTGGAAGTGCAAAACTGGCTACTTTGGCATCAAATTCAATGTAGTAATAAGGCAATCCCCAGGTTCCGTAATATCCGCAATAAGCTGAATAGAACAATTGGCAATCAGATGGGATAGTTGGCAAATTCCAGGAAAGGTTATTGCCGCTGTGTATTGGAGTAACTCCTGTCCATGCGGTTGTTCCTGCAGGTGGTGTTCCTCCGGTTGAGCATGGTGGATTATAAGTGCTTGCTGTATAATAGGTTTCATTGCCCACGTAGGTAAAGTTACTGTTCAACACATCCTGGATAGCTGCTCCTGTAAGGCTGGCACTTCCAATATTCTGTACCCGCAAACGGAAACGTACAATATCACCGGGATTATAGCTGGTCTGAGGCGAACAAATATCCTTTAATAGACAAGGTTTTGGTGTACCTGCTTCAACGGTAAAGGATGTACAGGTTTGAGGAAGTGTTAACGCATTTGCCAAAGGATTAAAGGTTGCACAATTGGTCACCACTGTTCCGGTAGGATTTGCATTGATGGTGAAATTGACATACATGTAAATGCAACCGCCAACTGGAAGTGAACCGGTCATCTGAAACTGAAGACTTGTTACTGTACTGGTGATGGTTCCAGAACTGTAACTGTTGTTGATACCGCTTGCAAATGGGGAACCATTGATCTTCAGGTTCATCGTGGTGGTGGCATTGGCGCCATAAATCTGAACTTGGTTCACTGCTATGCCTGATGGTATTGCATCGTCAATATTAAAAGCGCTTAACGGCACGTTTCCATTGTTACAGAAGGCAATATAGTAAAGTCCCGAACATCCGGGCACCCTATTGGTCAATGAAAGATATTTACCAAAACTTCCACTTGGATTGGGTGCTGTAACGGTGATGCATGTTTGGTTGCTGGGGTGTGTGCCCTGCAGGTTACAAGTAGCTCCTGTAAGCGTACATTGGTTAAATATTTGTGTACTTACGGGGAATGATCCAGAAGGATATTTAACTTTTATATCGACCCAGTAATAGGCCCATGGGTTAGCTGCATCCAACAATTGAGTGGGGCAATTGACATTCCATGTAATAGTCCCTCCTGTTGCAGTTGCACAAGGATTAGAACTGCTGATAAACAGGGCGCCTGCAGGAAGTATATCTTTTACTACTGCACTGCTCATATTTTGTTGTCCGATCACGTTGCCCCAATAGAGGTTGTCCTTCATGACCGATAACCGATAAGTGACGGTATCACCCGGGGCCATGATATAGCCGCAACTGCCTCCATTTGGATTGACTGACGCTCCCCCAATGATGGACTTGGATACTTTCCAGGGGTCAACCGCAGTGGCTGTTGTACTTACAAAAGGTGTCACCTGCCATTTTTGAGCAACCAGTATTTGTGCCTGGTTTCGGGCCGTTGCCCCATTGCAGGTTGTTCCTTCTGGAAATTTCACCACTATGGTAAAAGAACCTGATGGGGCACATGTTCCCGGCAATGAAGCCAGGTTGTAGGTAACTGTATTGCCCGTTATATTTGTTGTTGGATTTACTCCGCATACCGGGCCTGCTGCTGTAACGCTCACCACCTGCAAAGTTGCAGGAACCAGATCCTGAATAGAGATCGTTGGAACACCAGCAGGGGCTGAAAAGATAATGGTGTAACTGAAATTAACACCACTGGCAATGGTGGTATTGCTTACCACTTTTTTCAGTGAATACCCGTTCTCGCTCCACAATGCTTCGTTGGGATTGGTCTGCCCATAGGCTTGATTGGAATTTATTCCTATCAAGGAAATAAAGGCGACCAACAGAATCATCAAATTGGAGAGAAATCGTAAAGGAGGAGTCAGTTTATTCAAACGGCCAGTGAGACAATTCAATCCACCAACTGTGCTTTCCGGGAAAGAAGAGAAACCTGAATTTTTCATGACTTAAAAGTTAAAGGTTAATTACATTGGAAACAAAGAATAAGACAACTTAATCCTTATTTATTTTTACAACGCAAACCTTCTTCTTTTTGTTTAAGAAATTTTAACATTTCTAATAAAATTCTAAGTATGCATCCCTATATTAGAAAAAAAAGCTGACAGACTATTGTC
>DMFR01000220.1 GCA_003450125.1 Prolixibacteraceae bacterium | reverse complement strand
TGTTGGGTTCCCGGAACCGATCATGCTTCCATTGCTACCGAAGCCAAAGTGGTGAACAAGCTAAAAGAAGAAGGAATTTCAAAGTTCGACCTGAGCCGTGAAGAGTTCCTAAATCATGCATGGGAATGGACCCACAATTATGGGGGTATTATCCTTGAACAATTGAAGAAGCTGGGGGCTTCCTGCGATTGGGAACGTACTGCATTTACAATGGATAAGGTACGGAGCGAATCGGTACTCAAAACATTTGTAGATCTTTATGACAAAGGCCTGATTTATCGGGGTGTTCGTATGGTTAACTGGGACCCTGCTGCAAAGACAGCCCTTTCGGATGAGGAGGTTATCTTTAGAGAAATGCAATCGAAATTGTATTACCTGAAATACCGCATTGAAGGTTCGGACAACGAGTTTGTGACTATTGCCACTACTCGTCCTGAAACAATCCTAGGGGATACGGCTGTATGTGTGAATCCAAACGATGAGCGTTTTCACCATTTGAAAGGAAAGCGAGTACTTGTTCCTCTGATCAACCGTTCAATCCCTATTATTGAAGATGAATACGTGGACATGGAGTTCGGTACAGGTTGTCTAAAGATAACTCCTGCACACGATGTGAATGACTATGAAATTGGCTTGCGGTTTAACCTGCCAAGCATTGACATCTTTAACGAAGACGGCACATTAAGCGATAAAGCCGGCTTGTTTGTAGGTGAAGATCGTTTTGCAGTACGCGACAAGATCATGGTTGATCTGGAAGCTGCGGGAAATGTAGCCAAAGTAGAGGATTACGCCAATAAGATCGGTTTCTCAGAACGCACCCATGTGCCCATTGAGCCCAAGTTATCGGCCCAATGGTTCCTGAAGATGGAAGACCTGGTAAAACCTGCAATGGAAAATGTAGAGAATGATACCATTCAGTTTTATCCGCCTAAATTTAAAAATACATATCGTCACTGGATGGGAAACATCAAAGACTGGTGTATCAGCCGTCAGTTGTGGTGGGGCCATCGCATTCCGGTTTATTACCTTGCTGAAGGTGGTTGCGTAGTAGCTGAAACAGACGAACAAGCGCTGGTATTGGCTCAACAAAAGACGAACAATCCAAGCTTAACCATGGCCGATTTGCACCAGGATGAAGATGTACTGGATACCTGGTTCTCCAGTTGGTTATGGCCTATTTCTGTTTTTGATGGAGTTGTTCATCCTGACAACAAGGAAATCAACTATTATTACCCCACCAATGACCTGATAACGGCTCCTGATATTATTTTCTTCTGGGTAGCCCGAATGATCATTACCGGGTATGAATACCGCCAGCAGTATCCTTTTAAAAATGTATATTTTACTGGAGTAGTACGTGACAAGCAACGTCGCAAGATGTCCAAATCATTGGGCAACTCACCTGAACCGCTTGACCTGATTGCTACCTATGGCGCCGATGGAGTACGTGTGGGTATGTTGTTGTGTTCTCCTGCTGGTGGAGATTTGTTGTTCGATGAAATACTTCCACAACAGGGAGCAGGTTTTGTAACCAAGATCTGGAACTCATTCAGGTTGGTGAACGGTTGGGAAGTAGATAAAAAGCTTCCTCAGCCAGAACATTCAAGGATTGCCATCAGTTGGTTCCACGAGAAGTTCAGTCAGGTAGTAGAACAAACGGATGATCATTTCGATAAATTCCGCATATCAGATGCCTTAATGAGCGTTTACACCACTATCAGGGACGAGTTCTCTGGATGGTTGCTTGAAATCGTAAAGCCTGCCTACCAGCAGCCAATCGATGGAAAAACCTACGAAGAACTGATTGATATCTTTGATGAAGTGCTTCGCTTCCTGCATCCGTTTATGCCCTTTGTAAGTGAAGAAATCTGGCAGTTGCTGAAAGAACGCAAGCAAGGCGATAGTATCATGATCAGCGCATGGCCCAAATCAACCGGATACGATGAAACGATGATCGCCCAGTTCGAAGATGTAAAAGAAGCCATTGCCGGGATACGCACCATCCGCACCAAGAACAACATTCCGAACAAGGATCAGGTTGAATTGGCGGTATTACAGGGAGACAAAGGTTTTGATCCCACTTACAACAGTGTGTTGGTGAAAATGGGTAACCTATCCTCCTTTACAATGGTTTCAGAAGAAGTTAAATCAGCGGCTTCGTTCCTGGTAAAATCAACTACCTTCTCTGTTCCCCTGGTTGGAAACATTGACATCGAGGAAGAATTGGTCAAACTAAATACTGAATTGGATTATACCAAAGGGTTCCTGCTTTCAGTAATTAAGAAACTAAGCAACGAACGGTTTGTAAGCAGCGCTCCTGAAGCTGTAGTGGGCATTGAAAGGGCCAAACAGGCCGATGCAGAGGCTAAAATCAAGGTGTTGGAAGAACAAATTGCCAATTTGAAATAAGAGGTCAATAACGAAAATAACACTATTATTGAAGGGGTGGCATGGAGTCGCCCCTTCAATAATCAAACTAATTTGAAAAGGGATTCTATCTATACAAAAGATGGAATCCCTTTTTTGGTATCTAGTACAAAAGCCAGTGAACGGAACCTGCCGGGACCCTATCATCTGTAACTCATCTGTAACTCATCTGTAACCTTTCTGTAACCTCACCATACAGAAAGGTATCAGATGGGTATCTAATGGGTATCTAATATACCAATGCAATGGATGCCCGGCAGGGGAGAATAATATGCGGAAGGAGAGCGGGGAAAGGGCACTTTATGCGTCTGCTATTGAAAGGGGTGAATGGCTGCAATAGCTCTGCCTGATTCTGATCCTGGACCTGTCAGCCGACTTTTTAGATTGATCCTTTTTTGATATTGCTGCATTTATCACCATGGGAGTGGATGAATTCAAACCCTTAAAAACTGGTCATTACTATCCATAATGGAAGGTAAAAGTGTTCCAATTACAAATATCCGAGCTTGTCGATCAGGTAGGTCAGGAATAAGGAAAGTAGGAATGCAATGATGGGGGCAATTGCCCATACAATGAAAAACTTGTTCACCGATGTTTTTCTAAAAATATTCTTTGCCCCTAAACGGGAAACTCCAATTCCAATAATAGCTCCTGCATTTAGTTGAACCAATGAAGTAGGAATCCCTCTGGTTACTGAAGTAATCAGAAGCAAACTTGCAGTCACAAAAGAAATAATGATTGCTTCAAAGGGACCAAAAAGGAATATCCCCTTCCCTGTATTGGCCAGGCCTTTGCTTCCTAAAATGGAAGCTCCAATGGCAAAATTTGGTGCAACGACCAGAGTTGTAAGGATCATGATAATTGAAAAGCCATTTCCATTAAAGGGAAGAGTCAATTCATGGGACATCATGGCTGCAATTGGCCCAACGGCATTGGCTACATTGTTGGCCCCAATCGAAAAGGCGACATACAATGACATAATTACAATAATGGTCTTTACCGCAGGGTGCTGGGATAGCTGTCCATAGGTGAGGTAACCTTTCTTCCGGATAGGGGTGTATATAAATTTACCGAAAAGGAAACAAATGCCAAAAGAGAGCAATGGCGCTATAAACCAGGTAGGGACAATCTCAAAAAAGACTTTGTGTGAATTGAATTGATGGAAATAGACCGCAGGGGCGGATATGGCAAACACGGTTGTTTGAACATTCGATTGCGGAATTCCAAGCATATTGGCAATGAAAAGAGTAATTCCGACAGACCCCAGAATAATGGTCACCAATATCCAATTCATCAGATCAGGCTGAATCAAATCTTGCCCAATCGTCAATGAGGTAGCTTTACCGGCAAACATGGCCCCTAAAAAAACCATTATTCCGAATAGACCAGGAATCATCGACCTACGGATAACATTTGCTCCATAGGCGGCAGAAAAGGCAGGAGAGATACTTGTCCCACCCATATTAATAGCCAGAAAAACAGCCGCTAACAGCGGTATTAACACATGATGGAACATTTAATATGATCTATTTAAAGAACTCGCAAAGGTCAGGCATTTCAACGAATCACACAATACCTATAAAGACGTAATCTTTTTAACCGGGCAAGTAAAATATCTCCTCCTTTTACTTGTGTTGAGAATCATTGATCTTTTCAACGCTTATTTTTGAATCAGTATAGAAATCGCTGCATTTATTAAGCAATACCACACTCATGGAAGGGTTTGAGGGAGAAGAACTTGCCTTGACATTGGACAACCGCAAACCGTTAACTCCTACAGCTTCAAAGGCGTTGGTATAATGCTTCTTGTCGATGTGCTTGTCCCAGGAAATTACAACCTGGTTGAAGAATACATTATCTGCATTTTCAATGTACACAGCCGGAATGTTTCGGGCAAAGAGTTCCTTGCCGGGCACTGTATTGGGACGCAGATCAAGGTTGCCCCCACAGGTTTCCTCCAATTTACTTTTCACAAACTCCATCTGCAGATTGTTGAAGAAGATATTCTGCAAACGCGTTTCATGGGAAGCATAAAGGTTGATACAGTTTTCACTGCGACAGGATACGTTGGTGAAGTTGATGTTTTTGATGATTCCAATGGTTGGACTATTCACCACTCCACGCATGGCAGTAATTTTAATCGGGTCTCCTTGTCCCCACCAGTCACCGGTATGTAAACGGGTCTCAATGCGGATATTGGTAAAGTTGACGTTTTGAACAGAACCTGAATCTCCTACACTGATGTTGATACCGCGGTTTGAATCATAAATTACAATGTTGCTGAAGTTGTAGTTTGACATGTGATTCTGGTCCCAACCGCCAATACGGATACCGGAAGAACGAGAACGAAGAATACAGTTGTCAACATTGATGTTTTTAGAAGGTTTCATAATATCTTTAAAGCCAGGATCGCCATAGTGATGGGCATAACCAGCCAGGACAATGGCATCATCGCCACAGGAGAAGTTGCAATTCGAAATGGTTACATTGCTGCACGAAATCACATCCAGGCCGTCACTGTTGGGAATTACAAGGTTGTTGTCAATGCGCAGTCCGTCAACCAGGACATCTTCACAATGTACGATCAAAAAGGTCCAATAGGGGGCATCAATGACAGTAAAGTCTTTCAAGGTCAGTTTGGTACATTCACTAAAAATAATCATTTGATGGTAGCGGTCTTTGGGATAAAAGGGTCCATCCCCTATGCCTGATTCCAACTTACGGAAATTATCCTTCTGGCGGGTAAGCTCTTTGTTACCAATCCTCTTGGCACTATCGATGTACATCATTTTCATGCCTTGCCCGAAAATGGTACCATAACCGGTAATCGAAACATTGTGTGCTTTCTCTGTATAAAATACTCCGGCAGGCTGGGTGTTATGTATTTGGTATTGGGTCAAATCAGTTGTAGCCACCAGGGTAGCTCCTGTTTCCATGTGAAAGTCAACGTTTGACTTCAGGTTTAGCGTACCTACCAGGAATTCTCCTTTGGGAACATAGACCATTCCTCCTCCGTTTGCGGCACAGTCATCAATAGCCTTTTGAATTGCAACGGTAGTCAACGTTATGCCGTCATTCTTTGCCCCGTAATCCTGGACATTGTAAACATCTGATTTTGCGTAACTACTTACGAAGGTCAAGAGTAAAGAGAAGAGTAAAAGGCTTTTTTTCATTTCTTTTATCGTTGAATAATAGATTGCACGGATTGAAACGGATTATACAGATCCACCTCCATAAAAGGTGCAACACACCCCAAATATCTGGTGGATGTAAAAATACCTATTAATTCAAGCAATGCCCCTGATGCGATAAAAAAAACATCAATAGTTGAAGAACTGATTTCCCGGATGAATACCCAATGCAGAGGGAGAAGTATAGGAGGTAAAATAGTCTGATACCCAAAAAGGTTTATCAATCTGAAAGGGAGATTTATTACCTTCATCCATAGAAAAAGAGAGGAAAATTCTGAAACTGAGGGGTGAATCTTCTTTTGAGAAAGAATATTTGGTGGCCCTTCTTTTTCCTTCCAAGGTATAAACCTTTATCTTTTCACCTCCTTGCTCTGGAACATCAAAAAGCTTCCATTGCACGGTATAACCATTGAAAACAATTTTAGACTGCGGAGGAATGAAAGTAACTTTATCTTTTTTCACAATTTTACCTTCAAAGTTGCTGACTGAATTAACTACCTCATTTTGTGGAATTATATTAAACTCTGTTGAGGTGCCATTCAACCTGGCTTCATCCTTCCATAAGCTATAACTCTGATCATTTTTGATCAATGCTGATTTACTCCAATCAACAGTTAATGGCTTGTTCAGTTTATTGAAAATCTGCAGATGTATTTGACCCCCCTTTCCTAAAAATGAATAAATGATACGGATAGAATCATTCTCAACCATGAACTCAGATTCGTTGGTCAGTGGAGCATTACTTGTCAGTCTCACATGTTGATAAGCTAAACAACTTGAAAAAAGCACAATAGAAGCTATTCCAACAAAGATTTTCAGGAGCGTTTTCATCTGCAGGTAATTTAGGTTTTTACTTTTCAAATTTAACAAAATTCAGGCCAATAGCCTCCTTATTTCAAATTATTATTGAACTATAGACCAAAAAGAAAAAGGGATTCCATCCTTTATTTAAAGATGAAATCCCTCTTGTATTGTATTTCGAAAAGTCCAATTTTCAAATCAAGTAGAAAAACTTCGCAAACCGAACTTGAAACTTTGAACCTGAAACTTTAAACTCTAATAAGCTCTTCCGGTTATCCCTTCAATGTAATTGATAAAAGATGTATTGACCACCTTGTTTCCGCCAGGAGTAGGATAGTCGCCCGTGAAATACCAGTCGCCTGTATCGTTGGGACAAGCCTTATGCAGATTTTCAATGGTCTGGTAAATGATTTCAACCTCTGCTTTGCAATCTTCAGGTTTGAGCAACTGGGCAATCTTGGCCGATACTTCTTCTGCTTTAAAGGGCTTGTATATCTCTTTCACGTAGTTCACTATCTCTTCCTTGGGAAGGTTTTCCTGCTCCTTGCACTTACGGTACACCTCATCAATAACGCTCTGCTGATTGGTATCCTTCAACAACTCGATGGTGGCATTAAAGGCAATGAATTTATCGAGTACAGCCATGTCGATACCATAGCAATCGGGATAACGAATCTGGGGAGCCGATGAAACGATGATGATCTTCTTTGGGTTCAGGCGGTCAAGAATTTTCAGAATACTCTTCTTCAGGGTAGTTCCACGCACTATCGAATCATCGATAATTACCAGTGTATCAGTATTCTCCCGAATGATCCCGTAAGTGACATCATAGACATGGGCTACCAAATCATCACGGCTGGCATCATCGGCAATAAAGGTACGCAGCTTGACGTCTTTGATGGCCAGTTTCTCCACCCTGGGTTCAACCGACAGAACAGCTTCCATCTCTGCGTTGGTAATGCTTCCATTACGCTCTTTGAGCTGTTTGATCTTCCAATCGACACAATATTGCCTTACACCCTGAACGAGTCCATAAAAAGCGGTTTCAGCTGTATTGGGGATATATGAAAATACAGTGTTTTCAATGTCGTAATTAATCGACCTCAGGATTGCAGGAGAAAGTAAGTTGCCCAACATCTTGCGTTCCTGGTAAATATCTTTGTCGCTTCCGCGTGAGAAATAGATACGCTCAAATGAACATGACCTGCGGGTATGAGGCACACGGATCATTTTACTGGAAACCGAACCATCCTTTTTAATGATCAATGCATCACCTGGCTTTATTTCTTTAACACTGTCGGCTTTTACATTCATCACAGTCTGGATGACAGGCCTTTCGGATGCCACCACCACGATTTCGTCGTCGTAATAATAAAATGCAGGACGTATTCCCGATGGATCGCGCATGACAAAGGCATCGCCATGACCGAACATACCGGCAATGGCATATCCGCCGTCCCAATCCTTGCTCGCATTCTCAAGTACTTTCTGTACATCGAGGTTCTGCTCAATCAGGGGTGAAATCTCCCTGTTTGAATACCCGGAGTTTTTATATTGCCTAAAATGCAACTGGTTCTCTTCATCCAGAAAATGGCCAACCTTTTCAAGAACGGTCACGGTATCGGTATAGGCTTTTGGATGTTGACCCAAAGAAATCAGCCGTTCAAAGAGTTCATCGGTGTTGGTGAGGTTAAAATTACCGGCCATGACCAATGTTCTGGATTTCCAGTTGTTCTGACGCATTACAGGATGCACAAAATCAATGCTGTTGCGTCCGAAAGTTCCGTACCGCAAGTGCCCCAGGTAAACTTCTCCCGAGAAAGGCACGTTCTCGTATATCCACCGGATATCGGCATCTTTGGGCTTATTTTTTTCTGCTTTCTTGATTCCTTTGGCCACCTTTTCAAAGATGTTTTTAATGGGATTGGCCTCAATGGAACGATGTCGGGTAATGTAATCCTGGCCAGGGTCAAGTTCCATCTTCACATTCACAATTCCTGCCCCATCCTGTCCGCGATTGTGTTGCTTTTCCATCAGAAGGTACAGCTTATTTAAGCCATATTGCCAGGTTCCGTATTTTTCCTTGTAATATTCAAGCGGCTTACGCAACCGTATCAATGCAATTCCACACTCATGCTTAATCAATTCACTCATTTTTCTTCGGGTTGTTCTAAACTTTCAGTAACTAATTCAGGAAATTGGATGTTATCTTTTACAATAAAGGCATTGGGATACTTCGATGCAATGTTTGCTTTTGATTTTAAAGCTTCACTCTTGTTGCGGAAATCGCCTATGCGCACTTTGAAATTGGGTGTTTGAAACGATACATAGGCAGGTACATCAGGAAATATAAGATTGAACTCATGCTTTACCCGTGTAGCATTTTCACGGGCCTTGTTATCGGAACCAAAGAAAATCTCCAATCTGAACCCATCGCTTCCATGCCTTCTTTGATTGATTTGGGAATAACGTACCAGTAAATCGGTAATCCGGGGATCCTGCCTGATGGTTAATTTTCCAAGAAGTTCTTCCATTTTGGCCGTTTGACTAGAGATAGCCGGATTCACGCCAAGTGTATCAGTTTGAGCAAAAACCGACGAACTTAATCCTACAAGTAAGAAAATGACACTACACAAATACCTCATACGATCAGTTTTTGAGTCTGCAAATATAAGATTTTAATGGGAAACCCATCCACTCAAATTCATTTCAGCGATTCTATATTTTTAAGCCAGCCGTTCATTATTGATCATTATACCTGATCATTACAATAAATTTACTGAATAAAAATCAATAGAAAGACTTTGTTTTTTTCCTGAATGTTAAGTTTTTGTTTTTTGAATCCATCTGTTTTTTAGTTCCCTAAAAATCATAGTATAAAAATTGAAATACTTTCTGTAACTTAATAGTCTTTTAGGGATCACAAATCAGTAGCTAAATTAAAAAATTATCTATGACAACAGAACCTACTTCTTTTCACCTGGGCATCAATATTGGAGCGTCGTCCATATCAACTGTAGAACTTCAGAAAACTGGTGAAAGCATAAAACTAATTTCCCAACAGACATTCATCCACCAGGGTAATCCAAAACGATTTATTGAGGAAATATTCGCTGTCAAAACTCCTGAAAACATAGTAGTCACAGGCCGGAAATTCAGAAGCCTGCTCAACATCACCTCGATACCAGAAGCAGAGGCTGTTGAGCTTTCAGCTGATTATCTGCGGCTTGATACCGACATGATCATTAGTGCAGGGGGTGAGAACTTTATGATTTACCTCTTGGATACCAACCGGAAAATATCCAAATGCATGACCGGCAACAAGTGTGCTTCCGGAACCGGGGAATTCTTTCTTCAACAGATCAAACGAATGGGGCTAACCATTGAGGAAGCTACGGCAATTGATGATGGAAATGAGGAATACAATATCTCGGGAAGATGTTCTGTCTTTTGTAAATCAGATTGCACCCATGCCCTGAACAAAGGCATCCTCAAATCAAATGTGATTGCTGGTCTGTGCCGCATGATGGCCAATAAAATTATCGAACTCACTTCCCACCTCTCCTGCAAAAGGGCTGTGATGATAGGTGGTGTAACCCAAAATAAAAGAATTATAAGTACCCTGCAGGAACATTTTGAAGAACTCTCCATTCCTGATCAGGCTAACTATTTTGAAGCCCTCGGGGCTGCCATCTATTCCACCAAACATGAGGTTACAGCCGTAGATGCCAATGCCCTGTTCCGAAAAGAACATGTATCATTTTCATTTCATAAAGATTTAAAAGAATTTGTCCACCTGGTTGAATTTAAAGAATTCAATATTGGGAAGGCTGTTGAAAATGACATCTGCATCCTGGGACTTGATGTAGGTTCCACTACCACAAAGGCAATCCTCATGCGACAGTCCGATAATGCCATCCTGGCAACTGAATATTTGCGCACAAATGGCGATCCCATCCAGGCCTCCATTGACTGTTACAAGAGTCTAAAACAACAACTCGATGCACCTGTGAAAATCATTGGGTTGGGGGTTACAGGTTCAGGCAGGCATATTTCTGGTCTACATGCCAAGACCGAGGGGATCATCAATGAAATTTTGGCTCATGCCAATGCAACCATCTACTTTGATAAAGATGTGGATACCATCTTTGAAATTGGCGGACAGGATGCCAAGTACACCTATATCACCGCCGGCGTCCCATCTGATTATGCCATGAATGAGGCCTGTTCTGCCGGTACCGGATCTTTCCTGGAAGAGGCCGCCAAGGAATCACTCAACATCGACTATAAAGAAATTGGGGACATTGCATTACGGGCCTCCAATCCCCCCAATTTTAATGATCAGTGTTCTGCCTTTATCAGCAGTGATATAAAAAATGCTCTTCACGAAGGATTGAGTATCGACAATATTGTTGCCGGACTGGTGTATTCCATCTGTTTGAATTTTACCAACCGGGTCAAAGGGAACCGTCCGGTTGGAAACAAAGTGTTTATGCAAGGGGGTGTCTGTTATAACAAGGCGGTGCCTGTAGCCATGGCTGCATTAACAGGCAAGCATATCATCGTACCACCGGAACCCGGATTGATGGGCGCCTTCGGTGTCGCCCTTGAAATCAAAGAAAAGATGGCCCTTCATTTAATGGAAGAGCAGCTCTTTGACCTGGATGAATTAATTAACCGCACCGTTAGTCATGCAAAATCATTTGTCTGTAAAGGACAACCAGAAGGATGCGACCGCAAATGCAACATCAATATTCTTCTCCTTGATGGAAAGAAAATACCCTTCGGGGGTGCCTGCAACAAATTTTATCTCGACAAGCAATTAGGGAAGTCTGAAACAATCAGTACCAATTTTGTTCGTATCAGGCAACAATTGGTCTTTGAAGAATATATACAAGACTATCGGCTTGGGGCTGATGCCCCCGTTGTTGCCATTTCAAAGTCATTTTTAACCAATACACTTTACCCTTTATATTACAATTTCTTTTCTAAATTGGGATTTAAGGTTCTGCTTGGGGAAGTTGCAAAAAAAGAAGGCATCAATAAACAGCAGGCATCTTTTTGTTATCCTGCAGAGCTGGCTCATGGATTCTTGCAGGGCTTGATTGACTTAAAGCCCGATTACATTTTCCTTCCACATATTACTGAAGTATATGATCCGCTGGAGAAGAATTACAACAAATCCTGTGTCCTTCTTCAGTCTGAACCCTATTATTTAAAGTCAACTTTTAAGGAATCGCTCAAAGGGATCAAACTGCTGATGCCGGTATTCAACTTTTCCAAAGGATATGAGAGTAGTAAAGCCAGTTTCACCAAGCTGGCCCTGGAGTTGGGGAAAAAAGAATCGGAAGCTGTTACTGCCTTTGAATATTCGGTCTTGCAATTGAAGCAAATGTTTGCCCAGTTCTCTGCTTACGGAAAAGTGGCACTCAAGGAGTTGGAAACAGATCCCTCAAAGATGGCCATAGTGCTATTTGGACGATCCTACAATGCCTTTGCCAAGGAAGCAAACCTTGGAATTCCCCAGAAATTCTCGTCCAGAAATATCACGCTCATCCCCCATGATTTTATCCCCAGTGAGGATCTCGACAGTGGGGAAAACATGTACTGGGGAGCGGGGAATCAGATTCTACGCTCTGCAAGGTTTGTAAAAAACCATTCTCAACTTTTCGGAACTTATATTACCAATTTTAGTTGCGGTCCTGATTCAATGATCGTTCCCTATTTCCGCAAGATCATGGGCAATAAACCCTCCCTGACCCTTGAACTGGATAGCCATTCGGCGGATGCAGGCTTGAATACCCGCATTGAAGCTGCCATTGATATCATCGGCAAGTATAGAGAACTCACAAAGAAAGGAATGCTCAATGAAGTTATCTCTGACTTTAAGGTCGTTGAGATTCATGGAGATATCATTACCGATTCTTTCGGGAAAATACACAATCTAAGGGACAAGGATGTAAAGGTGATCATTCCTCGCATGGGACGTTTTGGCACAGAAGCATTGTCTGCTTCTTTCCGCTACAGCGGTATCAATTCGGAACCTCATCCTGAAAATACCTTCGAGATTTTAAAAATCGGAAGAGGTTTAACCTCCTCCAAAGAATGTATCCCCCTAACCCTTTGTGCCGGTGCAATGGTGAACCATCACAACAACAATCCAACTCACGATGAAATAAGGCTCCTGTTTATGACCACCAGTTGCGGTCCTTGCCGACAGGGACAATACACGGTTTATCTGAAAAACATCATTGCCAATAAAAAGCTGATCAACCAGGGAGTAATGAACCTGACCGATGAAGATTCATACAGCGGATTAGGCAATAAATTTTATATGAGGGCATTCATTGGCATAACCATCGGTGACGTTATGCAAAATGTGTATCATGCCATCGCAGCCCTTGCGGTCAATAAGACAAGCGCACTTGAGCTGTTCGATAAGGAATGGGAAAAAATTGTAGATCAGATTGCAAACGGTTCTTCCAAACAAATTTACAATCAGTTGAAACGTTCTTCGGCAGTATTCAATACCATTGAAAGGATTATTTCTTTTGATGATGCTGTAAAGGTGGCTTTGGTAGGTGAAATATACGTCCGAAATGAAGATTTCTCCAGAAGGGAACTGGTAGAAAAACTACTGGAACATCACATTGTCATTAAAACTGCTCCCATTGGAGAGTATTTATTTTATGCCAATCATCAGATCAAAGGATTGTATAAACAACACCTCCCATCATTTAACTCCAGACTGAAGTTTAAACTCAGGGAAATCGTTCAACGAAAGGTGGAACTTCGCATCAAGAATATCTTGTCCCAATCAGGCTTTGTGGAATATGAACCCCTGGATATTGAACGAATCATCAACCATTCCAAGGAGTTGATCCCCATCGAAATGGAAGGAGAAGCCATTCTTACTGTAGGAAGCGCCCTGGCTGACATCGTTCACCATGCTTCAGGAATCATCGCCTTGGGCCCCTTCGGGTGTATGCCCTCCCGTGTGGCCGAATCCATCCTGAATGTGAATATGAACGTCAATGGCAAGGCTGCTGCTTCAGGCAAACCTTTCTCCCTGAATGGGTCTCAAATCGTGAACCTGCCCTTCCTGTCGGTTGAAACTGATGGAAATCTATTCCCGCAGATCATTCAATCCAAACTGGAAATATTTATCCTGCAAACTACACGGCTGCATAAGGT
>DMFR01000221.1:25904-29996 GCA_003450125.1 Prolixibacteraceae bacterium | reverse complement strand
ATAGGACGTAGGATTCGTAGGATCTGTAGGAAATGGAAGAAGAAAATGATAATATTTTATTATCTTTCTGAAGTGTTTTGAATGCTCAGACCCAAGAGTTGTTGTATCTTTAAGGCACAAAATTAATCCGATGGAATTCTCGCCCGAACAACAATCCGCTTACCTAAAGGCTACAACCATTTGTAGCCGTGGGGAAACCTGCACCTTTGACATTCAGGAAAAATTGAAGAAATGGGAATTGAATGAAGAGGATTCGATGGCTGTGATCAGTCAATTGAAAAAAGAAAAATACCTGGATGACGAGCGTTTTGCAAGGGCGTATGTGAAAGATAAATTTCGTTTTAACCACTGGGGCAGGCAAAAGATCGCCTTTATGCTTCATGCTAAAAACATCAGTAAGGACATCCAGGAATCCGCCTTTGAAGAGATTGAAGAGGAGGCCTATTCAGATCAATTGGTAAAGTTGTTGAAGGATAAGGAAAAAACCATCAAGGCCAAAGACAAGCTCGATAAACGTAACAAGCTTATGCGCTTTGCCATGGGGAGAGGATTTGAGTCCAGTAAGATATTCGCAGCTTTTAAAGAAATGGGAATTTGACAATTTGACAATTTGACAATTTGACAATTCTACAATTCTACAATTGTGCAATTATCGAATTATCAAATTGTCGAATTACATTAAGGTAACCTATTCTTTTACAGCCAAAAACAAGTATTAGTTCTCAATTCAGGTGGTTTGTCGGATTAATCACTAAATTTGCACCGTTAACACAAAGGCCCCTCAAGCAAAATAGATTTGAAGGCCTTTCCAAATTATTAAAATGTCATTTGAAAATTTAGATTTAATTGAGCCTATCCTGAGGGCTTTAAAAACAGAAGGTTACGAGACACCAACCCCCATCCAGGAACAAGCAATACCCATCATACTTCAGCGAAAAGATTTACTTGGTTGTGCACAAACAGGAACAGGAAAGACGGCAGCTTTTGCCATTCCGATCATCCAAATCCTTTATGACACCCACATTCCTTCCAAAGGAAAACGCAAAATTAAGTCGCTGATCGTCACTCCAACGCGCGAACTGGCCATTCAGATTGGCGAAAGTTTTGCAGCCTATGGACGATATGCAGGGTTGAAACACACCGTTATTTATGGTGGAGTGGGCGAACGTCCGCAAACAGATGCCCTGCGCCAGGGAATCGATATCCTGATTGCCACCCCGGGCCGTTTGCTCGATCTGATGAACCAGGGTTATATAGATTTGCGCAGTATTGAACTGTTTGTCCTTGATGAAGCCGACCGTATGCTGGATATGGGTTTTATACATGATGTAAAACGTATCATTGCTGAATTGCCCAGGGAACGTCAGTCGCTTTTCTTCTCGGCTACCATGCCTACTGATATTGTGAAACTATCAGCTACCATACTCAAGAATCCTTTAAAGGTTGAAGTGACTCCTGAAGTGACCACCGCTGAAAAGGTAGAGCAGCAATTATACATGGTGAACTATGCTGACAAGCGCAGCCTGCTTTTACACGTGCTGCGCAACCCTGAAATCATTTCTGCCCTGGTATTTACCCGGACTAAACATGGCGCCGATAAAGTGGTTCAGTTCCTTCAGAAGAACGGACACCAGGCACAGGCCATTCATGGCAATAAGTCCCAGAATGCTCGCCAGAAAGCTTTATCTGACTTTAAAGGTGGAAAGATACGGGTATTGGTGGCTACCGACATCGCTGCCCGCGGAATTGATGTGGATGATTTGTCACATGTGATCAATTACGAAATCCCCAATATTCCTGAAACCTATATCCATCGGATTGGAAGAACCGGGCGTGCAGGTCAAAGTGGTATCGCCGTTTCATTTTGCGACAACACTGAAATCCTGTTCCTGCGTGATATCCAACGGTTGATATCTCAAACCATACCAGTGGTAAGTGATCACCCTTACGCGATGACTGACTTTACACCAGAGAAAGCACCTGCCAAAACAGCCCGCAAACCTATCCGTAGGGAGCACAACGGCCAGGCGGTAAGGGAAACCTCAGGCAACAGGGAAACCAGGCCAACGAACCATCCTTCAGCCCAGACTGAAGCGAAGCCCAAAAGGTCATTCTGGAGCAGAAGACCGTAAACAAGAAACTGATTGATTCTTCTTCATAAAGATTATAAAAACCTCACCGCAAGTGGGGTTTTCTTTTTTTGATAGGCCATGTAGGATAAATCACCTGACAGAATTTTTTTTAACTTTAATCTTCTATAAGTTCACCTTCCTGAATGGTTCTTTTAAGACCAACCCTACACCAACCCTAGTACAGGCATAGATAAAACTAGCCTTGGTATAGGATTTAAATAGCGAGAGTATATTTTTATGGTTTAGCAAGTAATATTCAGTATTAGAACATTACAAATAAAGATTGCAAGACATCTCACTTACAGCGAGGTTTTACTATCTTTATGAACATTTCATCCAGACTTTTGTCTTTGCTAAACATCAATCATTTTCTCAGGGTATGGAATTATTTAACGAAAACGATAAACTCGCTTCAGTCATTCTTAAAGACCATTCATTGTTGCCAGTCATTAACCGTCTTGGTATCAAACTAGGTTTTGGCGATGAAACTATCAGCAATATCTGTGAAGAAAAGGGAATCGATCTCAACTTTTTCGTCGAGATCATCAATGTCTTTCATTACGAGGCTTATTTTCCCGAGAAACGGCTGCTTGATTTTCCCGTTACAATAGTGATTGATTACCTGATCAAAACCCACCAGTATTATAAGGATTACCTGATTCCTGAAAACGACCGTTTGATCGAACTGTTTCTCTCGGCCAGTCCTGAGGAGAGTTCAGACAACGAACTGGTCAGGAAGTTTTATGCCAAGTTTAAAGAGGAATTCGTCATTCATATCAACTTCGAGGAACGTGAGATGTTTCCCTACATATTGGAACTCAATGCGGTGATCGAAGACCCCTCGCTGAGAGATCAATTCAAAACAAAGTATCCCTCGTTTTCCATTACCAGCTTCGAAAAGGAACATTCGAACATGGACGACAAGATGGATGACCTAAAAAATATCATCATTAAATATTTGCCCCCTAACTATGATCAGAACAGGGGCAATGCTTTTCTGTATAATTTATTCATGTTCGAGAAAGACCTGAAAAATCATTCGCGCATCGAGGACCATATCCTGATCCCTAAAGTTCAACAACTCGAAAAGCTATTGGTAAGCCATGATTAGCAGCCACAATCGATCGATAGTAATTGTCATTAGTTCATCAGACCTGGTTTTGGCTGGCCTTGCTGAGATTCTAAAAGGCAGCCTGGCTAGCGAAGTCATTGCTCTTCACCGTGGCGACGAGATGATTGATTATCCCAAGATGGACGGGAATATAGTGGTGATATCGACTTCAGAAGAGTATGAAAAGAGCGGTTCTTTTATTCGTCAGATCCTCTTTTCCGCAGGCCACCTTCAGTTCCTTACCCTTCACCTGGATACGACAACAGACTATTCCAATCAATCCATTAACCTGAGCGACACCTCGGCATTGATCTGTTATAAGGTGAATGAAATCCTGAATTCCTTTCTTTCCGTCAGTAGCAAAGATACCGATACAGAGCTTACCAAACGGGAAATAGAAGTTTTGCAATTGCTCACCAAAGGTTATTCAAACAAGGAAATTGCCGATCAATTGTTTGTCAGCACCCACACGGTGATCTCCCACCGTAAGAATATATCTGAAAAGACAGGCATCAAATCCGCTTCAGGCATGACCATGTATGCCATCCTGAAGAAGATCATCGATGTGGGGGATATCAATCAGGACGACCTGATATAAATCCCCATTTTTAGGGATGGTTTGCTAATACTTGCACCTGTAGTTTTGCTTTCACAAAATATAAACGAAAAGCAAGATGAAAAAGATTCTATTGTTGGTGGCAATTTTGGCAAT
This sequence comes from Prolixibacteraceae bacterium, assembly GCA_003450125.1. Taxonomy (GTDB): domain Bacteria; phylum Bacteroidota; class Bacteroidia; order Bacteroidales; family Prolixibacteraceae; genus Aquipluma. The sequence continues at coordinate 26,041 of DMFR01000221.1, read as the reverse complement.
TGTGAAGGTAGAAGCACAAGACCGCGTATTTACCTATACCTATCAAAGTAACGTACTCAATAAGGGACAAAAGGAACTGGAAGTATGGTCCACACTGGGAACCGGACGACAGGATTATTACCTGTCTCTTATACACA
>DMFR01000221.1:25175-25803 GCA_003450125.1 Prolixibacteraceae bacterium | reverse complement strand
AACCGGACGACAGGATTATTACCGGGGACTTGATCACAGCCTGGAATTCGAAATAGGACTGGGAGGAAAGCTCCAGACAGCCTTCTACCTCAATTATGGATACAGCCAGGGAATTACCCAAACAAACGGGATTCAGACCCTGAACACGAATAATTCCTACAGCTTTGCCAATGAATGGAAACTGAAGTTCACCGATCCGGTGGCCAATAAACTAGGATCAGCAGTCTATTTTGAATACAACATTGCTCCCACAGAAACAGAATTGGAAGGTAAACTGATCCTGGACAAACAAACTGGAAGGCTTACCCATGCTTTTAACCTGGTGGGAGAACTTGGATTCGAAAAACAATTCGAGCAACAGGGAAATGATTTGAAAGCTCAAACGGAGAAGGAATTCAACCTTGAATTGAATTATGGCCTTTCCTACAAAATCAACGACAGATGGTTTGCGGGAGCTGAAATCATGAACAAGAATGTTTTTGCAGAAGGGGAACTCGAGAAGTCAATCTTAACCGCAGGACCTGGAGTTGCATACATTGGCGATGGTTTCTGGGTGAATTTTACCCTGATGCCCCAACTTGCCAACCTAAAAGGTGGAGGTCGCAGCCTCATTGATGACGATGGATTG
>DMFR01000221.1:24518-25044 GCA_003450125.1 Prolixibacteraceae bacterium | reverse complement strand
TTTTCCTATGCATTTTAAAAGACAAATACGAAACATTTTATTGATAGGGGCGCTATTTTGTGCCTGCAGCCCTGCCTTGTACTTGCCCACCATGGAGGATGCCAGCCATACAGGAGTTTCAACAGACAGTTTAATGATGGGACGTACGCTGTATGTTAAACACTGCGGGAGCTGTCACAACTTGCACCTGCCCCAGCAATTCACCAGCAGTCATTGGCAAGAAGAAATTCCCTATATGAAGCGCAAGGCCAAAATCACCGATCAGGAAGCCCAACTGATCACTAAATTCGTGTTGGCCAGAAGCAAAGCGGAATAATGTTTTACAAGAAACATATGCAATTGATCTAATAAGTTTTATTTATACCTAAAAGCCCCGGGATAACAGTTTGCTCAAAGCAAGATGTGCCGGGGCTTTCTGATTTGAGAAGATTACCTTGCAAAAGTTCCACGCTTTCAATACTTTTGCACCTCGGTTGACGCTGGTCTTTATACCTTGCAGCGCTCAACCTGAAACTTTGAACTTTGA
>DMFR01000221.1:21496-24450 GCA_003450125.1 Prolixibacteraceae bacterium | reverse complement strand
TGAAACTTTGAACTTTGAACTTGAAACTCTTATAAATGAGCCGTGTAGTTATTGGATTGTCAGGAGGTGTTGATTCGAGTGTTGCCGCTTATTTGCTCAAGCAACAGGGCCATGATGTGGTGGCCTTATTCATGGTCAACTGGCACGACCATACCGGTACCATTACTTCGCGCTGTACCTGGGAAGATGATGCCATGATTGCTGAAATGGTGGCCAAAAAGCTTGATATCCCTTTCCATATTGTTGACCTGAGCAAAGATTACAAGCAACGGGTGGTCGATTATATGTTTGCCGAATACAGCAAAGGCCGTACGCCCAATCCTGATGTACTTTGCAACCGTGAAATCAAATTCGATATATTCCTGGATGAATGCCTGAAATACAATGCCGACTTTGTGGCTACGGGCCATTACTGCCGTACCTCTCAGATTGAAAAGGAGGGCCAGGTGATCCATCAGCTGCTTGCCGGGAAGGACAACAACAAGGATCAGAGTTATTTTCTTTGCCAGTTGAATCAGTATCAGTTGTCAAAAGCCATGTTCCCCATCGGGCATCTGGAAAAGCCACAGGTGAGAGAGATTGCTCGTCAGGCCAATCTTCCAAGCGCCGAACGCAAGGACTCCCAAGGCATCTGTTTTGTAGGGAAAGTTGATCTGCCTACCTTCCTTCAGCAGCAATTGGAACCCAAAACAGGCAATGTGATTGAAATCCCAGCTGAGTTTATAGCCAAGAAAAAGATCATTGAAAGGACCGAGGAAAACTTCCGCAAACTTTGTTCTGCATTTCCCTACAAGCCATGGAACGGTGAGGTCATAGGCGAACACCGTGGCGCCCATTACTATACTGTTGGCCAAAGAAAAGGACTCAATATTGGGGGTCATATTGATCCCTTGTTCGTATTGGGAACTGATGTGAACCGCAATATCCTGTATGTAGGTGAAGGAACCGAACACCCGGGATTGTATCGTCCAGGGCTTTTTATTCCACAGGAAGAAATACATTGGATACGCCCTGACCTTGTTATGAATGCAGGTGAAAGCCGACGGTATGACCTGCGTATCCGCTACCGCCAGCCATTGGAAAAGGCAACCATCTACCAGCGGGAAGACGGAATGTATATCCTCTTCGATGAAGAACAGCGTGGAATCACCTCCGGGCAATTTGCGGCATGGTATGAGGGCGATGAGTTGATTGGTTCGGGTGTGATTGCTTAAAATGATCTAGTTTAGAGAATCCCGGATCGTTTTAAAGCTTTCTAGTGAGCTCTGAATATTTTCAATAATCTCATCAATAAGTGTATCAGGTTCAGGCAAGTTTTCCAAATCAATCAAATTCTCATCTTTAAGCCAAGTAATATCAAGATTGGTTTTGTCTCGTGAAATTAGATTATCATAGGTGAATTTTCTCCAACGTCCTTCTGGGTTTTCTTTTTCATTGAACGTTTCTTTGCGCAAGTCCTGGTTATCTGCATGGTAACATTTTACAAAATCTTCCAGATGCTCATAACGCAGTGGATTCTTTTTGGGAGTGTGCCTTATATTGGTTCGATAGTCGTAATACCAAACTTCATTGGTTTTGTGTTGATCTTTTCCTTCTGTTTTTTCGAAAAACAGGACATTGGCTTTTACACCTTGAGCATAAAAGATTCCCGTTGGTAAACGCAAAATAGTGTGCAGGTTCAGTTCATCTAACAACCGCTTGCGGATGGTTTCTCCTGCACCCCCTTCAAATAAAACATTGTCAGGCAATACTACAGCTGCACGCCCATTTTCATCGAGCAAAGTGATGATATGCTGCAAAAAGGCCAGTTGCTTGTTACTTGTGGTAATCCAAAAATCTGGTCGATAAATATATCCTTCCTTATTGTTATGCTTTTCATCATTACTTGGTATGTCGCTACTGCTTTTCCCAAATGGGGGATTTGCCAAAACTATCTTGACCTTATTTTCTGGTATTACTCTTAGGCTATCAGTTACATCAATTTCCGGTGTTTTAATCAAATCACCTACTCCATGTAAGAATAAGTTCATCAAGCACAGTCGGGCTGTTGATTTTTCAATCTCCCAGCCATGAAACGTATCTACACGTATAGTTTCTTTAGCTTTATCCGACAGCTTCTTTCCATGCAAGTATTCCAAGGCTCCTAAGAAGAAACCACCAGTTCCACAGCTTGGGTCTGCAATGGTCTCACCGACCTGAGGCTGAATACAATTCACCATTGCCTTGATTACAGCACGTGGAGTAAAGTATTGGCCAGCCCCGCTATTTTCAGCATTCTTTTGTAAAAGTGATTCGTATATTTCTCCCTTGATATCAACATCTTTGTTCGTCCAGTTTTCTTCACCAATCAAATTGATAAGTTTTTTTAGCTTTGCTGAATCGTGTATTTTATTCTGTGCCCCTTCAAAAATTTTGTTCAGCATTCCTCCTGATTCAGCCAATTTTTTCAAGATATCTTTATACTGTTCCGATAAATCCCCCTTTTCTTTTCCTTTCAAACTTTTCCAATCAAATCCTTCAGGAAGATTATATTGCGTCTTGTTTTCATCTGCCATTTTCAGGAATAGTAAGTAGGTTAATTGTTCTAGATAATCACCATAACCTAGACCATCATCCCTGAGAGTGTCGCAAAACGACCATATTTTTGCTACGAGTGTATTGGTTGTCATTTTTCGTTAATTTTTTTTATTTCTGATTGAAATGAATTCGTAATTAAATATCCACCTGTCTTACGGGCCCCTTTTAATTCAGAAACTCCGATTATTTTAAGGATCTTTAGATATCTGTTTATTGTTGATACTGAAACCTTAATTTTGGAGGCTAATTCTTCTGCATTCAATAATGGTGTCTTATAAATGAGTTGAGAAAGCTTAACAAGCTTGATAAGGACGCCTTTATTTTGATTTTTAATAGCACCATTTTTAATAGCACCACTTATTCTATCATTTATCTTA
>DMFR01000221.1:9945-21326 GCA_003450125.1 Prolixibacteraceae bacterium | reverse complement strand
TTCTATCATTTATCTTATCACTTGTTCTATCTTTTGCAATATCTTCTTCAAACTCATCGTTAAGTGGAATAATGGTTTTAAACGTAGGCCCTTCTATAAATTGCGGATTATCATGCCCCGAATATGCTTTTAAAAACCGGTTGATATTTAATATTCCTGATCCCAACTCATCAAACCTTCCCAATTGCATAAAGAATTTGGCAATGGTGGGATTTTTAGGGAAAGGTTTAAAGTTATCAACTGAAATAGGTCCTAACCCATTGGCAATATTGGCATTTTCGGTAATTACTGCAGTTTTGGTAATTACAAATGTGGTTGGAAAGGCATTGGTATATTCACGATGGACAATGATATTGGCAGCCAACTCACGAAAAATAATGGTACGCAAACTCCTTCGCTGATCCCCTTCCAGATAAAACTTGTCGGGTAAGTGTTTGGCTACAAAATCCAGCAAATGTTCATAGGCTTCTATCAGGTTGGTTTGAATATATGACCGATCATCATAACGGGTTGTATTTTCACGACGAACCAATGCATCTATTTTGTAATGCGGTACAATGCTTTGAATCACTTCATCTTTTCCGAAGAGCAAGACTGCTGCCAATGTATATCCTTCTTCTCCTGTTTTATAATCCCGATCCCACAGCCCAGCCATTTTTAGCATTTGTTCATTGTTCAGTTCCAACCAAGGATGATCCGCATTGTAACTGCGGATCAAATTGCGTACTTTGGGAAAAAGGGCTTGATTAAAATCTTCAAAACGAAATGCCGGATAAATAAACCCTTCAGAATAGTGGTTCCGTTTTTTATTGTATAATTCGGCAATTTGTTGAGGGTCTTTAACCCAAAAATCCCCATCGTTGCTGCGGTCGTAAGTTCTTCTGGCAGTTTGATGCACTTGTGAGCTTTCAAATACCTGTATATGAATAATACTTACGCCATCTATAACAAGCGCTTTGGGGAAAAGAATAAAAGGGGGATTTAGCTTTTCTGGGTTATTGCTATGATTCACAATACGAGTGACCAATTCATCTACCTTTTCTGGATTAATGCCAATTAAGTTTTTCTGATCATCCACACCCAAAATAATATCTCCACCCGTGCGGTTGAGCATGGCACAGATAGTTTCAAAAAGGTTCTCCGGAAGTTCGTTTTGAGCCTTTTTAAACTCAACCCGAATCCCTTCGCCTTGTTTCAGAATATTTTTAATATGTTCCCGGGTCATATTACTTTCAATACTTTTTCTAACCATTCATAATTTGTCTCTTTGCATTTAAAAAGCAGGTAGTTTTTTACTACCATTGAAAAGGGACTTTTAAAATTAGCCATTTCTGCAAATTGCTCAAAACAAGTATCTAGCTTATTAGTTACTAGAGCAGGATTGTTAATATTATATTTCAGATAGTTATTTGTTAGTTCAACTAGATTATTACAATTAACCCATATCTTTGCTCTTTCCCGAGTTAATGGTGTGTGTTTCAATCCATAATACTTGATGGATAATTTTCCTCGCATATAATTTTTAAGGTCGTCACCTTCACTGTAAGAAGGATAAGGTTCGCCATTTTGATCAAAGGAAATCTTTTCAGTATCTGAAGCAACAATAGGATCTAATAATAATCTGCTTTCAATTGTGCAATATAAATCCCCTTCCTGTGCCTTACTCCCGTTTTCTAAGTCTAAAGGGAAAAAATTTCCTTTGCCGTATACTTCTTCTTCATCAGTGAATCGGTCCTTTCTTAATAGATTAACCAAGTTCCCAGCTAAACGGAAATTTCCCCAATAATAGGAAAGCCACCAATAACCACTTTCTTGAATTTTGTTACCATCATGATTTTTGGATAATGCTTTCGGCCTAAAATGATCAACAGAAAACTCGCTTTCTTTTTTTTCTGAATACCAACATTTGTGTCCTGATAAGCGAGATAATGCAGGATACAAATCCATCCAAATATTATTTTTTTTCCAATGGTTAGATCGTTCGTCGGGATTCATACTTTTTATTTGTTCTAAATGCTCTGAGGCTTTTATTTTCCAAGACTCAAATGCACCAGTACCATACATTTCGTCAAATTCTTCCTGAAGATTTTGAATCGGTATGTGTCTCATGATTTAGGGCTTAATTTTTCAAGTACTCTTTCAACAGCTTTTTTGCTTTCTTCTTGCAAAAAGGCTTTCTCTTTTTCAGTGAATTCAACTTTTTGCATCAGTTCATGTTTGGACATTTCTGCCAAATACATTTTAAACCACTGGTCTTCTACCTCGTCATAAAACCCATATTTTTCTAATTCAGCTTTGAGTATGTGATATTCATTATATTCTTGTTCATTTAAATTCTCTCTCATCAAACGTCCTTGCAAATATCTTTTTTTATTAAGTTTTTCTTGTGTTTCTTTATCTAAAATTGTTGGTAATCCAAATAATTCACTTGTTAGGATTCCAGCTACACCTAATCCTTTTGGACTTATATCTGGTTCTATTACAATAGTGTGGCCTGTTTCTATATCTTTCTGAAATATCCGAACTTGCGATTTGTCCATGCTTCCAATCACCAAAGGATCATGTGTATTGATAATAATTTGAGTTGTTTTATCTTCTTCCTCAATATCGGTATTCCCATCTCCCACGTTCTGTGATTTTACATATTTTCTGAGAAAGTGTAGATAATCATATTTCCAAATTGGGTTTAGGTGAGTGTCAGGTTCGTCAAGTAGGATCAGTGATTCCTTTTCCCGAGTAAAAATCAATAATCCAATAACAGTTAATAATTGCTGCTCTCCTTCACTTAACTCTTTAAAAATTACTTCTCCATCAACTTTTTTTCTTACCCGAACCCGAACTTCATCCAATAATTCTGATATGTAAGTACTTTCAAGTGCTTTAAACAAATCGGTATTATTAGGTTCAATATTTAGACCTTTGAAATATTTATCTGAGAACTGATGTAGTTTTTCTTTTCCAGTTATATACAAGTATAGTTCTTCTTGTTTTACACCTTTACTTCTAAAATCAGGATATATGGTTTGCGGATAGTAAATTGGGGCTAAAGAGAAATTCCATAGCTCGGATAAAAACTCTTGAACCAATCCTTCTGCACCCCAGAATCGTTCATCACCTTTCCCTGTCCATGAGGGTTTTTTTAGTATAAACAGAACTGATTCTAAATCCTCTATTCCTAAAGTATCCAACAGAAAATCTGAGGTTTTCTTTTCAATATTGCGTAGAGCAAAGAAAGCAAGTAACACGAAAAAACTGTGTGTTTGCTTTACATAAAAGAGACGACGCAAGTCATCTAATTTCGTTTTATCAAAATCTTTTTTAATAATCTGTGAATAGAATTTCTGTTGATGCTTCCAAAATAATTTATCCAATCGATCGCTTAATCCAGAATAATAGGTAAAAATGTAATGAGGAAGGAAAGATTTCTTCTGTGTAAAGAATTCAGCTTTTGACATTGACTTGGAATTGCTTAGCCATAATTCCTTTCCATTCACATTATTTTTGCTAAATACATGAAAAATATATTTCCCAGTAGAAAAATCAACGGAAATCTTTTTTTCTTGGATTTGATATTCAATTTTATACCTTAACCCTTTTGGTGGGTCTTCTTCTAAATCCAAATGTTTAAAGATAAGTATTAGTGCTTCCAAAAAATTTGATTTTCCGGTCGCATTTTGGCCTAAAAGCACTGTATTCATTTGGCTTTCATCCAAATCAATCCTAACCTTTTTCAGATTCTTAAACTCTTCAATATAGACATAGTCAATTCTCATCTTTTTAGAATTATTGATGATTCTTTTCCTTCAATAATTATATTTATCTCATGCTCAATTTTCTTCAACTCAGCATAGAACTCTTCAATATTGTCTTTGTGTTTTGATTTTAACCACAATTCTCGCGATTCAATGGGTTGAACCGTTTTTTCAAGGATTTCTTTTATCGTATAGTTCGTATCCATCGACTTTTTCTTTATTGGTTTTTCTTTTGTTATCAACTTTTGGTCAAGAATGTATAAATCTTTTTTTTGAAAAATTTTATTTAAAAGATTAATAGCTGGTTCATCATTTTTATCTTGAGCTATTAAATCCCCTTTAAAGGCTTTCTTCAAGATTGACTGGCGATTTAATTCAATTTTTAAAAATGCATTAATAATTGATTTATCCAAGTTTTCAATCAACGTAAATCGCTTCTCAAGTTCCTCTACAATTTGAATTTGCTCACTAATTGGACATAGAGGCACAAGAATATTGCCAATCTGTTCTTTTGAAATGCTTGGGAAAGTTGATCCAGTTCCCATTTCATAAATCTTCCTTTGGGAGAAATAAGTAAAATAAGCCAAGTAATCAATTGAAATTTTATCTGAAGCATGTATTGCTGCTACACCTCGCCCAATACAAGCAGTAAATCCAGCAATATTTTGTCTTCCAGTAGTTGAACCTCTTACACAGATTAATAGATCTCCTTCATCGCAGATCTTCAACGGTTTGGTAGTCCATTTTACCTTTTTAGTTTTAGAAAAGGGAGACTTATTAAATTCTACTGGTCCATTAATTAAAGGCAATCCATTTCCTTTTGTATTATAAGTATTTCCAGGAGGGCTTTGTCCCATTGAAATTTGTGCAATATTTCCTAGATTATTCCAAATCCAACCATTTGGAAGTTGAATATTAAAATTTTCTCCACTTTTATTTATTTTTAAAGGATTTTCATTTCTCCATTTCTCAGTCAACTTCCCTTCAAACGCATTCTTTAACAATGCATGTCGATATACTCTCAGTATTTTTTGAGCTTTTATCAATCCAGCTTCGGCATGTTCCAATTCGCTAAAAAGTTCTTCAATTTTGGCAACAATACGGCTTTGCTCCTTCAATGGGGCAAGAGGAAAAGGTATTTGAGTGAATTTTGTTGCTGAAAGTTCAAGGAAAGTAGTGCCACTTGCCATTTTTTCTGCTAATGGTTTTATTGTCTTTAAGTAATAATATACATATTCACTAATAAGTGATTCTGTTATAATGATATTCTTGAATCCTTGATTTGTGGACATTTCATTTTTTGCAATGACCACATATCCAATAGGTGCTCTCGATGAAAAAAGTATGCTTCCCTTTGGGAAAAGCTTTGCAGATGAATACTCTAGACCAATTCTGGTAATGTTTCTTGCTCCTTTACTAATGTAAACATTCTTATAATTTGACAAGTCTGATGGTGTTATCCATGCAATATCACCTCCCCAGAATTCTGGATTTCGTGTTGGGGGTGTACCTCCGCTAGCAACAATACCAATTTCTCCAATTGTTGTCCAGATCCACCCTTCGGGCAAAGTATATTTTATTTCGTTGTTGTCCATGTTATTAACCTTGGTTGCCACCAGCCTCAACGTCTCGAGGATATATAAACCTTAATTTCAATTAGATACAATTCATTTGATTAAAGACAAATGTAACTTATCAATCGGTATAAACAAAGTATTTAGATCTGTATTTTTATCGTACCGATAGACAGTCGTTTATACAAGCATTACATGTTTTTTAGTCAAAGAAATTACACATTAATACCTTATGAAAAAAGTTCTAAATGTCCTTAAAACCATATTCCACCGTTCTTTTTTGATGTTCGCATTCAAAGTATTATCTTTAGCACTCTAAAATATCTATAAATGATCAGATCAATGACAGGATTTGGGAAAACCGAATTCGAAGTAGGAAATAAGAAAATCACCCTTGAAATTAAGTCGCTCAATAGCAAACAGCTCGATATCAATACCCGGATTCCGGCCATGTATAGGGAGAAAGACATTGAGATCCGCCGTCTGATCTCCGAAATGCTTACCCGCGGAAAGGTAGATTTTGCACTTTACCTGGACAACCTTGGAACGGAAAGCACTTCCAAGATCAATGTTTCCATTGTGAAGGATTATTACCGCCAGATGAAGACCATCCACAAGGAATTGGGACTTGAGATCAACGGAACCATTATGGAAAGCATCATGCGTCTTCCTGAAACCGTGAAGATGGTGTATGATGAACTGGATGAAACCGAATGGCTGGTGGTTCGTGAAAACCTGATCAAGTCACTGGAAGAGCTGAACCGTTTCCGTGATCAGGAAGGCCTTGCCCTTAAAGCGGACATTGTTGCCAATGTGGCCAACATTCTTGATCTGCTCCAACAGGTTGAGCCTTTTGAAACCCAGAGGATGGAAAACGTCAGGGCCAAGATCAAAGATAGCCTGGATGCCCTGCAACTGAATGGGAGTATAGACAAGAACCGTTTTGAGCAGGAACTGATTTATTACCTGGAAAAGCTGGATATCAATGAAGAAAAGGTTCGCCTTACCAACCATTGCAGCTATTTCACCGAAACAATGGACGAAACAGAGCCCTCAGGACGCAAGCTTGGTTTCATTGCTCAGGAAATAGGTCGCGAGATCAATACCATTGGTTCAAAAGCCAATGAGAGCAGCCTTCAACGCATTGTCGTTCAGATGAAAGATAACCTGGAGAAAATCAAAGAGCAAGTGTTGAATGTCCTATAAAAGGGAATTGTTATGGTACCAGAAAATAAATACATACAACAACTTGAAAGCATCCTAAGTAAATTAGATCCTTTCCTGGTTATATTATTTGGTTCGTATGCCTACGGGACACCTGACCAGGATAGTGATTTGGATGTTTTTGTTGTTCTTAATGACCATAGCATGCCTGTTACTTTTAAGGAAAAGCAAGAATTATACTTAAAGGTCAGTTCATTAATCCGTTCGGTTGCCAAACAGATACCGATTGATTTAATGGTGTTTACCATACCCATGTTCGAACAGTTTAAATTGGCGAACACCAACTTTTCTGAAGAATTACTCACAAAAGGAATTGTGATCTATGAAAGCAAGCACGAAACAATGGCTTGAATTTGCCCAAACTGATTTACGTAGCTGTGAAAATAACCTCAGTGATGAATTTGTGACCAATGTAGTTGCATTTCATGCTCAACAGAGTGTAGAAAAAGCATTTAAAGCCCTGATCGAAGAAAAAGGAATTAGGATGTCACGCATTCATAATTTAACAAGATTGTATGCATTAACAGAATCCTTTCTAATTTCATCAGTCGATGAATTGGAACTTGAAATGCTTGATAATGTATATACGAGTTCTCGGTATCCGGGAGAAGTAGGATTGCTATCTACAGGTAAGCCTACAATGAACGAAAGTATTAAGCTTTATAATATTGCCAGAAGAATATATGAAATTCTTTTCCAGTCCATTGAGTCAGAAAATAAATAAAAGCACAATCTAATAAATGAACCAAGGCAAACTAATCATATTTTCAGCCCCCTCTGGAGCAGGTAAAACGACCATTGTCAGGCACTTGCTTACGCAGGATTTAAACCTCGAATTCTCCATATCAGCTACCAGTCGTGCAAAGCGACACACTGAAACCGATGGAAAGGATTATTATTTCCTTTCCGAGGAAGAATTCAGAAGTAAAATTGACAACAATGAATTTCTGGAATGGGAAGAAGTTTACCCGGGAACCTATTACGGAACCCTGAAGTCTGAAGTTGAACGTATCCGCGAAAGCGGTAAAAATGTTCTCTTTGATATTGATGTGGTAGGCGGCTGCAACATCAAGAAGTATTATGGGGATGAGGCTCTTGCAGTATTTGTGCAACCGCCATCGGTTGATGAATTGCGCAAACGGCTTGTTTTTAGATCAACAGATGCTATGGAAGTGATTGAAAAGCGCGTCGCAAAAGCCGAATTTGAATTGACTTTTGCTCCCCAGTTCGACTGCATCATCGTCAATGATGATCTTGCAAAGGCCTTTGAAGAGGCCGAATGTTGTATCCGTGCATTTATTGCCAGTTGCCAGACGCCATCAGCCAATAGCTAAATTTATATTGAACCCAACATCATGATTAAAACAGGACTCTACTTTGGCTCATTTAACCCCATTCACGTGGGACACATGGCCATTGCCAATTACATGGTCGAATACACCGAGATCGACCAGCTTTGGTTTGTGGTGAGTCCTCAAAATCCCCTTAAAAAGAAGAAGACCCTGTTGGACGATTACCAGCGCCTTGAATTGGTCAACCGTGCCATTGGCGATGACCTGCGTTTCCGGGCTTCCAAGGTAGAATTCAGTCTGCCCAAGCCTTCTTTTACGATCGATACGCTGGCCTACATGACCGAAAAATATCCTACCCATCAATTCTATATCCTGATGGGTTCAGATAACCTGGAAAGCATCAACAAATGGAAAAATTCCGAAGTATTGCTGGCCAATTACGACATCATTGTATACCCCCGTCCGGGCTTCAATCCTGAAAAGGCTAAGATGTACCCCCGCGTCCAGGTAGCCGATGCCCCTTTGATGGAAATTTCCTCTACCTTTATCCGCGAGTCGATCAAGGCCGGCAAGGATATCCGTCATTTCCTGCCTTACCGCAGCTGGGATTATATGCAACAAATGAACTTCTATAAGAAATAATCCGGCAAGACCATTCCTTTTATTTATTTCCTTTTTAATAAACACATAGGCACATAGGGCACATAGAATAGTTTTAAACTAAGTGTACTATGTGCCTATGTGTTTATTGTTTATATGTTTATATTTTTAACCGCATAAACACATTTTACTTCTCCCTTTAAGTTATACCAATATTCTTTCCTGTCTATTAGCGTAAGCTTTGGACATGATTCGAATTCTACAGAGTCAATACAGAGTCAATACAAAGTCAATACAGAGTCAATACCAAGTCAAGTGTTAATGGGTAGATAATGGGTAGATAATGGGTACATAATGGGTTCATGAACCCGTAATGTACCCGTGATGTACCCGTAATGTACCCGTAATGTACCCATTAACACTTGACTTGGTATTGACTCTGTATTGAGTCTGTATTGATTTGACAGTATGACATTAAACGGAGTAACCGGAGAAAGAGTAATGAACTGTTTAACGATATTTTGAACAGATATATTTAACAGGCATTAGTAGAAGTATATACCTATTTATTTCAACAAAAAAAGCCGGCTTCCAGGGCCGGCTTCTTTTATCGCTTGGGATAAAGCGCTTATTTCTTTTTCTTTTTCATGAAGTAGAAGGCGGCTCCTGCAATCACAACAACACCCCCGATCACGGCATAGGTCATGGTGTTGGAAGTTTCTTTGGGTGTTTCTTCATTGTAAAAGGTAGGATCCATTTTGTCAATAGAAATGGTATCTTTTGGTGCGTCCAGTGAAACGTCTGTTGAATCTTCGCCCTGCGCAAAAACAGCAGATGGACCTCCAACGAACAACAAGGCGAATAAGGCAAATAGGATTAATTTTTTCATTGTTTTGATTTTAAACGTTATTTTAAAGTATTCATTAATTCATCGTATTTCCTGGCCACTTCCGGGGCCGTCCTTCGATAGGAATTGGCCAAAGCCTGAAGGGCAGGTTTGTAGCGCGGATTGATCTTCAGGCCGTCCTTTAGAATTTTACGCGCCAGTTCTACATTGGTTTCACCGTAAATTGCCGCCAGTTGAACGTAAGCATCCATGTATTTACGGTTGGCTATCATGGCCTTCCTGAAATAACCGGCAGCTTTTACCTTGTCATACCCGATCAGCGCCTGTGCGCCCAACATGATTAGGGAAGGTTCGAATTCAGGGTTAATCTCCAGGCTCTTATTAAATTGTTGAACCGCTTCCCCGTTCCTGTTTTGCCTTGCCAAAGATTGTGCAAATTTATAACAGATCCATTCATTTTGAGGATCTGCCTGCACTGCTTTTTGCAATAAAAGCGCAGATTTAATGTTATCTCCCTTTTCAAGGGCCTTTAATCCTTCCAGATCATCTTTGGTAACGCGCTTAATGACTGCACAAATCGGTATTCCATCAGCGGTGATGGTATGGATCGTATTGACAGGAGGCCAAGTTTTATTTTTTAACTGGCAAGCCGGTATATAACTGTTGGCGATGATGGCGTAATCCCAATCGGATTCACTGCGGTTCTGGTAGGGGATATAGACAAAGTTAACGTCCGTGTTGTTTCGGAAATACCATTGGATGGGAAAGTTGCCTCCTACAATAACGGGACTGTTGTGTGGCTCCTTTTTAAGGTATTGTTGAAGCCATTCAGCCCCTTTACGCATGGAATGGTAATAATAATCGGTTTCGTAATTTCCGTAAGCGCCTTTCAGTCCGCCCACCAGCTGATTGTAATACAAGTAATAATAGGGGTGGTTGGCGGCCATAAAGCGCACAGGATGAAACGATAAGACCAGCAGTAATACAATAAATCCTATGCGCAAAATGCGCTGTTGAAACTTTTCCCATAAGGCATGAAAGCCAAGTGCCGAAAGGAGGACAATGCCCGGATAGACAAACAGAAAATGGCGCCATGATCCATACAGGTTTGATCCTTTCAGTATGACATAGACCAGTGGGAACAAGACTGTAAAGGCGACGAGCAGCAACTGCACTTTGTGGTTGGATGAAAATTTCTTTTTGGCCAAGAAAATTAAAGCGGCCATCCCTGGAAAGACGATTAATGGTATGGTAATGGCCATGTATTTAGGCAGGTAATACCAGGGGTGGAAATCGGACCAATCGAACCTTCCTTCAAAGATCTGGCGCACGGTTACCGGGTAATCGGTCATCACCTGGTAGGATTTCCAGGGATTCAGCAAAGGGTTTTGCAGGGCATAAGGCCAGGTAATTAGGCTAAGAAGGTATCCTGAGATGAAAATAACAGTAAAAAGGAACAGGTATTTCTTCACGCTTTTCAAGTCCAGACTTTTGTGTGTAAGCCAATCCATCATGACTTTCAGGAACATGAAAAACCCCAGGTAGAACACCGATAGTAAGCCTCCGGCGCGGATTCCTATGGCAAGGGCAATGCTTAAAATCAGCAGTAGGATTGTTTTATAGGTGGGTTTCCCTTCCGTATAAACAAGTTTCAAAGAATAGTAAATACTTGCCATATAGGCCAGGGCAAAAGGAATGTCTTTCAGATTGTTTTGGGCATGACCCAGGAAGGTAGGTGAAACGGCAAACAGCAATAGAACAAAAAGGGATGCTCCATAGCCCGAGAAATAGGCTGCAAACAAGGCTGTTACCACAATAGTTAGCCAGCCTGCCAGGCTGCTCATCAGGTGCCTGAAGGCGTAGATGTCTTTGATGCCGAACCAATGGATCAGAAAGGTAGTCAGGTTGTCATACGATTGCCCGTAATATTGAAGATGTGTTTTGGGGGTATCAATGGATGACTGATCATGGCCCATGGTACTGAAGTAATTGTAAACCATTTCAGAATGGAGGTAATGAACCTCTTCATCGCCTGAAATGCCGGCATCACGGCTGATCATCAGAAGGGCGGCAAGCATGATCAGGGCCAGTA